>CABVDE010000003.1 GCA_902496945.1 uncultured Collinsella sp.
GGAGGGCGAAGCGGGGGAGGGCGAAGCGGGGGCATGTGCCGCGTCGCCGGCCGGGGGCATCGCAACGGCACCGGCGGCAGCGCCGCCCGCAGCGCCCGCCCCGGCACCGACGCCGGCAACACCCGAAGCCGCCCGCACGGCCTCCGCGCGCTTAAGCGCCACGCGGATTCGAGCGAACAATTCCTCGATTGCAAACGGCTTGGTCAGGTAATCGTCGGCGCCGGCGTCGAGCCCGGCCACCTTGTCCATCACGGCATCGCGCGCGGTGACCATAATCACCGGCACATCCTTGTGCTTGCGGACGCGCCGCAGGACCTCCATGCCGTTGAGCTGCGGCAACAGCACGTCGAGCAGAATCAGATCGTAGTCGCGCTCCAGCGCCAGGTCCACGGCGGTGCGGCCGTCGGCGGCGTGCTCCACCTGGTAGCCCTCGTGCTCCAGCTCGAGCGTCACAAAGCGGGCGATTTTTTCCTCGTCCTCTACGATCAGGATTCGTGCCATACGTGCCCCCGTCTGCGATTACTTGTCGTCGTTCAGATTTTGCTTGATGCCGTCCGCGGCGTCGGCGGCGTGGTCCATCAGGTTGTTGATGCTGCCGGGCACGTCGCCGTCGCTATCGATGCGGTAGCGCATGCCAAAGAACAGGCCAATCAGCATCAGCCAGATCGTGGCGCCCCAGGCAAACAGGGCGACGATGGGGATCAGGATGGGGATGTTGAGGATGATGGCGTCGCGGCGCGTGGCGATAAACTTGGTGTCCAGGCTCAGGCGGAAGAGCTTTTTGAGGTACTCCCACACGCTGTCCATCTTCTTGGAAAAGTCAGTCTTTTCGCTCGACTTCTCGTAGGCTGCCTGCGCGGCGACCATCTCGGCCGAGGGTTCATCGGCCGGCTCGGATTCGGTGGCGGCGTGCGCCGATGTGGTCTGGGTCTTGCCTTGCGATTCGAGCCAAATGATGGCGTCCAAAACGTTGCCGTCGGCGGCGTCGAGCGCGGCCTTGGCATCGGTGTAGCTCACGTTGCACTTGGTGCGGATGGTTTCAACTTTTTCGAGGTCGTCCATGACCTGTCCTTTCGTTCGATGGGCGCGACGTCGGGCGATCTGCCCGGGCGCGAGCGTTGCGTTCAGCGGTCTGCGTTGCGCGGCGCCGCCCCGCCCTTGGTCGAACTCTATAGTGCAGGTTATAGATTAAGCGATTCTTGAGCCAAGATTAATGTTGGATGAGTTTTTGGGTGGTGGTGGGAAAAGTATTAGACCTCGATAGCGGGGGATGGTGCACCGGCGGCAAAGCGGCGGGAGGAGTGGGATAAGCAAAGTGCAATGATCACAGGAAATCGAAATTACGTTGCAAAAGTATGAAAATATCCTACAACTGCGACATGAAGTACTTTAGCAACATGACGGCGATAAGTGAGCTTTCCGAGAGCGAGGGCGTGTTTACCACAGCCCAGGTGGCTCGCATGGACATCTCTCGAGATGCGCCGGCACACTCATGCCGCGTGGGTCGTCTTGAACGGGTATGCAACGGCGCCTACCGGATGTCAGGCACGCAGCGCCGAGACACCGACGAGCCCAACGCCCTTTGGAAGCTCACCAATCCCTCCCTTTGCGCGTGGGAGAGAAAACTCCAGTGGGATGGTGTCGCTGTGAGCGGCACGACTGCAGCGAACCTGCGGCTGCAAATGGGCGATTTCTATCTGTCCCCCTACAGGATGACCGCGCCCGTGCGCATCAATACAAGAAACGAATCCCTTTCTTTTGCAAAGCGCGAGATTGCTGAGCAGGATATCGTTTGGCTCGACGGTCTGCCGGTAACCAAACCCGAGCGCACGCTTGTCGATCTATGTCTCGATTGCGAGGACCCTTCATTAATTACCGATATCTATCACGATGCGCTTGGGCGTGGACTCAACACGCAGCGGCTGAAAGACCTTGTAGAAGAGAACTTTAAAACCGCCAAACGACGCGAGCTGATGATGCCTTTGCTGGTGGTGCTGAACGGGTAATACGAATATGTATACCGCTTCTAACAGCGTTTTGCCGCGCAGGGCTTTGTCGATCACCTATACTGGTTGGGCTCAACTGGAGAGGTGATAACTAGTTATGAAATCAATCAATGTTGCAGCGGCGATTATTCAGAAGGACGGGAAGATCCTAAGCTGTCAGCGCGGCTATGGCGAATTTAAAGACGGCTGGGAGTTTCCGGGCGGCAAGCTCGAGCCGGGCGAGACCGGCGAGCAGGCAATCGTGCGCGAGATTCAGGAAGAGCTCGAGGTCACGATCGGTAATCTCGACTATCTGTGCACGGTTGAACATAATTACGAGACGTTCCACCTGTCGATGCAGTGCTACCTGGCTAATATCCTTTCTGGGGAGTTCAAAGAGCATGCCCACGAGGACATGAAATGGCTCGATGCCAATGACCTGTGGGACGTCGATTGGCTTCCGGCGGACGTTAAGGTCGTCGAGGAACTCGAAAAGAAGCTCAGACTTAAGTAAACAAAAGGAGGGGTGCCACATGGCGACTCGCTCCTTTTTGCTATTCGGCTTCGCTCAAATCACTGAGCATAAACTCGTAAATGTCCTGTCTCACGGGTGCGTTGAGCTCATATTCGATTTCGACGGCGTTATCACCGCTCTTGATTTTGATGGCCTCGAACTTGCCGGTCGGGTGCATCTCACCCAGGAAGTAAAACTCCTTGCCGCCCCTATCGTCCTTGTTCTTGCGCATAAACAAATACGTCTTTAGCCCGTTGCCCGGCCATGCCTGCAGGCGCTGAATCTCGGGAGAGTTGAGCGTGCGGTTGACTTTGGAGATTGCGATCAGCCTACTCGGCGAAACAAAACGGTCTTCATACTGAATGGACTCGCTAATGTCGGGCGCCTTGTCGTAGTTAATAAACACGGGGAATGTATTGGTCTTCTCGTCATAGAAGTAGCCGCCGAGATTCTGACCGTTGATGTTCTTCTCCCAGTTCATCAAGCGGCAAACCTCCTCGTACGTGTACTTGGCGTTGAGGACGAAGTTCGTGTTATCGTATGTCTCGGCATAGTCGAGTCGGTTGCGCGCGATGCCAAAATCCAGCACTTCGAGAACCTGGCGTTTGAACTCGGCATTGCGCAGAGCGGTCGCAAAGGCTTCAGTCAGACGAGGTCCGGTTCCGTCGTCGATAAGCAGGGACACGAAATCCTTGGGAGTTGCGAAGTCGCCCTTGAGAACTGCGATTGCCGATGTAACGGCGCTGTCCTTAAGCTGCGCGCGGTAGTTTCTAAGGGCAGCTTCGCGCATTTGCTGATAGCCCTCATGCCCGGATTCGACGAGCGTTTGAAGCAAGTAGAGGTCTTCGAAACGCTTGCCCGCAGAGAGTTTTTGAGAAATAAATTTGAGAATCTTGGTTTGATCCGAAGAAAACTGAACTGTGTAGTCTGGCTCGTATTTGGAAAGAAATGCATGGTAGGACCCCAAGCCACTGTTCTTGAAGATGAGCAGCGGATCAATGGAACCGTTGCGATCAAATTCGAGTAGCGAGGGGATCTTGCCGAGCTTCTGACGCAGATCGAGATACTCATTTCTCAAAAACCTGACAGAAGTAAAGTCGCCGCCGTCGATGGCTTTGTAAATGCGCGCCTCGGAAATGCGGTCGAAGCTCACGGTCGAGCATCCGGGAATTGTGGAATCGCCTTCTTGGACGAGGCGACGCAGGCGGTCTTTGTTATACGTCTTGTCACCCGAAAGTGCGATGGGCACCAGGAAGTTGCTCTGGTAGTTGCCAATAAAGTCGAGTACCAGTGCGTATTCCTTGCCATCATTCAGGCGCAAGCCACGGCCGAGCTGCTGAATGAAGACGATTGCCGAATCGGTGCGGCGAAGCATGATGATCTGATTGAGCGAAGGGATGTCGACGCCTTCGTTCATGATGTCGACCGAGAAGATGTACTCGAGCTCACCAGTCTCAAGACGGCTAATTGCGGCGTCGCGGGTCTCGTCGGAATCTTGGCCGCTGATTGCAGTTGTACGATATCCAAGAGCGTTGAATTTTCGCGACAGTTCTCTGGCCTCGGCGTTTCGATTGCAGAAGATTAAGCCCCTGCGGTTGCTTTTGGTGACGCTGTATTCCTCGATCTTCTCAGTAATGTGACGCACGCGTTCGTCGGACGTCAGGCGTCCGAACAAGGCGGTGTCATCAACGGTCTCGTCGTCAATCTCCAGATCGTGAATGCCAAAATAATGGAAGGGGGCTAGCATCTCCTCAGCCAGGGCGTCCTGCAGCGTGATCTGGAACGCGATGACGTGATTGAAGAGAGCGAAGACGTCGTAGCCGTCGGTGCGGTTGGGTGTGGCGGTCATACCCAGATAAAAGCGCGGCGTAAAGTACGACATGATGGACTGATAGCCCTGGGAACCCGTGCGGTGTGCCTCGTCGATGACGATATAGTCGAACTCGTCGGGATGGAAATCGCTCAGATGCTTGACGATCGAAGAACACATGGCAAACACGCAGGTAGCGCTGCTTGTATTCTTGCCTGTTTGATAGGTATCAAATGAATAAGTGTTGCCCAAGAGTCGCTCATAGCTCGCGCGGGAAGCATCGATAATGCGGCGGCGGTGCGCAAGGAAGAGGACACGTTGAGGTTTAGTTGCGAGTATGTCGAACGCCGACAGGAAAGTCTTGCCGGTGCCGGTTGCCGAGACCAGCAAAGCGCGGATCTCGCCCTTGCGGTGAATTACTCCGAGCGCTTCGAGAGCGCGCTGCTGCATTTTATTGGGCTTGATTTCTTCGAGGTCGTTCGTGGCTGGGCTAACGGCTGTCTGGAACGTCGGCTTTGATTTTGGCTTTGGCGGACACGCCGATCGGTACGCGGCATAGCTCTCAATCCACTCCTGCGAAAGTGCGACGGTGGAAGTGTCGTTCCATAGTGAATTGAACTCACCCCTGAGCTCGCCGAGCAGTCGGCTGTTCTCGACGGTCTGGTACAGGACGTTCCACTCTTTATTGCAGGTGAGGGCGGTCTGCGTCATGTTGGAGCTGCCAACGATAACCGTGCTGGTTACGCCCTTATCGAAAATGTATCCCTTGGCGTGCAGGTTGCCCTGGAATACACGCACCTCAATGTTGTTGTATTCCAGAAGCTTGCGAAACGCATCGGGTGAGTTGAAGTTGAGGTAGGTAGATGTGAGCAGCCTACCCGTAATGCCGCGCTGCTTGAGCTCTTGAAACGCCTCGACCAGGATTTGAAGGCCGCCATCCGCGACAAACGCTACACAAAAGTCGAACGAGCTGCAGGTAGAGAGGTGCTCTTTAATAACGGACAACAGCGTTCCGCCGGTCGCCTTCGAGTTGGCGATGAGTTTGGGCGAATCGTCCCCATGTGCGAGTGAGTCGAACTCGATATCAACCTGCTGAGTAGCCATTTCGTCATGCCTTTCGTCAGACCATGCTGGCGCCAGGATAACAGATCGATCGTTCGTGTTTTGGACGTATGACGATTAAGATTGGCGGTTTGGAGCGAGCTTTCAGATATGTCCGCACGACATGTGACACTTAACCAGCCGCCCTGCTCTGTCGCGGAAGCATGAATCAAAGCAACGGCCCTCTAAGGAGTTCGATGCCAATGAGTGACAACGCAAAGCATCTCGCTAGGAAATGCGCTAAGGACGCGGGGCCGTGTCTCGCGCTGTGCCTTGCCGGCGCGGCGGTCGCGCTGCTGGCCGTTCTGGGGCCGTTCGACATGCTTCGAAGCACGAGCTTTCTGCATGTTTGCATTGCCCTCGCTGGCGCTATGGAGACCGGCGGCGTGCTCGATCTGATTTTTTTGGGTGTTTGATCCGTTTGGATGGAAGGAGGAGGAATAAGCCCTAAAGGGTGGAAGGATTGGAGAGGTTGGTTTAGCGATCGTGCAGAATGTGGGCTAGCGACTTACAGGGAAGTGGTAATCCGATGACGGTCTATGTGACGGGCGACGTCCATGGTGGGCTCGACATGCAAAAGCTCCGCGACTGGGAACTTGGGGACAGTCTGACGAGCGACGACTATCTCATTGTTGCTGGCGACTTTGGCTTTCCGTGGGATTTCTCTGCCGAGGAATGTGCCGATATTGCTTGGCTGGAGTCGCGCCCCTACACCGTGCTCTTTGTCGACGGCAACCACGAGCGCTTCGACCACTGGGCGGAGCGCCCCATGGAGCTTTGGCATGGCGGGCTGACGCAGCGCTTGTCGGATACCTCGCCCATCCGGCGTCTGACGCGCGGTGAGGTCTTTGAGCTCGATGGCTCAACGGTCTTTACCATGGGCGGTGCCACGAGCGTGGACAAGGAGTATCGCATTCCGTATTCCAGCTGGTGGCCGCAGGAGCTGCCGGACGAGCGCAACTTTGAGGAAGCGCGGGCAAAGCTCGATAGCGTGGGCTGGAAGGTCGACTACGTGATCAGCCACACCTGCTCCACGCGCATGCTCTCGCCCACGCTTTATCCGGCGCCCGGGTGGAACCGTCCCGATGTTGATCGGCTCACGGCGTTTTTCGACGAGCTAGAGGATCGCTTGGACTACAAGCGCTGGTACTACGGCCATTTCCATCGCGATGCCAACCCGGCCGAGCGCCACACCGTGCTCTACGACTGCATCGTTCGCTTGGGTGACGGCCTCCAACCCTGGGACATTGCGTAGAGGCGAAGCGGAATCCGCTTGGCAGGGGGCTTACTCCCAGGCCGCCTTGCGCTCGAGCAGCGCTTTCGTGGCTTGGGACACAGGGGAGTCGAGTATTTCGCAAAACGTATCGAAACCCTCTGGCGAAAGGTGGGTTTCAGCTGCGTCGCTATCGAAGCGTTCGTTGGGATGGGCTGCTGTCTGTTCCACGAATGTCCTTTCGCTCATAACGATGTTCTCCCTGTGCGCGCGGATGACGTCCCAGCTAAAGTGCTCGACCAGTTGCTCGGCAGAGCGCAGCGTGGTGTCCGGTGCGATGCCTGTTTGCCCGGCGAGCCAGCCCAGCAGCGCCTCGGGCGTGCCAAAGCGGGCGCGGAGTTCGCCCAGATCCAGATCGCGGTCGCGCTTGGATAGACGGCGCCCGTTCGGTGCCATGAGCAGCGGAATGTGCGCGTAGTGCGGAGTGGGCAGTCCCAGCAGATGCTGCAGATAGATCTGGCGCGGCGTGGAGCCCAGCAGATCGCATCCGCGTACGACCTCGGTGACGCCCATGGCGGCGTCGTCGACCACCACGGCAAGCTGGTAGGCAAACACGCCGTCGCTGCGGCGCACCAAAAAGTCGCCGCACTCGGTGGCGAGCGCCTCGCATTGGGCTCCGTACGTGCGGTCTACAAACTCGATTACGTCGTCCGCGAGGTCGTCGACGGTTGGTACGCACAGGCGCGTTGCCGGGGCGCGCAGGGCGCTACGGCGGGCAACCTCTTCGGCCGAAAGGCCTCGACAGGCGCCACGGTAGATGGGCGTGCCATCGCTGGCGTGCGGCGCGCTCGCGGCATGGAGCTCAGCGCGCGTGCAAAAGCAGGGATAGGTGAGGCCGGCGTCTTGCAGCTTGTGCAGGGCGTCCTCGTACAGGTCTAGGCGATCGTGCTGGTAGTAGGGACCTTCGTCCCACTCCAGGCCCAGCCAAGCCAGGTCGTCAATCAGTTGAGCTGCAAGCTCCGGCCGCTTGCAGCGATCGTCCAGGTCCTCGATGCGCAACACAATGCGACCGCCTTGGCTGTGGGCCGAAAGCCATGCGCACAGGCAGCTGAACACGTTGCCCAGGTGCATGCGGCCCGAGGGCGACGGGGCAAAGCGGCCCACGACGGGTGCGGGCGCCGCCGTTGCCGGTGCGTCCGCGGCGTGTGTTGCTATGTTGCGTGCGTTGATATCCATGCGGATGAGTATAGCGCGGGGCGGTGGGGGAGACGCTGCCGTGGCCTGCAAGTTGCCGAGGTCGCGCGTTGCGCGTGCCGGACCGCCGGCTCGACAGATCGATCGCCGCCCGCCGGCCCAATCCCTCAAACGACAGAAACCCCGGCAGCTCTTCGCAACTGCCGGGGTTTCCGCGGAAAAGGGGGACATGATCCTCGAGCGAACGGGAAAGGGGCAAACCGTTTTCGCTCAACTTCTTTATGCCCTCCGACCGCAGGCTCAATCAGCGCGCGCCGCGCCCACACAAAGCCGCTACACCTGTGTCGGAGCTGTGAAGTGGTATCTATTGCCGGGGCGGTGTCCGGACAAAGAGTGTCCCCAGCGCCTAGTCGTTTAAGAACGTCCCCAATGACTAGTTGCAATGATCCGTTTTCCTCCGTCCCCAATGGATCAATTCTCAGGTGCCGGGCTTGGGTGGGACTTTTGTCCCAAATGACGCGCCTCTTGCCTAGATGGTCACGCCGCAGGCTCGCAAACGTGGGACAATAACGCTGTTGGTACCACAGACAAAGGATGTGCTTATGAACGCCCCCGTTGCCAAAACCTGTCGGCAGCGCCGCCTGTTTGCGCGATTCGCTTCCGTCTGCGCACTCGTCGCGCTTATGTTGCTGCTACTGCCCGCCGCCGCGCATGCCGACGGCTATTCTATGACCCAAACCTATATCGGCGCCACGGTCGAGGCCGATGGTTCGCTGACTGTTGTCGAGGGCCGCCAGTTTGATTTCGACGACGACATCAACGGTGTGTATTGGGATATCAACACGGGCTCCAACCAGCAGGGTGGCTCGGTGGGCATCGACGTGCTGGGTGTCGAGGAAGAAGACACTGCGTTTAACAAGGTCGACAGTGCAAACAAGGGCGACAGCGGCGTCTACACGGTGGAGCAGTCCGATGGCGGCGTAAAAATCAAGGTGTTCAGTCCTCACGAGAGCGGCGACAGCACCATCTATTACGTGAGCTACACCATGACCGGCGCGGTCATGAACTGGGCCGATACCGCCGAACTCTACTGGAAGTTTGTGGGCGACGGCTGGTCGGCGGATTCCGATGACGTCGAGATGGAAGTGTATTTCGCAAATGCCGCTGCCGGGACGGCGGCCGTCAAGGGCGAGAACTTCCGCGCATGGGGTCATGGTCCGCTCACGGGCGACGTATCGCTCGACGCGGACGAGCCCATGGTCACCTATACCATTCCCTGCGTGCATCAGGGCGAGTTCGCCGAGGCACGTGTGGTTTTTCCAAGCGATTGGGTACCGCAGTTTGCCGCTTCGAGCGAGGAACGCCTGCCGACGATCCTAAGCGAGGAGAAGGCGTGGGCCGAGGAAGCCAACGCCCGCCGTGAGCACGCGCGTGCGGTTGCCGGCGTGCTTGCTGCGGTGTGCGTTGTCGTGGCGGCGGCCTACACTGGCACGATTGTGGTGCTCAAGCTGCGCAGGCCTAAGCCCAAGCCACTCTTCCAGGACGAGTACTTCCGCGATGTGCCCTCCGCCGACCATCCCGCGGTGCTTGCGGCTCTCATGAGCTGGAACAACGTGCCCGATCAGGCATATATCGCCACGCTGATGAAGCTCACCGACGACCGCGTGATCAAGCTGGAAGAGGCGACCGAGACCAAGAAGAAGGGCCTGCTCCGTCACGAAAAAGAGGAGCAGACGTATCGCATCACAGTGACTGAGGAGGCCTGGAAGGCTGCCAAGAAGGACGGCATCGACCGCGACGTGCTCAAGGTCTTCTTTGCCGGCGTTAAGCCCGATAAGGACGGCGTCCGTTCGCGCACGTTTAGCGAGCTGGAGGAGTACGCAAGCGAGCGCACCACATCTGTTGGCGACAAGCTCGAGGATTATCAGAGCACGGTTAAGGGCAAGCTGGAGGAACGCGAGTTTATCGCCTCAGACGGCACTGTTGCGATGGTGACCGGCTTGGTTCTCGGCATCATCATTGTCTGTGGTATTTTGGGTTCCCTGTTCTATACCGACTTTGCGGACGCCAACGTCGGTGCCGCTATGATCTCGATCCCCGTTACGATCGTGGGCTTTGTCCTGAGCTGCACTTTCCGCCGCTACACGCTGGAGGGCGCCGAGGTGGCGGCTCGCTGCAAGGCGCTCAAGCATTGGCTCGAGGACTTTACGCGCCTGAAGGAGGCCGTCCCCAGCGATCTGATCTTGTGGAATAAGCTGCTGGTGATGGGCGTTGCCCTGGGCGTTTCGAAAGAAGTGCTGCGACAGCTGGCCGAGGCCGTGCCTGCGGACCTACGCAACAGCGACGACTTCTACGACAACTACCCCTGCTATTGGTGGTACTACCATCACTACGGCAACGAGTCGCCGATGGATTCGTTTGATGCTGTGTACCATGAGACCATCCGCGAGCTGGCGTCGAGCTCCGATAGCTCGGGCGCCGGCGGTGGCGGCGGCTTCTCTGGTGGCGGCGGTGGCGGCGCCGGCGGAGGCGGCGGCGGAACGTTCTAGCGAGCGCAAATCATGGGATGGGTCTTCCCCAGCGACTGTTGGCGAAAGATCCATCCCATTTATATGTTTCGAAATGGACTAATCTTTCCGCTGCGGACCCCCGCGCAGGGGGCAGTGGGCAAAAAATGCCAAATATGAGTACTGTTGCCATTATAGTCACATATATTTGCACTCAATAATGGGTCCCTAATGGGAATACCTCTCGTTAGGGGCCCATTTTATTGAACATTTGGGGAGCTACGTCAGCTCGTACGGCTGAACACCGTGCCTCAAAGCAGTAAAAATGCCCCAAATCGCTGCTACAAAAAAGGTAACAGTACTCATATTTGACGTTTTTTGCCCACGGGCATTTTCTAGTCCCTATTTGGAGACATCAGCCGGGGCTTCCACAGCCATTTTGCTCAGGAGTGTCCCCAACGACTAGGTGTGGCTGCCCGATCTAGGCGGTCAGATCCAGTTCGTAGAGGAAGCTTTCGCGCGGCATATTGTGGCGGCGCTCTTCGCGGTTGGCGCGGTGCGTGGACGTGCGCTTAAAGCCGTGTAGCTCGTAGAACTTCCACGAGCAGTTGGAGTCGGTGTACAGGTGCGCCCTCGTTGCTCCGCGTGAGGACAGGTGCGAGACCGCGGCATCGAGCAGCACCGAGCCCACGCCCAGACCATGGACATCGGGGTCGACAGCGAGCAGCGTGACCTCGTGGTCGTGCGGCAGCGGGCTGCTCTCGAGCAGACGGTTGTTGGTCCGGATGGTGGCGCGCACAAACGAAAGGTACTCGGCGCACGCGCTGGGCTCCAGCTCGCGCATCTGCGACAGCAGCGCGCGCTCGGTATCCATCCAATGCTCGTTGATGGTACGGCCGGAGCTCTGCCCCGCGCGCGCAAGTGCAATGCCGCGCGCCTGGCCGTCGATTACAGCGACCTGCGAAAACGTCGAGGACGAAAGGCAATAGGCAAGATCGCACGCGGCCTCAAGGCGGTTGTACTCATCGTTATCCGAGTTGTTGTGCCAAAGCTGTTGCAGAATCAGCGCGATGGCGTCGAAATCTTCGGTATCAAACGGTCGGTAGAGAACCCGCGAGACCATGGTGCCTCTTTCTTTTGCGGATGCATATCGAGCACAGTTCTACCACGCCATTGGCATCTAATTATGGTGCCCCTGTGTTCCATCAACTCATCGCGGCCAGTGCCGCGCCCAAACCATCCGCTCGCAAGCTTTTTCTTCACAGCCGTGCGTTGCGGGGTGCATCGGCGCGCTCGATGCGCTACATTAAATCAGTATTTTCAATGCCGCTGCGCGAGCGCTGCAGATCGACGTATCACCGACTCACAGAGCACGGCGGCGTACCAGACAGGAGGACTGCATGGGATCTGATGTGAAGATCGCACGCGCGTTGATTTCGGTTACCGATAAGACGGGCGTCGTCGATTTCGCACGGACGCTGGTTGACGACTTTGGCGTCGAGATCATCTCTACGGGCGGCACGGCTCGTGCCATCGAGGACGCGGGCGTTCCCGTAACCCCCATCGAGGAGTTCACGGGCTATCCCGAGATGATGGATGGCCGTGTCAAGACGCTGCACCCAAAGGTTCACGGCGCGCTGCTTGCCCGCCGCGATTCCGAGCAGCACATGCAGGAGGCCGCTCAGCACGGCATTAAGATGATCGACCTGGTCGTCGTCAACCTGTACGAGTTCGAGAAGACCGTCGCCAACCCCGAGGTCACCTTCGCGGACGCCATCGAGCACATCGATATCGGCGGTCCCTCCATGCTGCGCTCTGCCGCCAAGAACGCCGCGAGCGTTACCGTCATCTCCGACCCGGCCGACTATGACGCCGTCCTGGCCGAGATGCACGAGACCGGCGGCTGCACCACACTTTCCACCCGTCGTCGCTTGCAGGTGAAGGTCTACCAGACCACCGCTGCCTACGACACGGCTATTTCCCGTTGGCTCGCCGCCCAGTCAGGCGACGTGGCGGACACCTCTGCCAAGCTCGAGATCTCGCTGGAGAAGGTTGATGACCTGCGCTATGGCGAGAACCCGCAACAGAAGGCCACGGTCTACCGCTTTGCCGAGGGCTGCGAGAACACCGCGAGCTCGCAGTTCCCGCTCGTGGGCTCCGAGCAGATCCAGGGCAAGCCGCTCAGCTACAACAACTATCTGGATGCCGACGCCGCCTGGAACCTGGTCCGCGAGTTCGACGAGCCGGCCTGCGTGATCCTCAAGCACCAGAACCCCTGCGGCTCCGCCGTTGCCGAGGACATTACGTCCGCTTACGACCGCGCTTTCGCCTGCGATCCCAAGAGCGCCTTCGGCGGCATCATCGCCTGCAACCGCGAGGTTCCCTTTGAGCTGGTTGAGCACTTCGCCGACCAGAACAAACAGTTTGTCGAGGTCATCATCGCCCCGAGCTACACCGACGAGGCGCTCGAGCGCATGGCCAAGCGCCCCAACCTGCGCGTGCTGGCTACCGGCGGCGTGGACCACGGTGCCCAGGTGGAGCTGCGCTCCATCGACGGCGGCATGCTGGTCCAGGAGGTCGACCACGTAACCGAGGACCCCGCGACCTTTACGTTCCCCACCGACCGCAAGCCCACCGACGCCGAGATGGCCGAGCTCGAGTTTGCCTGGAAGGTCTGCAAGGGCGTTAAGTCCAACGCCATCCTGGTCTCCAAGGGCAAGGCCGGCATTGGCATGGGCCCCGGTCAGCCCAACCGCGTGGATTCCGCGCTGCTGGCCTGCGAGCGTGCCGAGGACTTCTGCGAGCGCGAGGGCGTGGAGAAGGGCGGCTTTGCCTGCGCAAGCGACGCGTTCTTCCCGTTCCGCGACAACGTCGACGTGCTTGCCGCACACGGCGTGACCTGCATCATCCAGCCCGGCGGCTCCAAGCGCGACGACGAGAGCATCCAGGCCTGCAACGAGCACGATATTGCTATGGTGTTCACTGGCGCTAGGCATTTCCGTCATTAAGACCTGCCTTGCGGCAAAATAATCTCTGCAAAAGACGGCTGCTCCGTTTGGAGGGCCGTCTTTTTGGTATAAGAGGACGGAATGACTAACACGAAAGGTATGGCCATGCCCCAGATTGATGATGCCGAGCTGTTTGGCAATGCCGAGGATCAGCGTGCGTACGAGGACTTTTGCGCCAATCAGGAGGCGGTCGAGAAGTTCACGCTCGATAAGCCCGCGCTTATCTGCCGTTGGCGTATGTCCAACAAAAAAGTGCCCATGCTCAACCGTCACATCCGCGCGCTGTCCGAGCGCCTGGTGCAGGGCGAGCCGCTCACCCATAACATGCTCAGCTGGGCCAAGCAGCACGTTGAGTGGTCGCTAGCCGAGGGCGACTATACCGCGCACGATGGCGTGCTCATGCTGGTGATCGACATCAACGGCAATGCCGCCATGACGGTGGGGGAGTACGAGCCGCTGGCCGATACTTCGGCCAAGGCGCTGCGTGCCCGCTCCGCCGAGGCCCGCTCTGAGGCCGACGAGACCGGCGTGGCGCCCGAGCTGCTCGCTGCTGTCGACGACGGCGAGCTTGCCTTCGTGGCGCCGGCGGACGAGTGCCTGTGCGGTACGGCGACGCTCATTGAGCAGCTGGCCCAGACCAAGGACATCCCGGTCACGCGCGTAGACATCCCCGCGCAGCTCAAGGGCGCCTTGTTCCTGGTGAGTGACGAGCACGGTGTGGTTCCCGCTGCCGATGCCGATGCCGCCGAGGCAGACGCCGCTATGGTCACCTTCTTCGCCGACGGCTACGAAAAGCTCCGCGCCCGCCGCTAAATGATTATTCTGGGACGGGGATTAAAAAATCATTTTGATCCCCGTCCCCATCGCGAACGTGAGGCGGACAAAACACCCCCGCTCGCGAACAGTTCTGTCACCTTGGCGACGTGCGTGGCGTTCGCCTGCGGATTTGCGGGCATAATGACCGCAAGGCACCAAGAGGGGAGCGAAATCCATGGCGCTGATTTATATCGTTGAGGACGACGAGACCATTCGTCGAGAGCTTGCCGACATCCTTGCCCGTGCCGGGTTTGAAATTGAGGCCAGCAAAACGTTTGAGCACGTCTCGCGTGACATCCTGACCGCTGCACCCGACTTGGTACTGCTCGACCTGACGCTTCCCGTCAAAGACGGCCAGCACATCTGCCATGAAGTCCGCCGCGAATCCGAGGTTCCCATCATCGTCCTCACGTCGCGCACAACCGAGATCGACGAGGTCATGGCCATGACGCTCGGCGCGGACGACTTTGTGCCCAAGCCCTACAGCACC
This sequence comes from uncultured Collinsella sp., assembly GCA_902496945.1. Classification (GTDB taxonomy): domain Bacteria; phylum Actinomycetota; class Coriobacteriia; order Coriobacteriales; family Coriobacteriaceae; genus Collinsella. The sequence continues at coordinate 14,639 of CABVDE010000003.1, forward strand.
CGCGTGCTCGTGGCGCGCATCAATGCCCTGCTGCGTCGCACCGCGGCGGCGGGCGAGCGCAGCACGCTCGTCCACAAAGGGATGGAACTCGATCTCGCCCGCTCCATGGTCACCAACACGGCAACCGGCGACAGCACCGAGCTCACCAAAAACGAGCTGCGTATCCTCTCTCTGCTCCTGAGCCGCGCGGGCAAGATTGTCTCGCGTTCGGCCATCATGCAGGACCTGTGGGACTCCGATGCCTTTGTGGACGACAACACGCTTACCGTCAACATCAACCGCCTGCGCACTACGCTCGAAAAAATCGGCATCAAGGGATATTTGACCACGCACCGCGGACAGGGCTATTCGGTCTAGGTGCCGGTTATGTCGTTTGCCAAGCTCTTTAAAGATGCGCTGCTTTCCGTCGCCGTGTGGATGTGCGGCGTCCTGCTGAGCTGCTTTGTGCTGACGGTTGCGGGCGCCCCCGTTTCCATCGTGATCGTGGCGGTCGGCGTGTCCTTTGTCTTTGGCATGCTCGGCATTGTGATCGAGTATGCGCGCCGTCGCCGTTTTTTGCGCCAGCTGGAGCGCGCGGCCGAGGAGCTTGAGAGCCCCGCATGGGTGCAGGAGATGGTGCAGCGCCCGACGTATGCCGAGGGTGAGCTCGAATACGAGGTCTTGCGGCGCGTAGGCAAGGCCGCCTGCGATGAGGTGGCGGAAGGCCGGCGCCAGACCGATGACTACCGCGACTATATCGAGAGCTGGGTCCACGAGGCAAAACTGCCCTTGGCGGCGGCTCATCTGATTCTGGAAAACCTGGACGGCAGTGAAGACGACCTGTCGCGCGTGGACGACCTGGGTCGAGAGCTGGCCCGCGTGGAGCGCTATATCGATCAGGCGCTCTACTACGCGCGCTCGGAAGTCGTAGAGCGCGACTACCTGATTCGCCGCTGGGATCTCAAGACCCTGGTAACGGGTGCGATTAAGGCCAACGCACGCGAGCTCATCGCGGCACACGTGGCACCGGTGTGCGAGGACCTCGACTACGAAGTCTTTACCGACGAGAAATGGCTCGAGTTTATCTTGGGCCAGCTCATCCAGAACAGCATTAAATATGCGCGTGAGGACGGCGCGAAGATCACGTTTTCGGGTGCGCTGCTGGATGAGGGTCTGGCGAGCGAGCGCATTGAGCTTACCGTTGCGGACAACGGCTGCGGCGTGAGCGCGGCCGACTTGCCGCGCGTGTTCGAGAAGGGTTTTACCGGCGACAACGGCCGCACCACCAAGCGCGCAACGGGCATCGGCCTCTACCTGGTGGCCCGTCTATGCTCCAAGATGGGCATCGACGTCACCGCAGCCTCGGAGCCGGGCGAAGGCTTCGTCGTAACCTTCGCCTTCTCGACCAACAAATTCCAATACTTCGAGTAGTCAGGCCGCGCGGCGCGATCGACGGAATCTTCCCATTTGGGAATAAATCGGCCATCTCAGCAGCTATATTCCCGAACGCGACATTGCTATTTTAACCGATACTATATTCCCGTACAGGAACATAGCTCTTCAGTTTTATACTATGTTCATGAACGGGAATATAGCTAAGGAGCGACATGAGAACGGTGACAACGACTAAGGTGCTCGATGGGCGTATCAAACTCAAGCCGTCAGAAAATACTTTCTCGGAGCGCATGGTTTTCGATCCGGGCGAGATGGGGAAAGCCCTTAGGCTTAGAAGACGTGAGCTTGGTTTGACCCAGCGAGATGTCGCGTCTATGACGGGTCGCAGCCTTCGTGTGATCGGCGATATCGAGCGGGGGCGGACAACGGTCGAGATCGGTGTCATCTTCGACTACGCCTCCATCGTGGATATCGACTTTCTTCTGAAGGTGAGGGGAAAATAATGGGTGGCATGCTGTTCGTTCATCGTGAGTTTAAAGGGTCCTACCAGCTGGTTGGCATATTGGATGAAAACGCAGGGATCCCGATATTCACTTACGTCCCCGAATATCTCGAGAACGCTGACGCGGCCCCGATTTCATCATCCTTGCCGTTGGTGGCCGAGGCATTCAGTCCGGACGTAACGAGCTCCTTTTTTTCTGGCATCATTCCGGAAGGACAGCTCAACAGAGATCTTGAGAAAAAGGCGCGAGCAGAGCGCGGCGACTACTTTAAGGTTCTCGATTTGGTTCGAGATGAACCTGTTGGCGCTCTTGTTTTGACGCGAGAGCCTTCGACCGACGGTCTCGAAATGGGCTATGAGGGGATAAGTGAGGGGCAGCTGGGCAGGCTGGCGTACGCGCCGGCGGCGGTAGCTTTTGATCTGGCCCTTGAGAGCCGAATCTCTCTTGCAGGCGCCCAGGCGAAAATCGGTCTGTACCATACAGGTGATGACCCATGCAGCGGATGGTATCTACCCCACGGGGCGGCCCCATCGACGCATATCCTCAAAGCGGGGTCGAAGGCGTTCCCGGGTGAGACGGTTTGTGAAGCGATGTGCGTGAGAGCCGCTTCGCTGATGGACCTATCGGCCGAAGAGTGTTTTCTTATCCGAGTTGAAGATGCCGAGCCAATTATCGCTGTGAAGCGCTTTGACCGAGTAATGCCTGATGCCGGACGCTCGGTTGACGGATTGGCAATTCCATACCGTTTGCACCAGGAAGATGTTTGTCAGGCCAAGGGCATCTCGCGTGAGCTTAAATATGAGCCGACGGGCGTCAATTACCTGGGACTTATCGTCGATGCGGTGCGAAGGGCGTCGACGAATCAAATGGAGGACAGGTTCCTTGTCGGCTATAACCAGCTGTTCGACTATGCCGTAGGAAACTGCGACAACCATCTTAAAAATTGGTCGCTCGTGTGGGACGAGGACTGGAAACAAGTGAGGTTGGCGCCGCTTTACGACGTGCTGTGCACAACGGTATATCCCAACCTCGTTCGGGAAATGGGTGTTTCGTTTGGTGGAAGCCGAAAGATCGATGGCGTAATGCGCGAGTCAGTGATGGAGCAAATGTCTGAGGCGGGATTGCCCCGGGGGATCGTCACCGGAATGATTGACGACACCAGAAATGAGGTGCCGGACGCACTGAGAGATGCAGCGCGTGGCCTCAAGGAAGAAGGTTTCCCCGAGGCAGAAGCAATGTTCGATAAGATCATTCCAGAAGTAATTACGCGCCTAAACAGAATTGCCCCATAACAAAAACGTGCCGTCCCACCCAAACAAAACGTACCGCCCAAAAGGGCGGCACGCCATCTTTATATCAGTCAACTCGCTGAAGTATGGTGACGAAGGCGCAAGGCCGGGAGGGGTTATCTAAGCCGACATCCCGCAGCCGCGAAGCGGCGAGGACGTCGGCTTAGATAACCCCGCAGGCCTTGCGCTGACGGGAAGGAACCTACTTCACGACCAAAATGTCGCAGTCCGTGTTGCGCAGCAGGAACGTCGAAATCGAACCCAGGAGCGCATACTTGATCGAGGACAGGCCGCGGGCGCCGCAGAGCACTAAGTCGGGCTTGACCACGTCGAGCATTTCGTCCTTGAGCGTCTCGCGAATGCGGCCGGCGCGAATCATGACCTCGACCTCGGGAATATCGGGATTTGCCTTGGCTTCTTCGAGCTGCTTGACAATGGAGTTGTTAAAAGCCTCTTCCAAGCCGTTGACCAGGTCGACCGGGTAGGAGCCGGCGCTTTCGAGCGCCGTGGAATCGATAACGTGGCCGATAATCAGCTTGGCGCCGTTGTTCGCGGCGACCTTGATGGCGCGTGCGAGCACAAAATCCTGCTGCTCAGTACCGTCGAGTGAAACAAATACCTTGGTGTAGCCCTCGTTCATGGTTTCCTCCTTGGTCTATCGCACGGGCGTGGGGCTCGTGCGTCGGGCGGGCGCGGGTGCGTTGGCCGCCGGACACTTTATCTTATTGCAGTTATACCCAAGGATTTCGGTTTGACTGCTGTCAATTCTGTGAACGGGCGAGTTTTTTGGTAAGGGTAGGCATGGGCGCGCCCGAACGGTTGATAATGGGAGATTGCCCGCACCGTCCGCAGAACAATATCGTCGGGTGTCTAACGAGGAGGTCCCTTTGGATATCATCGAGCTTCTAAAATCTGCCTTCATGGGTCTGGTTGAGGGCATCACCGAATGGCTGCCCGTTTCGTCGACCGGTCACATGATCTTGGTGGACGAGTTCGTCAAGATGAACGTGAGCGAGACGTTCTGGAACATGTTCCTGGTCGTGATTCAGCTTGGCGCCATTCTGGCCGTCTGCGTGCTGTTTTTCCACGAGCTCAACCCGTTCTCGCCCAGCAAGGGTAAAGAGGGCCGCCGCGACACGTGGGTGCTGTGGGGCAAGATCGTGCTCGGCTGTATTCCCGCTGCGGCGATCGGCCTGCCACTCAACGACTGGATGGAGGAGCATTTCTACAACGCTCCCGTCGTGGCGCTGGCGCTCATCGTGTACGGCGTGCTGTTTATCGTGATCGAGAACTGGCGCGCGAGCGAGCGCGAGGAAATGGCCGTTGCCGGTTCGTTTGGTTCGCGTGCTGTGGTGTCGGGTGGACGTCCCGCCGCTGCGCACTTTGCGGCGCCCGCCGCGGCTGCCGCTGAGGATGAGGGCGATGACGAGGATTTGGACTTTGGTTCCATCACCACGTTCGAGGACCTAAGTTGGAAGACCGCACTGGGCATCGGATGCTTCCAGGTGCTCTCGCTGATTCCGGGCACGTCGCGCTCCGGTTCCACCATCATCGGCGGCCTGCTTTTGGGCTGCACGCGTTCGGTGGCGTCCAAGTTTACGTTCTTCCTGGCCATTCCCGTCATGTTTGGCGCGAGTGCGCTCAAGCTGGTCAAGTACTTCATCAAGGGCGGTACCTTTGGCGCCAACGAGATCGCCATCCTGGGCGTGGGCTGCGTTGTGGCCTTTGTGGTTTCGCTCATCGCCATTAAGTGGCTCATGGGCTTCGTCCGCCGTCACGACTTTAAGTGCTTTGGCGTCTACCGCATCATTCTGGGCATCGTGGTGCTCGCGTACTTCTTCGTCCTGGAGCCTATGCTCGGCCTGTAACTTGGTTGACGCTGCGCGGCGGCCAGAACGACAACTTGTCATTCAAAGAGGGCGGCATGACCAAAAGGTCTATGCCGCCCTCTTTTCATGTCAATTTGTTCGTTCTGGCCGCCGCTCGCTGCTGCTGCCATGACATCGGTGGCTCCCTGATTGGTGCATTGGGGTCAGGTTGCTTTGCAGCAACATGGTGCAGATTAACCTGACCCTATTACACCAAATCCGCTGGGGCGGGCCTGACGGCGGCGCACGGAGTCGTGGTGTGATTTACGTCGGTGTCCGCGCGGCTCGGTATACTGGTACGGCTCAAACTATGGCGCCGCCCGCAGGCGCGCCGTCCGTCAGATGAGGAGTCGCCCATGACCCAGCCCCTGCCCTGGGAAAAGAACGCCGCGGTACCCGTGCCGCCCGCGCCGGAGCCCGTGCCGCTCGATGCGTACACCGCTCCCGCCGCGCCGGAACCCGAGCTCGTCCCGCTCGACATCTACGACGCCCCCGCGCCGGCGCCCAAGCCCGTCAAGCCACTCGTCGACATTGACAGCCTCAACCCCGCCCAGCGCGAGGCCGTCCTGACGACCGAGGGTCCGTTGCTGGTCCTTGCCGGCGCCGGCTCGGGCAAGACCCGCGTCCTGACCTTCCGCATCGCGCATATGCTCGGTGACCTGGACGTTAAACCCTGGCAGGTCCTGGCCATCACGTTTACCAACAAGGCCGCGGCCGAGATGCGCGAGCGTCTGGCGGCGCTCATTCCCAATGGCACCCGCGGCATGTGGGTGTGCACCTTCCATGCCATGTGCGTGCGCATGCTGCGCGAGGATGCCGACCTGCTGGGTTACACCGGCCAGTTCACCATCTACGATGACGATGACTCAAAGCGCATGGTGCGCGACATTATGCAGGCGCTCGGTATCGAGCAAAAGCAGTTCCCCATTAACATGATCCGCAGCAAGATCAGCTCGGCCAAAAACGCCATGATCGGGCCTGAGGACATGCTCAAGTCTGCCGACAGCCCCAACGATAAAAAAGCCGCTCAGGTCTATATGGAGCTGGAGCGCCGCCTGCGCGCCGCCAACGCCATGGACTTCGATGACCTGCTCGTGCGCACGCTCGAGCTGCTGCGCACCCGCCCCGAGGTGCTCGACAAGTACCAGGAGCGCTTCCGCTACATTAGCGTCGACGAGTATCAGGACACCAACCACGTCCAGTACGAGATCGCCAACCTGCTGGCCGCCAAGTACCAAAACCTCATGGTCGTGGGCGACGACGACCAGTCCATTTACAGCTGGCGCGGCGCCGACATCACCAACATCCTGGACTTCGAGAAGGACTTTAAAAACTGCAAGACCGTCAAGCTGGAGCAGAACTACCGCTCCACGGGTCACATTCTGAGCGCCGCCAACGCCGTGGTGCGCCATAACTCGCAGCGCAAGGACAAGCGCCTGTTCACGGCCGAGGGCGACGGCGAGAAAATCCAAGCCTTCCAGGCGAGCGACGAACGCGACGAGGGCCGTTGGATTGCCGGCGAGATCGAGAAGCTGCACTCCAAGGGCACAAGCTACGATGACATCGCCGTGTTCTACCGCACCAACGCCCAGTCGCGCATTCTCGAAGATATGTTCCTGCGCGCGGGCGTGCCCTACAAGATCGTCGGCGGCACGCGATTCTTCGACCGCGCCGAGATTCGCGACGTCATGGCCTACCTCAAGATGATCGTGAACCCTGCCGACGAGATGAGCGTTAAGCGCGTCATCAACACGCCGCGCCGCGGTATCGGTTCCACCTCGATTCAAAAAATTGAGCAGCTGGCGCGCGACAACCGCTGCTCGTTCTTCCAGGCCTGCGAGATCGCGTGCGCCGAGACGGGCATGTTTAGCGCCAAGGTGCGCAACGGCCTGTCGAGCTTTGTGGCGCTGGTGCGCGAGGGCCGTCGCATGGATGGCGAGCTCAAGGACGTTGTCGAGATGATTGTCGACAAGACGGGCCTGCTGCAGGCATTCCGCGCCGAGGGTACCATGGAGTCCGAGAGCCGCGCCGAGAACATCCAGGAATTCCTGGGCGTTGCGGCCGAATTTGAAGAGACGCACGAGGATATCGAGGGCACGCTCGAGAGCTTGGAAGAGCTGCGCGCGGCTGGCGTTGCCGATGTGCCTGCCGGCGCTGAGTCCGAGCCCGTTGTGGTGAGCGCGCCTGCGCCCGAGCCGGGACCGTCCGTGCCCGCGTCCTCGTGTGAGGCGCTGGTCGGCGCGCGTGATGCCGCGGGCTCCAATCCGCTCGATAGCCTGGCCGCTCCGTCGCTCTCTCCGCAGGATGCCCTGGCCGCCGCCATCGCGGGTAACGCGTATGCCGCGCCGACTGAGCTGCCGGCGGGTGCCGTGCATGCCGACGAGATCGAGCGCACCTACGGTCCGCTCACCTGTAAGGCGCTGCCAGCACTCATGGAGTGGCTGGCCCTGCGCTCCGACTTGGATTCCCTGGCCGGCGAGACGCATGCCATTACCATGATGACCATCCACTCCGCTAAGGGCCTGGAGTTCCCTGCGGTGTTCGTGGCCGGCATGGAGGAGGGCATCTTCCCGCACGTGCACGATTTTGGCGGCAGCGATGACCCGGGCAAGCTCGAGGAGGAGCGTCGCCTGGCCTACGTCGCCATCACGCGTGCCCGTAAGCGACTGTTCTTGACCTATGCGGCCACGCGTCGCACCTACGGCTCGACCTCTGCCAACCCGCGCTCGCGCTTCCTCAACGAGATTCCGTTTGAGGATATCGAGTTTAGCGGTATCGGTTCTGCCGGTTTTGAGGGCACGGGCTGGGAGAAGCGCGGCGACCGTCGCGGCACCTTTGGCTCGGGCATGGGCTCGGATATGTATGGCGGCAAGGTGTTCGGCTCGCATACGCGCTCGACCGGCGGTTCCGGTTCACGCGGCGGATCGAGCTTCGACGATTTCTTTGGCGGCAGCAGCTACGGGACCGAGCGCCATCGTGGGGTCTCGCCCGACGCCGGCCGTGTTGCCTCGACCTTTGGCTCGGGCGCGCCGCGAGCCAAAAAGCCGTCGTCTAAGGTGTCGCCGACAGTGGAGCGCAAGGTCGATCGCGCCAGCGCATCGCAGGACTTTGCCGCGGGCGATACCGTGAGCCACAAGACCTTTGGCACGGGTACCGTGATTTCGGTCGCTGGAGACATGATCGAGGTCCAATTCGAAAAGACCGGCCAGACCAAAAAGCTGATGAAGGGCTTCGCTCCTATAGTGAAACTGACCTAGGCGGCTTTCCCAGGCACGGCACCTCGGCCTTCAATCGTCGGGCATGACCTCAAGGTCTATGCCCTCCTCTTTCAGGCCGATCTGCCGCGCCTGGAAAACCCGTACATCCGGCTAGGCGGGCGTATAGGGCAACATCGCCTGCTCGGACAGTCCTGCTCGCACGGAGAGCACATTAAGTGCTCTCCGGCTCGTGCGGAACTCGCGATCGACGTTGTCCCCCGCGCCCGCCCGGGACCTTGGGTAACGTTGCTGTCGAGCGTTGCTTCGCCGCTCAGCTTTTTGGTCTGGAGAGCCGGGTGGGCTGAATGCTCAGACATGGCAAGGGGCTCCCCCGTTAAAGAACGGGGGAGCCCCTTGTGGCGTTTGGATTGTTGTTGCGGCCTAGAGGTGACTGATAATCAGTTCCATGTTGCCCTCGAGCCCGATCTTGTCTAGGCTGCCGTTCTCGTGCTCGGCGGCGTACTCGTCGTTGGGGTGGATCTGGATCGACGGGTCGTCCTTGGCGTCAAGAATCTTAATGAGCAGCGGAAACTCCTTGCCCTCGCAGTTGCCAAAGAGCTCGCGGTGCTCGGCCCACAGCCACGACAGCGTGTGGCCGGCATACGGGCCCTCCGCAATCTGGCAGTCGCCGTTGGGATGTGCAGAGATCGCCCAGCACTCGCCGATGGGCCCCTCGGGGATGTCGTAGCCAAAGACCGTCTCTAGCTGACGACCGCCTCAGATCTTTTTGTGGAAGATAGGCGTGAGTTTAATCAAATCGGACATGTACATACCCCCATCAGGTTGTGCGGGCGTCGCGCAAAACAGCTCAAAACGAGCGCCCGGTGGATTACAAAACTAGGCCAGCGTCACGTTGTGCAGCTCAAAGCGGTCGCCAACGTTGCGCGAGATCGAATACTCAAACGCGGTGCCGCTATCTAAAAAACCAATCTGATTGAGCTCGAGCAGGGGAGAGTCGGGCTTGGTATCCAAGCGCTTGGCCTCTTCCTCGGTTGCCGTCACGGCACGGATGATGCGGTGGAAGCTCGAGATCTTAAGCCCGCATTGCTCGCGGATGAAGCTGTAGACCGATCCGTACAGGTCCTTTTTCCTAAGACCCGGAATCACCTCGAGCGGCATGTAGGTATACTCGATAACGATGGGCAGACCATCGACCTCGCGCACACGCACAATGTGATAGGCAAAGTCGTCTTCGGCTATTCCCAATTGAGTTGCAACCTCTGCCGGCGGATTGACGATCGAGAAATCGTAGACCACCGAGGCCACCTTCTCCCCGCGGTGTTCATACGAAAAGCCTTGAGCGCGGTCGTTCTTGCCCTGGAAAAACGCTTTGCCGGGAAGCCCCGCCGTGTCCTTGACGTAGGTGCCCGATCCGCGACGGCTGGTGACAAGACCTTCCTCGGTAAGCTGCTCAATCGCCCGCTTGACGGTGATTTTGGAAACGCTATACAACTCGCAGAACTCAACGACGGTGGGCAGTTTGTCGCCTGGTTTCAGAGCGCCGTCCTCGATGCTTCGACGGATATCTGCAGCTATCGATTCGTATTTGGGAATCATGGAACCCCCTTTCTGGCTTGATTGACTATAAAAGAAAGTATAGTCAACGCCTAAGTACCCCTATTGCGTTCTTGAAAAGTCCGAGAAGGATAATACTAAGAGCCGCTCTGCATATAAAACTAGAGCGCTCTAAACGGATATACATACGAATAATGGAGCATTGAACAAATTGATTGGTCCGCGGACGGGGGCGAGTTGTTTTGCCACCCAGCGAACCTAATTTCATGTTTTACATTCCCCGGATAAAACCTGCCAAAACAAACCTGTCCCTTTTTGGCAGGTTTTCGCTTTGGGAGCGGTACCATATAAGGCAATGTTTAAACGAGAAAGGTGGGCTCCCATGGAACCTAAGCAGTACTACATCGGCATCGACGTCGGCGGCACTTCGGTCAAGGAGGGCCTGTTCGACGAGGACGGCAACCTGCTGGCCAAGGCCAGCGTGCCCACGCCTCCCATCGTTGACGCCGCGGGCTTTGCCGCGGTGACCGGCGCTATCGACCAGGTTGTAGCCAAGGCCCAGATTCCGCGCGCCTTTGTGGCGGGCATTGGCCTGGCCGTTCCGTGCCCCATCCCGGCATCGGGCGATGCCAAGGTCAAGGCCAACATTGCCATTAACCTGCCCGAGCTGAGGATCGCCATTCAGGAGCACTGCCCCGATGCGGTCGTTAAGTACGAGAATGACGCTAACGCCGCTGCCATGGGCGAGGCCTGGCTCGGTTCTGCCAAGGGCGTGCAGAACGTGGTGATGGTTACGATCGGCACCGGCGTAGGCGGCGGCGTTATCGTTAACGGCGACGTTGTGTCGGGCGTTGTGGGTGCCGGCGGCGAGATTGGCCACATGTGCCTGAATCCGGTCGAGGAACGCACCTGCGGCTGCGGCGGCCATGGCCACCTTGAGCAGTATTCCAGTGCCACCGGCGTGGTGAGCAACTATCTGGCCGAGTGCAAGGCCGCGGGCGTCGAGCCCCTCGAGCTCACCGGTCCTTCCGATTCCCGCACCGTGTTCCAGGCCTGTCGAGAGGGCGACAAGCTCGCGCTGGCCGCGGCCGACACCATGGCCGATTACCTCGGCCGCGCACTGGCGCTCATCGCTAACGTGGTCGACCCCGAGATGTTCCTGATCGGCGGCGGCGCCTCCGCCTCGGCCGATGTCTACCTTGACGCGGTTCGTGAGCACTTTAAGCAGTACGCGCTTTCCGCCTCGCGCGAGACGCCCATCGAGGTCGCCTCGCTCGGCAACGATGCCGGCATCATCGGCGCCGCTTACGTGGCCCTGCGCGCTGCCGGTAAATAGCTGGTGCAAGGGGGCAGGCTACTTTGCACCAACATGGTGCAAAAGGGACAGCCTTGGCCCCCATGCCTGCCCCAAAATATGCCGTGGCCCTTCCGTCCCCAAGCCTCGGCGTCAGCGTGCTACCATAGCTACGTCCAAGTACACATATCAAGTGGAGGATATCCATGGCAAACGTTCTTGTCTTTGGTCACCAGAACCCCGATAACGACGCCATCATGAGCGCCGTCGTCCTGTCCCAGCTGCTCAACCAGGTTGAGTATGCCGGCAACACCTACGAGACCTGCGCTCTGGGCCAGCTTCCGGCCGAGTCCGCCAAGCTGCTCGCCGACGCCGGCATCGCCGAGCCCCGCGTGATCGAGTCCGTCGAGGCCGGTCAGCTCGTCGTCCTCACCGACCACAACGAGTCTGCCCAGTCCGTCGCCGGTCTTAAGGACGCCACGGTCTTTGGCGTCGTCGACCATCACCGCATCGGCGACTTCGAGACCGCCGGTCCGCTGCACTACATCTGTCTGCCCTGGGGTTCCAGCTGCACCATTGTCACCAAGCTCGCCGGCGTGCTCGGCGTTGAGCTTTCCGACGTCCAGGCCAAGCTGCTGCTCTCGGCCATGATGACCGATACGCTCATGCTCAAGAGCCCCACCACCACCGATGTCGACCGCGCTGTCGCTGCCAAGCTCGGCGAGCAGGTGGGCGTCGACCCGGTCAAGTTTGGCATGGAGGTTTTCCTCACCCGTCCGTCCGGCTCCTTCACCGCAGCCGAGATGGTCGGCAACGACATCAAGATGTTCGAGCCTGCTGGCAAGAAGCTGCTTATCGGCCAGTACGAGACCGTCGACAAGAGCCGCGCGCTCGGCATGATCGACGAGATCCGCGAGGCCATGCGCGCCTACGCCGCCGAGAAGGGCGCCGACGGTATTGTCTTGTGCATCACCGACATCATGGAGGAGGGCTCGCAGGTCCTGCTCGAGGGCGAGACCGAGGCTGCTCAGAAGGGCCTGGGCATTGCCGACGAGCACGACGGCGTCTGGATGCCGGGCGTCCTCTCCCGTAAGAAGCAGGTCGCTGCCCCCATCATGGCCGCCTGCTAGGTTCTTTTGACCTAACACCGACGACCGGACCGCGGACGCCCCGCGCTCCGGTCGTTTTCTGTGCACGGGATCGTGTTGTCTATTGGACAGGGACGCCCGTGCCGTTGAGCAAATAATGTTCAACCTGTGGTTCCGCTTTTCGGCCGCGCCCGCGCGCTTATCGAGCAGGGTAGGCTAGATGCAAGCGTAATACATTAGAGCGCGGCGCCGCCATTTGGGCGGGCCGTGCTTTTTTAAGACGGGAGCCTTCCCGTGAAAGGAGCCGCCCATGGCAGCACCCGAGCAGCTGTTCAACGACCGTGAGCGCAAGCGTTTTGAGCGCCACGACATTTGGGAGTGCATTGCCGAGAACGGCACGATTTCCGCCGCCGTCATGGTGATCGCCGCCATCGCCGCCGTCATCTGCGCCAACACCGATGTCTACGAGGCCATCCATCACTTTTTGGAGACCCCGCTGTATGTGGGTCTGGGCAACCTTACGGCCGGTCTTACCGTTGAGCTTTTCGTCAACGACTTCCTCATGGCGATTTTCTTTTTGTTGGTGGGCATTGAGCTTAAGTACGAGATGACGGTCGGCGAGCTCAAGAACCCGCGCCAGGCCATGCTTCCCATGCTGGCAGCCGTGGGCGGCGTCGTCGTTCCCGCCTGCATCTACCTCATCTTTAACCATGCCGGTGCGCACAACGGCTGGGCCATCCCCATGGCAACCGACATTGCCTTCGCGCTGGGCGTGCTATCGCTTTTGGGCAACCGCGTGCCCAACGGCGTGCGCGTGTTCTTCTCGACACTCGCCATCGCCGACGACCTGATCTCTATCGCCGCCATCGCCATCTTCTATGGTCAGAGCCCCAGCCCGTTTTGGCTGGGCGCCGCCGCGCTCGTGACCTGCACGCTCGTGTGGCTCAACAAGACGCAGCACTACCGCCTTGCCCCGTATACGGTGCTGGGCCTGCTGCTGTGGTTCTGCATGTTCAAGAGCGGCGTGCACGCTACGCTCGCCGGCGTCATCCTGGCCTTTACCATCCCGGCCAAGTGCGGCGTCAAGCTCGATAGCCTCACCGATTGGCTGGGCGAGTGCCTGCCGCTGCTCGATGACCGCTACGACGACGAGGCGCACATCCTGGGCCAGCATGACTTTACCGTCTCGACCACCAAGGTCGAGCGCGTCATGCACCGCGTGACCCCGCCGCTCATCCGCATGGAGCGCCTGATTTCCACGCCGGTCAACTTTGTGATCCTGCCGATTTTCGCGTTCGTGAACGCACAGGTTCGCCTGGTGGGCGTGGACATGAGCACACTGCTCACCGATCCGGTGACGCTCGGTGTGTACTTTGGCATGCTGCTGGGTAAGCCGATTGGCATCTTTGGCATGACGTTCGCGCTGGTCAAGCTTAAGATTTCCGAGCTGCCGCACAACGTCAACTGGCATATGGTCGCCGGTGTGGGCATTCTGGGCGGTATCGGCTTTACCATGTCGATTCTCATCAGCGGCCTCGCCTTCCCGACGGCTCAGTTCGAGGTTCTGGCTGCCAAGGCCGCCATCCTTGCCGGTTCTGTCACCGCCGCCGTGCTCGGCATGATCTACATGAGCGTGGCCTGTAAACACCCCGCGCCCAAGGACGAGTAAAAACTCGAAAAAAGACGCCAGAACCGGTTTGGATGCGTTCGAAACTCGGATCCGGGCGCTACTGGCCCCCTGCCAGATACCCCCGTGGTCAAAAAACGCCGTTTGTGAGTACTGTCACAAACGGCGTTTCATTTTAGGTGTGGAAAATAATGAACAAAGTTATAAGAACTGTACGTTAATGAGTGACCATTGACTTCCAATTTGGCGCTAGCTGACGGTGATTAGGGAATTTCAAGTCCAGTTTTGCCGATTATGGCCAAGAATCGCTGCTACTAAAAAGGTAACAGTACTCATATTTGCCCTTTTTTGGCCGCAAGCCCTAAAACAAGCCTCGCCAGGGTCAGGAAACGGGCCAAATCGTCGGCCTCGAGGCCTATTCCACCGTTCCGTAGACGGCGCCCCAGCCGTGGGCGGCCAAGGCGGAGTTGAGCTGGTCGCAGAGTGACTGGCGGTCGTAATAGCCGGGCGGTAGCAGGTTGACGATTTCCATGAGATCGGGTGCCAGGTCCAAGATTTCGGCCTGTACGATCAGATCCAGGCGGTCGATGGCGTGGTGGTCGTAAAACAGCCCGTCGACCAGGCACTGCAGGTCGCCGAATTCCTCGGCCTGGAACGATCCGTACTCCATAGTGCCTCCTTGGGCGCCCCGCGCCGGCATGCGCGGCGATTCGTAATTCATTGCGATGGACTTAATCTATCACGGCTTCATAACGTTGCGGCGGTGGCGGTCTATACTTAGACGAACTGCAACGTACCGCTTCGCGAAAGGTCGCACCCATGCAGACGATCTACCAGAAGATGGAAACCACCGAACTCGACGCTGCCATCGAGGCGCTCAAGGCCGAGGTCGCCGAGGTCAAGGCCAAGGGCCTGGCGCTCGACATGGCCCGCGGCAAGCCGTCGCCCGCTCAGGTGGACATCTCGCGCCCCATGCTCGATATCCTCAACGCCGACGCCGATCTGTACGACGGCAACGTCGATTGCTCCAACTACGGATGCTTCGAGGGCATTCCCTCGGCGCGTAAGCTGGCAGGGGAGTTCTTGGGCTGCCCCGCCGAGCAGACGCTTGTGCTGGGTTCGTCGAGCCTTTTGATCGAGCACGATATCGCCGGTATGTTCTGGCGCTGCGGTTCGTGCGGCAGCGAGCCCTGGGACGCCTACGAGGCCGCCCACGACGGCAAGAAGGTCAAGTTCCTGTGCCCCGTTCCCGGCTACGATCGCCACTTTGGCATCACCGCCGATCTGGGCATCGAGAACGTCCCCGTCGCGATGACCGACAATGGCCCAGACATGGACGAGATCGAGCGTCTCGTTGCCGCCGACGATTCCATCAAGGGCATCTGGTGCGTGCCCAAGTATTCCAACCCCACGGGCATCACCTTTAGCGAGGACACTGTGCGCCGCCTGGTCGAGATGCCCACGGCCGCGCCCGATTTCCGCATCTTCTGGGACAACGCCTACTGCGTGCATGACCTATACGACGAGACCGACGAGCTCGCCAACATCTTTGACCTCGCTCGCGCGGTGGGCACCGAGGACCGCGTGGTGGCCTTTGCCTCGACGTCCAAAATCACCTTCCCGGGCGCCGGCATCGGCTTTATCGGCGCGAGCCCCGCGGTCATCGCCGAGTTCTCCAAGCGTCTGAAGGCCGGCCTGATCAGCGCCGACAAGCTCAACCAGCTGCGCCATGTGCGTTTCCTTCCCACCATCGAGGCGGTTAAGGAGCACATGAAAAAGCATGCCGAGTTCCTGCGCCCGCGCTTTGAGGCCGTCGAGCGCAAGCTCACCGAGGGCCTGGGCGACACGGGCTGTGCCACCTGGACGCATCCCCGCGGCGGTTACTTTGTGAGCTTCGATGGTCCCGAGGGCTCGGCCCAGAAGGTCGCCGCGCTTTGCGCCGAACTGGGCGTCAAGCTCACGCCGGCCGGTGCCACTTGGCCCTATGGCAAGGACCCGCGCGACACTAACATCCGCATCGCACCGAGCTATCCCACGGTCGAGGACCTGGAGGCCGCGCTCGACGTGCTGGTGCTGGCCGTCAAGCTCGTCGCTGCCGAGCTCGCGCGTGCCGAGCGCGCCTAACGCGCGACTTCCCGTACTATCCGCACTTTCGAAACGTAAAGGAGCATATACATGGATTTGGGTATTTCCACCAACCCCACGCCAGAGCTCTACACCATTAAGGTAACCGGCGAGATCGATATCTCTAACGCCGATAGCCTGCGCAATGCCATCGACCTGGCGCTCGAGCAGCCCACTGAGGCCGTTGAGCTCGATTTTGCCCAGGTGAGCTACATCGATTCGACGGGCATTGGCGTGCTCGTGGGCGCCGCGCACCACGCGGTCGACCACGGCAAGCGCTTTAGCTGCACCAATGTGCAGCCTCCGGTGATGCGCGTGGTTCAGCTGTTGGGTGTTGACCAGGAGATTTCGATCACCGCTGCATAATTTTTGCCCCCAAAAGGGCGTGCCGTTTGGCATATGTTTATGATGCGCTCGGACGTTTTGGCGTCCGGGCGCTATACTTGACCGAATGAATAGACGAGTTCCGGCCGAATGGCGCGGTGCGGGCTCGACTCACATCGAGCCTTGGAGGTATGTGTGTTTGGTATTGGAGAGGGTGAGCTCGCGATCATCGTGGTCTTCGGCTTTTTGCTGTTTGGCCCGGATAAGCTCCCGCAGATGGGCCGCACGATCGGCCGTGCCATCCGTCAGTTCCGCGAGACGCAGGAAAAGATGACGGCCGTTGTTCAGTCCGAGATTATCGATCCGGTGAGCGAGGCCGCGTCGGCCCCGGTCAAGCCCAAGAAGGCCGCTGCTGTCGACGATGATTCCGATGCGGACGAGGATGCTGCCGAGACGGCAGCGCCCGCCAAGAAGGAGACCTTTGCCGAGCGTCGCGCCCGTCTTGCTGCCGAGAAGGCCGCAAGCGAGGGCGCTGCTGAGGGCGAGAATGCTGCCGAGGAGCCTGCGACCGAGGGTGCCGACGCCGGGTCTGCCGATGCCGCCGTCGAGTCCGAGCCCGCCGCAGAGCCGGAGTCCAAGCCCGAGCCCGAGCCGGCAGAGCCCACGACGGCTGATCTCTACGCCCGTCGTCCCCGCAAGCGCAAGGCCGTCGTCGACCAACTCGCTCGCGAGCTCGAGGCCGAGGACGAGGCCGCCGCTGCCGCCGACGCCCCGAAGGGAGGCGATGAGTAATGCCTATCGGACCCGCGCGTATGCCGCTCTTCGATCACCTGGGAGAGCTCCGTCGCCGCCTGACCATCGTGGTCGTCTCGGTGTTTGCCGCCGCTATCGTGCTGTATTTTGCCACGCCCGTGGTGCTCGACATCTTGGAAGACCCCATCCGCTCCTTTGTGCCGGACGGTAAGTTCTACATCACAACCACGCTCGGCGGCTTTGGCCTGCGCTTCTCGCTGGCCATCAAGATGGCCGTGGTCATGTGCACACCCATGATCATCTGGCAGATTCTGGCATTTTTCCTGCCGGCACTGCGTCCCAACGAGCGCAAATGGGTCGTGCCCACGGTGCTCGCCTCGACGGTGTTGTTCTTCCTGGGCGCCATCTTCTGCTATTTCATCATCATTCCTGCGGGCTTTGAGTGGCTCATCGGCGAGACCTCGGCCGTCGCCACGGCGCTGCCCGATCTGGAGAACTACGTCAACATGGAGCTGCTCTTTATGATCGGCTTTGGTGTGGCGTTTGAGCTGCCGCTCATCATCTTCTACCTGTCCGTCTTCCATATTGTGTCCTATGCGGCCTTCCGCAGCGCCTGGCGTTACGTATACGTTGGCCTGCTTGCGGGCTCGGCTGTGATTACGCCCGACGGCTCGCCCGTTACGCTGGGTCTCATGTATGGCGCCCTGCTCTCGCTCTACGAGATTTCGCTCGCCATCGCTCGCGTGGTCATTACCGCGCGCGAGGGCAAGGAGGGCTTGTTTGTGAGCCGTCTGGACCTGTTCTCGGACGACGAGGACGACGAGGAGTAAATCGGTATGCACGAGGTTGGCATTGTCAACGGCATACTCGATACAGTGATTCGCGCGGCGCGTGGGGCGGGTGCCTCACGCGCCGTTTTGGTAACGCTGCGTATCGGGGATATGACCGAGGTCGTTCGCGAGGCGCTCGACTTTGCCTGGGAGACATTTCGCGACGAGGACCCGCTCACACAAGGCTGCGAGCTTGCCGTAGAGGAGATTCATCCGCAAAGCGAATGCCTAGACTGCGGCGAGGTCTTCGACCACGACCGCTTCCACTGCCGCTGTCCTCAGTGCGGCGGCGCCAATGTGCGCCTGCTGCACGGCCGCGAGCTCGACATTGCGAGGATCGAGATCGAAACCCCCGACGATTAACCCGCTAGCCATCTGGCGATGGGGTATAAAGGGGCAAAAGTAAGGAGCGCTAAGTATGGCCGAGAAAACGATTGATATCGCATCGCCGATCCTATCGCGCAACGAGCGCCTGGCAGATCAGCTGCGTCAGCGATTCACAGAGACAAACACCTACGTGATCAACGTCTTGTCGAGTCCCGGCTCGGGCAAGACCACCACGATCCTGGGCACCAACGAGCGCCTGCGCGACAAAGCCGGCCTGTGTTGCGCCGTCATCGAGGGCGATATCGCCTCGGACGTCGACGCCATCACCATGAAGGAAGCCGGCATGCCCGCCATCCAGATCAACACGGGCGGCCTGTGCCACCTCGAGGGCAACATGATCATGGAGGCCGTCGACGCCTTCGACCAGGCGGTAGGTCTGGACAGCATCGACGTCATCTTTATCGAGAACGTGGGCAACCTGGTCTGCCCAGTCGACTTTGACCTGGGCGAGAACCTGTCCATCATGATCCTCTCGGTGCCCGAGGGCGACGACAAGCCTATCAAGTACCCGGGCATCTTCCAGCATGCCGGCGCGCAGCTGCTCAACAAGGTCGACGTTGCCCCGGCTTTCGATTTTGACATGGATAGGTATACTAAGACACTCGATGACCTCAATCCGCAGGCGCCGCGGTTTGCCGTGAGCGCGCGCAAGGGCGAGGGCATGGATGCCTGGTGCGATTGGCTCATCGGGCAGATCGAGCAAGCAAGGGCGTAAATCGGCCGCCATACGGGCGGGCGTAGCCGCAGAGACACGAGATAGGAGCCTCTTTTGAAGCTCATCATCGCCGAGAAAAACGACGCCGCGCGTCAGATCGCCGAGCGTCTGTCCACGGGCAAACCCAAAAAGGACAAGGTGTACAACACCGCTATCTACCGTTTTGAGTGGAAGGGCGAGGAGTGCGTGACCATCGGCCTTGCCGGTCACATCCTGGCGCCCGATTTTTGCGACAGCGTGCTGTTCGATAAAAAGCTGGGTTGGTATTCGGTGACCGAGGACGGCGAGATGTTGCCGGCCGATATGCCCGATGGCCTGGCGCGCCCGCCCTACGACACCAAGCGCAAGCCGTTCCTTGCCGATGGCATTTCCATCAAGGGCTGGAAGCTCGAGAGCCTGCCGTATCTCACCTGGGCGCCCGTCATTAAGCTACCGGCCGAGAAGGAGCTCATTCGTTCGCTCAAGAACCTCGCCAAAAAGTCCGACAGCGTCATCATCGCCACGGACTTCGACCGCGAGGGCGAGCTGATCGGCTCGGACGCTCTCAACAAGGTGCGCGAGGTTGCGCCGGACTTGCCGGTTGCCCGCGCCCAGTATTCTTCGTTTACCAAGGCCGAGATCACGCAGGCCTTCGATAACCTCGTCTCGCTCGACCAGAACCTGGCCGACGCCGGCGAGAGCCGTCAGCACATCGACCTCATTTGGGGTGCGGTGCTCACGCGCTACCTGACGCTCGCCAAGTTTGGCGGCTTTGGCAACGTGCGCTCCGCCGGCCGCGTGCAGACGCCGACGCTCGCCCTGGTGGTCGAGCGCGAGCGCGAGCGCATGGCGTTTGTGCCCGAGGACTATTGGCAGATTCGCGGCATGGGTGCTGCGCAGGGTGCCGCCGAGGACGATCGCTTTAAGATTGCGCACAAGACGGCGCGTTTTACCGACAAGGATGCTGCCGAGACGGCGTACGGTCACGTTGACGGTGCCAAGACGGCGACCGTTGCCGCGGTGACCAAGCGATCCCGCAAGCAGCAGCCGCCCACGCCGTTTGCGACGACCTCGCTGCAGGCTGCCGCCGCGGCCGAGGGTATCTCTCCCGCGCGTACCATGCGCATCGCCGAGTCCCTCTACATGGCGGGCCTCATCAGCTACCCGCGTGTCGACAACACCGTGTACCCCACGACGCTCGATCTGGGCGCCGTGGTGAGCGACCTGGCAAAGATCAACCCGGCGCTGGCGCCTGTGTGCAAAAAGGTGCTCGCCGGCCCCATGAAGCCCACGCGCGGCAAGGTCGAGACTACCGACCACCCGCCTATCTACCCCACGGGCGAGGGCGATCCGTCCACGCTCGACGGCGGCCAGCGCAAGCTTTACGACCTCATCGCCCGCCGCTTCCTAGCGACGCTTATGGGCCCCGCGACCATCGAGAACACTAAGCTCGAGCTCGACGTCAACGGCGAGCCGTTTGTGGCTTCGGGCGACGTGCTCGTGACCCCGGGCTTCCGCGAGGCCTATCCGTACGGCCTTAAGCGCGATGAGCAGATGCCGCCGCTGGAACAGGGCGATACGGTCGATGTGTTCGACATTAAGCTCGAGGCCAAGCAGACCGAGCCGCCCGCGCGCTACAGCCAGGGCAAGCTCGTGCAGGAGATGGAAAAGCGCGGCCTGGGCACCAAGTCCACGCGTGCGAGCATCATCGAGCGCCTGTACGCCGTGCGCTATCTCAAAAACGACCCCGTTGAGCCGAGCCAGCTGGGCATCGCCATCATCGACGCGCTCACGCAGTTTGCCCCGCGCATCACGAGCCCCGATATGACCAGTGAGCTCGACGGCGACATGACCCGCGTGGAGCGCGGCGAGGACACCGAAGGGCATGTCGTGACGCACTCGCGCGCGCTGCTGGCCGGCGTGCTCGACGAGCTGCTCAAACATACGCAGGAGCTGGGCGACGCCATCAGCGACGCCGTCACGGCCGATGCACGCGTGGGCGCCTGCCCCAAGTGCGGCAAGGACCTGGTTATGAAGACAAGCGCCAAGACCCGCGGCAGCTTTATCGGCTGCATGGGCTGGCCCGACTGCGACGTGACCTATCCGGTGCCGAGCGGCGTCAAGGTGAGCCCGCTCGAGGGTGAGGCGGCCGTGTGCCCCGAGTGCGGCGCGCCGCGTATTAAGTGCCAGCCGTTCCGCCAGAAGGCCTTCGAGATTTGCGTGAACCCGACGTGCCCCACCAACTACGAGCCCGATCTTAAGGTGGGCGAGTGCAAGGTGTGTGCCGAGGCCGGACGTCACGGCGACCTGATCGCGCACAAGAGCGAGAAGAGCGGCAAGCGCTTTATCCGATGCACCAACTACGATGACTGCGGCGTGAGCTATCCTCTGCCGGCGCGCGGTAAGCTCGAGGCGACGGGTGAGACCTGCCCCGAGTGCGGCGCCCCCATCGTGGTGGTCAACACGGCGCGCGGTCCGTGGCGCATCTGCGTCAACATGGATTGCCCGACCAAGGAGAAGAAGCCCGCCCGTGGCCGCAAGACCACGACCAAGGCGAGCACGGCAAAGAAGACGACGGCTGCGAAGAAGACGGCCGCCAAGAAGACTACGGCGAAGAAGTCAACCGCCAAGAAGACCGACGCCGACAAGTAGCGGCGCAGTCGAAACATTGCCCAAAACAAAAGCGAGCGAGGACCCCACGATCCTCGCTCGTTTTTTTTGACCGGCGGCTCGGCAGTTAGGGACGTTCTTTTTCTGCCGGCAGTATAAGAACGTCTCTAACTGCCGGCTCGGGAACGACAAAGCGCTAGTTTACCTCGATGGGCTTGGCGTCGGGATAGCGCTGCTCAAAGTCCAAGCGGTACTTGTTGTCATTGGTGCCCGCCACGTTGTCGCGCGACAGCGGCGCCACAATCTCGTCCTTATGGTCCGCGGGCTTTGCGTACTTTAGGCTAATCTCCCAAGCATCACAGATCACGTCGATGCGGTGGTCCAGGTCATCGTACAGGGCAATGATGTCTTTCCACGAGCTGTAGTTCTTAGAACTTGTGGGAACATCTAGGTCCTCGACAATGTCGTAATACTGTTCGATGGTGTCCTCCGTGCGCTCGGCGACGTCGGCGAGATTTTGACGGGTGGTGTAATCCTCTTCCAGATAACTGCCATTGAACGCCTCTGCGCAGGCGCGGACCTGGCTATCGAGATCTTCGAGCAGATCGTAGTATTCGCTCAGTCGTCGGTAGAGGTTCTGCTCGGAGAGCGTTGCTTCGCCGCCATCCTCGTCGTCATCGTCGTAAAGGCTATTGGGGTCACCGAGGGGCTTAAAGTCATCGTCATCGATATCGCGGTGCAGCTTAGCTGCTTCGGCAGTTGTCTGTGTGGCAGCGTTGTCGAAAGGCTTGATCACAAAGAAAATGACCAGGGCGATGATGATCACCACCAGCACAACGATAACGGCGATAAGCGGCCCAGTGCTGTTCTTTTTGGGAGTGGCTGCCTGTGGCGAAACGGGTGTGGATGTGGGCACCGGCTGCTGTTGGGGCGAGGTGTTCGCGACAGGCATGCGCTGTGTGGTCTCGACTGCAGCGGCACCTGCGGCAGGGTCGGGACGATAGGAGAGGGGGTCGTCCGGTTTGGCTTGCGGCGTATCGAGGGAACCGGTCTGCTCAAACGCGGGCTGGCTATCGTTCGCGGCTGTTTGCTCAACGGGTGAGCCGCAAGAGGTGCAGAACTTGGCATCGTCCGCAAGCAGCTTGCCGCACGAGGCGCAATACCGAGACATTGCCACTCCTTTCGCCACATTTCAATACAATACGACGATTATACCCAGCGCTCAAAAACCCCCCATCATAAGTTGCGGTGAAATACGGACTGTTGGACGGCCCTAGGGCTGTAACCAGTCCCTATTTCACCGCAACTTTGGAGGGACGCCTCGATGGCTAGGTCGGATTTGGGACGCGCCGGACGCTGGGGTATCATGACTTGGTTGATATATCTGCATTTTCGCGCCTTGTAGGAAGGGGCTGCGCCCATGGCTTTTGAGCCCGCTCAACATAGCTTTATCACGCTCGAGGGCGTCGACGGCGCCGGCAAGTCCACGCAGGCGCGCCTGCTGGCCCGTGCGTTCGAGCTCGCTGGCTACCAGGTTGTGAGCCTGCGCGAGCCGGGCGGCACTGCCATCAGCGAAAAGATCCGCGCCCTACTGCTCGACCCCGCCAATACGGCGATGGGTGACACCTGCGAGCTGCTGCTGTACGAGGCCGCACGCGCCCAGCTGGTGCACGAGGTCATCGCGCCCGCCCTTGCGGCCGGCAAGGTGGTCCTGTGCGACCGCTTCTACGATTCCACGACCTGCTACCAGGCGTTTGCCGATGGTCTCGACCGCCAGATGGTGCGCGATGCCAACAACTTGGCCGTCGCGGGAACACACCCGGCGCTCACGCTCGTCTATCGCATCACGCCCGAGCAGGCGGCACTGCGCATGGCCGCCCGTGGTGCGGCCGACCGCATGGAGGCAAAGGGCATGGCGTTCCAGGAGCGTGTTTACCAGGGTTTTTGCGCCATTGCCGCCGAGGAACCAAACCGCGTAAAGCTCATCGACGCGACTGCGTCCATCGAGGACGTCTTCGCGAAAACGGTAGAACAGGTTCGCATGTACGGCCTCGACATTCCCCAAGATGCCGTCACCGCCGCGCTTGCCCAGGAGGCCGAGTAGCATGGCCCCCGCTCAGGCAAGCCTGCTGGCAAAGCTCGACACCCAAGAGCGCGTACGCGACTTTTTGACCAACGCTGTCGCCAGCGGTCGCGCATCGCATGCGTACCTGTTTTTGGGCGCTCCCGGCGCCGGCAAGCTCGACGCCGCATGGGCGCTCGCCCAGGCCTTCCTGTGCGAGCAGGACGGCTGCGGTTCGTGCGACAGCTGCGTGCGCGTCGCCCGCCATACGCATCCCGACGTGCACTATTGCACGCCCGAGAGCGCCACAGGCTACCTCATCGCCCAGACCCGCGAGCTACTCGACGACGTGCCCCTCGCACCTATTCGCGCCAAGGCCAAGGTCTACATCATCGACCGCGCCGAGCAGCTGCGCGCCAACACCGCCAACGCGTTGCTCAAAACGCTTGAGGAGCCGCCCGAGGACGTCATGTTCATCTTGCTGGGTACCTCGGCCGACGTAATGCTGCCCACCATCGTGAGCCGCTGTCAGTGCGTGCCGTTTCGGCTCGTGTCGCCCACTGTGGCCGCGCAAGCCGTGAGCCGCGCCACCGGCCAGGACATCGCGCGTTGCCGCATGGCCGTCGCTGTGGCGGGGAGCCCCACGCGCGGCATCGAGTTCCTTAAGAGCGCCGAGCGCCGGGACGCCCGCCGTCAGATGGTCCGCGCCATCGATTCGCTCATCGCCGCCGACGAGGCCGACGTGCTCAGCCGCGCAAAATCGCTCATCGTCGCCGTCAAGGCGCCGCTCGCCGAGGTCAAATCCACGCAGGAAAAGGTGCTCGAGCAAAACGCCGACTACCTGTCGCGTGGAGCATTGAAGCAGCTTGAGGACCGCAACAAGCGCGAACTCAACGCGCGCGAGCGTTCGGGTATCATGGAAGCGCTGGCGAGCGCGCGGACGCTCATGCGCGACGTGCTGCTTACGCTTCAGGACGAGGCGGCCGACGTGGTGAACGAGGACGTGCGCGACACGATCGGTCGGCTTGCCGCCGCGACGAGTATTGCGGGTGCCACCCAGGCGCTCGAGGCGGTTGCAACCGCCGAGCGCAACATCGCCAGAAACGTTACTCCCCAGCTGGCCATCGAGGTCATGCTGTTCGATATCAGGAAGGCACTGAAATGCCGTTAGTCGTACCCGTTAAGTTTACCTACGCCTCGCGCGACCTGTGGTTCGACCCGCAGGATCTGGATATCCTCGAGGCAGATTACGCAATTTGCTCCACCGAGCGCGGAACCGAGATTGGCCTGGTCACGGCCGACCCCTTCGAGGTGCCGCAAGACGAGATCGGTCAGCCGCTCAAGCCCGTGCTGCGCGTTGCCAGCGACATCGACCTGCAGCTTGCCGACGACCTGGCCATCCAGGGTGACGAGGCAATGGTCGATTTCCGCCGTCTGGTCAAGGAGCTCGACCTCGAGATGAAGCCGGTCGGCGTCGAGTACCTGTTTGGCGGCGAGAAGGCCGTGTTCTACTTTGCGGCCGAGGAGCGCGTCGATTTTCGTCAGCTCGTCAAGGACCTGTCCTCGACGCTGCACATTCGCGTCGACATGCGCCAGATCGGCGTGCGCGACGAGACCCGTCTGGTGGGCGGTTATGCCCAGTGCGGACAGGAACTCTGCTGCACGCGCTTTGGAGGACAGTTTGAGCCCGTCTCGATTCGCATGGCAAAAGAGCAGGACCTGCCGCTCAATTCCTCCAAGATCAGCGGCGTGTGCGGCCGCCTGATGTGCTGCCTGCGCTATGAGTTCGAGGCGTACAAGGACTTCAAGAGCCGCGCGCCAAAAAAGAAGACGCTCATCGATACGCCGCTCGGTAAGGCGCGTATCCAGGAATACGACACCCCGCGCGAGCAGCTGGTGCTGCGCCTGGAGAACGGCAAGGTCTTTAAGGTCAACTTGGCCGACATGACCTGCACGGAGGGCTGCAAAAAGAAGGCTGCCGAGCAGGGTTGCAACTGCCGCCCCGACTGCGTGACGCGTGACGTGCTCGAGCGCATCGAGTCGCCCGAGATGCGCCTGGCGCTCATGGAGCTCGACCGCGAGAACGGCGTCGACGTGGGCGATGGCCTGTCGAGCGCCGACCGTCTGGCTGGCACATCGATGCCCAAGCGCCGTCGTCGCGATGCCGATTCCGATGCCCGCGCCGGTCAGGGCCAGGGCGAGGGTCGTGGCCGCGGCAAGGGCCGTGGCAAGGCCGAGACGCCTGAGGTCGAGGAAGCCGCCGGTGGCCGTCGCCGTCGCAAGCGCGCGGGCTCGGGCGATGCCGGCGAGGCCGCAGCCACGGGCAAGAACGCTTCCCGCGAGCGTGAGGCTCAGCAGCCCCAGCAACAGAACCGTGGCGGCGGTATGAACCCCACGCGCCGTCGTCGCCGTCATCTGTCGAGCGAGGAGCGCGAGGACGCCTTCCGCGCTGTAGCCGCTCGCGAGGCCGGCGCCGCTCCCAAGGGCGGCTCGGGTTCCGATGCGCCTGCCGACAAGGGTGGCAAGCCGCGTGGCGAGGAGGAGCGCGCACCGCGTCCGCGCCGTCGCCATTCCTCGGGCACGCAGCAGAAGCCTTCGGTTCCTTCTGTGGCTGATCAGGTTTCGGATGGCGAGGTCAAGGTCACGCGCCGTCGCCCCGGAGATGGCGGAGGAGCGGCTGCCAAGACTTCGCGTGGCGCCGCTCGCGATGAGCGCGAGCCGCGTGAGGGCCGTGGTGGCGAGGGCTCGGCCGACCAGGGTCAAAAGCGCCGTCGCCGTCGCCGTTCCCGTAAACCGCGCCAGGATGGTGGCGAGGGCTCGACCCCGAGCTCGTCCGCACCGCAACCGCCCGCCGGCGAATAACGCCCGCGAGCGGATTAGCCCGCCTTGCCCCGAGAGCATCGGGGTATCATAGCGCTGAATCAACAACCCTCCCTGCGACCGAACGTAGGGAGGGTTGTGTCTTGAAGAGCCATCTGAACATATTGAGCTGTCTGCAGGGTGTCGGAGACCTACCGTTTGCGGACGAATTGCTGCCGTTTGCCGAGCTGGCGGCACACGAGGCGCTTGAGGCGTTGTCGCCCACGCGATGTGCCGGTTGCGAGCGCGCTGGTGCGCTGATTTGCCAAGATTGTCTGGCCGCGCTTACGCTCATCGACCCATGTCATAGCTGCACCCTATGCGGCGCCCCGTTTGGGGATTTGCTGTGCACTGAGTGTTCGGTCGAGGGCGCGTCTTCGGCAATGGTCGAAGCGCTCGACCGCTGCCTGGCGTGCGCCGTCTATGCGCATCCGCTGCCGCGCATCATTAAAGCGTACAAGGACGCAGGCGAGCAACGTCTGGCTCCGTATTTGGCGGAGCTGCTCTATGACACGGCCCTGCATGCCCAGGTCGTAGCGCCCGATCGCTACGGCGGCGTGCTGTCCGGTGCGGATGCGGTAGTGTTTGTGCCTGCGACGGCGGCAGCGTTTCGGCGGCGCGGCTTTGATCATATGGAGGCCATTGCGCGTCCATTTTGCGATCTTTCGGGTGTGCCGTTGCTGGACGCCCTGGTCAAGTACGGGCATGGCGACCAGCGTGAACTCGGCCGCGACGAGCGCCGCGAGCGTGTCCAAGGCATGTACGAGACGGTTGAGGACGTGTACGGACGCCGCCTGCTACTTATCGACGACGTTATTACTACAGGCGCGACCATGGCGGCGGCTTCGACAGAGCTCAAGCGCGCCGGCGCTGCAGCTGTCGATGGCCTTGCTATCGCACGCGTTTGGTAGGGGTGGTTTTGTGGCAGTAAAGTTTGAGCGGCGCAACGAGCCGACAGGTGAACAGCTAGCGGCTTCCGTAATCCTAACAGGCGCCTCGGCGCTGCGCATGATGCGCGCCGAGCGCCGGCAGATGGGCTACATAAGCTGGAGGGACCTTGATCCCGAGGAGGAGCGCCGTGTACTACGCACGTCGTCGCCCTCGACCGAGGATATCTACCTTCCCGATTTGGTGCGGATTGGGGCCGCAAGCGGAGAGGTTCAAGAAGATCTGTACTTGCTGGTGGGATCTGCGGCGCAGCGCCGCCGCATGCCTGGCGTGGGCTGGTCCGTGTGTTCCGGGTTGCCTGCCGGCTCGATTCTAGAGGTGGAGCCGGGTGTATACAGTCTGTCTCCCGAGGCCCTTTGCGTAGCCGTCGCGCGCGAGGTCGGTTGCATCCAGGCATTTGCCCTGGCCCAAGAGCTGTGCTCTAAGATTTCGCTGAGTGATCGCGGGAAGTATCTGCCTCCCTACACCTCGCCTGTTACGAATAAACTTGCAAAGGACAAGGACCAGCCAGCAGACGTGGGCTACTTTGAGGTTGAGCCGGTGCTGATGCCCAACCGTCTGGCAGATTACCTCGCGGTATGCAAGGGGAACGCGGCCAAACAGCTACAGTGTCTGTGTCCCTATCTTTCGGAAAACCTGCGCTCACCCATGGAGTGCATCATGCTCGCCCTGTTTTCGCTTCCGTTTTCCTATGGCGGGTTTGCCTGCGGACCTTTTAAGACCGACTACAAGATCGAGTTCGATGACCGTGCGCAGGCGATTTCGGGCATGCCACATGCGGTCTGCGATGCCTATCAGGAAGCAGCGCGGTTTGACCTGGAATACAACGGTGATCTGGGCCATTCGTCTCGAGGCGGGCGTATTCACGACGAAAAGCGCAACACGAGCTTGATTACTATGGGAATCGAGGTTGCGACGGTCAACAACGAAATGCTCTGCGACATGGAAGCAATGGAGGCGCTCGCATGGCGCATATTCCAACGCATGGGAAAACGATATCGCAACCGTGTTGACGCTCGCAGAAAGAAACAAGAGGCCCTACTTAACACGCTTCGAGCGTGTTTTGGGCTTAAACCGGCCTAGTAATGCCGAGAAATAGGGGGTTGGATATATGCCCTGGCCAAAAAATGCCAAATATGAGTACTGTCACTAAATCAGTAACAGCAAAATCAAGGAATTTAGGACTCTGAGGCGGTGTAAAGTAAGAAGATAATAAACAAATGTAGAATAACTAAGCATCAGGTTAGCGATACTGAGCGCAAAATCTGTCCGAGAGGCAAAAATTGCCTGTTACTAAATTGGTGACAGTACTCATATTTGCCATTTTTTGGCCACGGCACCCTAAGAAGGGCGCCCCGGAGCTCCCCGTAGGGGAGCTCCGGGCTCATAGGGGCACGAATAGCCCACTCCGACCTGCGAAATCTGTACTCGTGATGCGAATGACGCCCCTAACCTTAAACTTTAGCTTGAACTTAGCTATAATGCGCTACGTTCCTACCAGGCTGTGGTTGCGGACGGACGAAATGTCCGTCCTAGTCCAAGACAGACGCGGTCAAAGGGATCCACGTAAGCGACCGCGTGCGCGCGGCGCGATCATGGCGCGTCCTAGATGTAAGCCGCACCGTCCGTTCTACTTTCTTTGGGGCAATACCGCCTCGCGGGCGAGCGGGCCAGTCGTGAAGGTGGCTGCGGCCTCCCGAGCAAACACCCCGGTGCGCAAGTGTGGGGTCAAATACCAGGTCAGCTGGTGGGAACAACCCGATATTCCGCGCAACGCACGGATCGTATACGACACAGAAGGCAGGGTAGTGGACATGGTGAGGGGCAGCTTGATGCACACGGCTCGGTTAGGTGCCGGGACCGCAGCGGTCATCGCCGTTTTGGGCCTGAGCGGATGCGCATTCAACCCGCTGTCTACGTTCACGACTCCCACGATCGACCAGATCGAGTGCGAGACCGTCACGCCGGCGGTGTCGGATGATGCCCTGGTCACCCCCGGTACCCTGACGGTTGCCCTCGATACCTCCGATGCCCCGCAGGCAATGCAGGGCACCGACGGCGAGCTCACGGGGTATGCGGTCGATGCCGCCCGCGCCCTCGCAAACCGCATGGGACTTAAGGTCGCCTTCGTCGATGCGTCCTCGGTAGGTTCCGCGCTCGGCGACAAAAAGGCCGATATCTTTATCGGCGAGATCAACTCCACGGACGGGGACGTCAGCTCGCTCGGCACCTGCCTGTACGATGCCGCTTCCGTGTTCGGCAAAACCAATGACGGTGGGTCGCTAAACGTTTCTACCGATACGCTTAACACGTCCACCCTGGGTGTTCAGATGTCCTCGGCCTCGCAGGAGGCGCTTGCTAGGCAGAGCATCACCGCCAACCAAAAGACCTACTCCAACATTAACGAGTGCTTTGAGGCGCTCGAGTCCGGCGAGGTCGACTATGTGATCTGCGACTCAACGGCCGGCGGCTACCTTGCACGCCTGATGAGTGAGATCTCCTATGTCGGTGCGCTCGAGGCGCCCTCGACGCTTGGTGTTGCGGGCCTCTCGTCCAATGACGAACTGTGCCGTGCCGTGAGCGATGCCCTCGACGACATCACGGTCGACGGTACGCTCGAGGCAGTCCACTGCGTCTGGTACGGCACGATGCCCTACGGCCTCACTACCAAGACGGTATCTGGTGCCAACCTTCAGTCGTCTGGCTCCGCACCTTCCGGCAGCGAGTCCTCCGATTCCAACAATGAGACCGCATCCTCCGAGGACAAATCGTCCAGCCAGGAAGGCACCATCACCGACGACGACATTAACAAACTTAATAGCTAGTTATTGCTAGGGGTGGTGTCTCCTATACGTTGGAAAGGAAACCTCTTCACGGTTTCAACACGCACTGCCGGGCTTTCCCAACAGGGGAGCCCGGCTTTTCCATCCCTATAAAACAAGCAGGTCAAAGCCAATTTTCGGGACCAAATACAAAGTCGCCGGCTCCTTCCTATAGCGCACTTTGCCATGGAAAAGTGCGAGACTTCGGTATGCGGTATCAAGCAATCGTTATTCGGGTCTTTAGGAATCCGCGTGATTAAATGCACGGCAATGGGTACATAGCCAGTACAGTAAGTCCCCGAGGCAGATTGGAGCCACGTATGGATATCAAGGTTTCTGGACGCAAGACGACGGTAACCGATGCTCTGCGTGCGCATGTGGATGAGAAGATCGGCGAGGCGCTCAAGGTTTTCGATATCGAGCCCATGACGGTCGACGTTGTACTTCGCTATGAGAAGAACCCCTCGAACCCCAACCCGGCAATCGTCGAGGTTACGGTTCGTGTCCGCGGTTCCGTGATTCGTGTTGCCGAGCACGGTGCAGATATGTACGCTGCCATCGATCTCTCCGCCGATAAGGTCACCCGCCAGCTGCGCAAGTACAAGACCAAGGTCGTGGACAACCGCCAGGGCGGTGCCAGCGCAGCGGATGTCGCACCGGTCGAGCGCGTCGAGGATCTGGCCGACCTGTTGCTGCCCGAGGAGGAGGACGACCTGCTCGTCCGCGAGAAGGTCATCGATGTCACCCCGATGACTGAGGAGCAGGCGCTGGTGCAGACCGATCTGCTCGGTCACGACTTCTACGTGTTCGAGAACGCGACGACCGGCCTCATCAATGTGGTGTATCACCGTAAGAATGGTGGATATGGCATCATCAAGCCCCGCATCGAAACACTTGACGAGTAAAATACGTTAACTTGCATGAGTTAACGGTTGGCGGCCATCCCATGCGGATGGCCGCCTTTTTTACGTAAGGAGTCGCTTTGATGGACAAGGCTGCATCTACCGGCCATTCTGACCGCTGCCGCATCGTCGTCGATACCTGCTGCGACTTTAGCCCCGAGGTCGCCGCGAACCTCGATGTCGATATCTTGGGCTTCCCCTTCATTATCGATGGCGAGGAGCGCACGGACGATATCTGGTCGAGCATCACGCCCAAGGAGTTCTACGACCGCATGCGCGCCGGCGCCCGCGTGTCCACCTCGGCTGTGTCGCTCGGTCGCTATATCGAGTTCTTTACCGAGTGCGCCAAAGAAGGCACACCTACGGTCTACCTGTGCTTTACCTCGGCGCTGTCGTCGAGCTACAACTCTGCATGCCAAGCGGCAGACACCGTGCGCGCCGAGTATCCCAACTTTGAGCTCTACGTGGTCGATAACGCCCTGCCCTGTGCGACCGGCGAGCTCTTGGCGCTCGAGGCCGTCCGCCAGCGCTCGGCGGGACTCACCGCCAAGCAGCTGGTCGACTGGGCAAACGAGGCCAAGACCTACGTCCACGGCTACTTTACGCTCGAGAGTTTCGACGCGCTGGCTGCCGGCGGTCGCATTCCGCCCGCGGCCGCACAGCTCACGGCAAAGCTCGACGTCAAGCCCGAGCTCTCCTACGACCTGGCCGGCTCGCTGTCGCTGGTCGGCGTCAACCGCGGCCGCAAGAAGGCGCTCAAGTCCATCCTCAAGTCGTTCCGCGAGAACTTCGTGCCCGATCGCACCATGCCCATCGCGATCATGACGGCCGATGCCGAGAAGGACGGCGACTGGCTCGAAGCCGCCATTCGCAAGGAGGAAGGCTGCGCCGACGTCACGATCATCCGCAGCTCCGTGGGTCCCACCATCGGCTCGCACGTTGGCCCCGGTATGGTGGCCTGCGCGTTTTGGGGCAAGAATCGCGCCGACAAGGCATCGCTTTCCGACCGCATCGCCCGTCGCGTGCGCGGTCAGTAAGCAGGCACGCGGCCGTAATCGATCCCAACTCACAGCCTAAACGCTGGCACCGAGTATTCAACCTGGTAACAACACCCAACCCAAAAGGAAAGGTTTCATGGCAAACAAGCTCTCTGTCGCATTTATCGGCACCGGAATCATGGGTGCTCCCATCGCCGGCCACATTCTGGACGCCGGCTACCCCGTCACGGTCAACAACCGCACCAAGTCCAAGGCCGCCGCACTCATCGAGCGCGGTGCCGTCTGGGCCGATACGCCGGCCGACGCCGTGGCGAACGCCGATGTCGTCTTTACCATGGTAGGCTATCCCTCCGAGGTCGAGGAGCTCTACCTGGCGGGCGACGGCCTGCTGGCCTGCACCAAGCCCGGTACGGTCCTGATCGACCTTACCACGAGCTCGCCCGAGCTGGCGCGCGACATAGCCGAAGCCGCCCAGGTTTCCGGCCGCATGGCGTTTGACTGCCCCGTCACCGGCGGCGAGTCGGGCGCGATCGCCGGCACGCTCACGGCCATTGTGGGTGCCACCGAAAACGACATTGCCCCGGTCCGCGACATCCTTGCCACCTTTGCGGCCAACATCTGCTGCTTCGATGGGGCCGGCAAGGGCCAGGCCGCCAAGCTCGCCAACCAGGTGTCGCTGGGCGCCTGTATGGTCGGCATGGCCGATGCCATGGCATTTGCCGAGCTGAGCGACCTTGATCTGGAAAAGACCCGCGAGATGATCCTGGGCGGTACCGGCAAGTCCGGCGCCATGGAGAGCCTGGCGCCCAAGGCGCTCGACGGCGACTACAAGCCCGGCTTTATGGTCGAGCACTTCATTAAGGACCTGCGCCTGGCGCTCGCCTACGCCGACGACCGCGAGCTCGCGCTGCCCGGTGCCGACGTGGCCTTTACGCTCTACGACATGCTCGACGCCATCGGTGGCGCTAAGCTGGGCACGCAGGCCATCACGGTGCTCTACAAGGAGGAGGCCGACGCCATCGCCGCCGGTCTGGACTGGTCGCAGTATCGCCCCGAGGAGCACGGTGCCCACGAGGACGGCTGCGGTTGCGGCGAGCACGGCGACGACCACGAGTGCGGTTGTGGCCACCACCACGGCGAGGACCACGAGTGCTGCGGCGGCCACGGCCACGATGACGGCCACGAGTGCTGCTGCGGCCACCATCACGAGGAGTAGTGCCCATGAGCTGGACGTTCGTGGTGCTCGCGCTGGTACTCTTTATCTTTGCGATTTACATTGGCTTCTTGTGCGGCCAGTGGGCTTGCGAAAAGCGCGTCATCACCAAGCGTGACTACTGGATCGCCAACTTTGCGGGCGCGGCGGCAGTCGTCCTGCTGACCTGGGTGTTCTCGCTGTTCCCGCTGGTGCAGTTTGCGCCGATCGGCTGGCTCGGCGGCTTTATCGCCGGCCTTAAGATGAGCTTTGGCGAGTCCGTTGGCCCGTGGCGCAAGCACGACGAGGTCTTTAACGTCAACAAGGCCCATCGCGCCGCCGCCGAGGCGGGCGACGCCGAGGAGCGCCGCCGCGCACGTCGCAATGGCGCTGCCGACCGACAGCTCATCTCGGTCACCGATGACAGCAAGGGTGCTGGCAAGCACGCTAAGAAATAGTAAGAAGAGGTAACTATGGCAGAAAACAAAGACGAACAGCTCACCGACGAGGAGCTGGCGCAGCTTCAGTTGGCAGAGGAGAACGAGAACGCCGTCGATCGCCTGGTCCAGGAGCTCGGCTGCCCCACGCGCCGCATCCGCCAGTTTGCCGCCCGTGTGCTGCACCTGCTCGCCGAGCGCGATCCTCAGCGTGTCGTGCCCTGCGTGCCCGCGCTGATCGAGGCGCTCGACCGCCCCGAGGCTCAGACCCGCTGGGAGGCCCTCGATGCCCTGGCGGCGCTCGCCACCACTTGCCCCGAGCAGATGGGCGATGCCTTTGAGGGTGCCGAGACCGCGCTGTTCGATGAGATTTCCTCCACGCTGCGCTACGCCGCCTTCCGCCTGCTGTGCGTATGGGGCGCCACGAGCGTCGATCGTTCGCGCGAGGCTTGGCCCATCCTGGACGAGGCCATCCAGTGCTACCACGGCGATCTTGAGTATCGTGACATGCTCGGCTGCCTGTACGAGTTTGGCCAGGGCGAGATTGACGCCGAGATTGCCGAGAAGCTCGCGCTGCGCCTTAAGTTCGACGCCGAGAACGGCAAGGGCAGCTATCTCAAGGCCCGTTCGAGCGAGATTTGCGAAATGCTTGTTAAACGTTTCGGCCTGGATCTCTCCAAAAAGAAGAAGCGTGCTAGCGTTAAAGAATCTGACGACGCCGAAGACGAGGAGTAACAGATTATGGCGCACGATGTAGTCCTGATTCCCGGTGACGGTATCGGTCCCGAGATCACCCAGGCCATGCGCCGCGTGGTCGAGGCCACCGGTGTCCAGATCGACTGGAACGTCCAGGAGGCCGGTGCCGGCGTCATGGACGAGTTTGGTACACCGCTGCCCCAGCACGTGCTCGATGCGGTCGCCGAGACCAAGGTTGCCATCAAGGGCCCTATCACCACGCCGGTCGGCACGGGCTTCCGCAGCGTCAACGTCGCCCTGCGCAAGCATTTTGACCTGTACGCCTGCGTGCGCCCCTGCCTGTCGCAGCCGGGCGACGGCTCTCGCTTCCGCGACGTCGACCTGGTCATCGTGCGCGAGAACACCGAGGACCTCTACGCCGGCATCGAGTTCGACGAGGGCACTGCCGAGGTCGAGGAGCTTTCGCAGCTTGTCGAGCGCTCGGGTCAGAAGACTTTCGCCGCCGATTCCGCTATCTCGATCAAGCCGATCTCCATCGCCAAGAGCCGCCGCATTGTGGAGTATGCCTTTGAGTATGCCCGCCGCTGTGGCCGCAAAAAGGTGACGGCCGTGCACAAGGCCAACATCATGAAGGCGACCGACGGCCTGTTCCTGCGCGTCGCGCGCGAGGTTGCCGCAAACTACCCCGATATCGAGTTCAACGACAAGATCGTCGACGCCACCTGCATGGGCCTGGTCCAGAACCCCAACGACTTCGATGTCCTGGTGCTGCCCAACCTGTACGGCGACATCGTGAGTGATCTGTGCGCCGGCCTGGTAGGCGGCCTGGGTATGGCCCCCGGTTCCAACATCGGTGCCGACTGCGCCATCTTTGAGGCAACGCACGGCTCCGCGCCCGATATCGCGGGCCATGATATCGCCAACCCCACGGCCGAGATCCTCTCTTCTGCGATGATGCTCGATCACCTGGGCGAGAACGACGCGGCCAACCGCATTCGCGCGGCCGTCTCTGCCACGCTCGACGAGGGCGAGCAGGTTACCGGTGATGTGCGTCGTGCCCAGACCGGTTCCGTCGAGGGTGCGGTGGGTACGCAGGCCTTTGCGGATGCCGTTATCGCGCACCTGGCCTAAGGTATGCGCGCTGCAAACGCCTAAATTGTACTTAAGTGTTTGCGTATAACCTAAGAATCAATACGCCCGGCGCTCCGTCGGGCGTATTCTATTAGGGACTATGTTTCCTAACAAGGAGTAACTGATATGGGTCTGATTCAAAAGAAGGACGAGAAGGACGAGATCGACGGCATCCAGATCATCGAGCGCGGCGAAGGTCCCGACGGTGACGAGGAAGAGAAGATCGACCTGGTCGCCGGCACGTCCGCCGAGCACATCGCTGCCGGTACGACTGCCGAGGAGGAAGACGCCCGTCTGGAGGCTCAGATTGCCACAGACGCCGCCGACGATAACCTGATGCCCGACCCGCAGGGCGAGGACGATGATATCCTGGGCTCCGACGAGGACGACCACGCATCCAAGCACAAGAAGACGATGATCGCCGTCTTTGTGGTTGCCGTCGTGATTGCTGCCGTGGTCGGCTTCTTTATCGGTAACGGTGGCTTTGGCGCCAAGGGCATTGGCTCGTCGACCCTGACCGAGGACCAGCTCGGCTCGACCGTGGCAAGCTATAGCTACAACGGCAAGAAGAGCGACATCACCGCGCGCGAGGCCATCGAGAGCCAGTACAGCCTCGATACCGTCAAGGATAGCGATGGCAACTACACCGCCCCTTCCGCCGACGTCATCCTTTCCTACGTCCGTAACAAGATCCTGCTCGACGCTGCCGAGGACGAGGGCATTACCGTCTCCTCCAAGGAGATGAAGCAGTACGCCGAGAATTCCATCGGCACTTCGGACTACGACACCATGGCCAAGCAGTATGGCGTGTCCAAGGACCAGGCCAAGCAGATTGTCCGTCAGTCCGCGACGCTGCAGAAGCTCTATAAGAAGAAGGTGGGCGACAGCTCCGCAAGCATGCCGACCGCTCCGACCGAGCCTTCCGATGGCAACGAGGACACCGCGAGCAAGGATTACGCCGACTACATCATCAACCTTGCCGGCGATGAGTGGGATAGCTCGAAGGGCACTTGGAAGGACGAGGACAGCACCTACGCCAAGGCCTTTGCCGACGATGCCTTTACCGCCGATAGCGCTACCTACAAGCAGGCCATGACCGCCTATTACACCGCCTATCAGCAGTATTCCTCGCAGGCTTCGAGCGCCAGCTCCAAGTGGACCGAGTATGCCAACAGCCTGTACGCCAAGGCCAACATCAGTATCTACGGCCTGTTTGCGTAAAGGTTGACGCGGCGTTACCGAGCACCCCGTCGATTAACTTATAAGCCCGCCAGAACGGACATCGTTCTGGCGGGCTTTTTACGTTGCGGGTATCGGTGGCTTGTTAATTGAAAATCATTCTTTAAGCCCAAAGAGGCCATCGGCTTCATCATCAGGTATATATTCCAGGACATCGCCCGGTTGGCAGTCGAGTGCTCGGCATATCGCGTCTAAAGTTGAAAAACGCACGGCAGATACCTTGCCCGTCTTGATGCGCGACATATTGACCTGGGAGATGCCCACGCGTTCTGCAAGTTCTTTGGATGAGATCTTGCGTTCGGCAAGCATGCGGTCGAGCCGCAGAATAATCATGGATTCCCCCTAGAGCAACTCGTCATCTTGTTTTTGCAGGATACATCCGTAGCGGAAGACGCTTGCAATCAGGCTAATAATCAGGCCTGCAAAGACCATAGAGGGCTCGAAAAGCTGGCCGGCGAACGCATCAGTAAAGCGGCCGCCAAATCCTGAGAGCATCAATCCCGTGACCGTAGCGCTAAGAAGCCTCACGGCAACGCCGCCGATAAGAAACAAATGTCCTATTCGACGAAGCATGTAGTTGCATCCAAGGTCAAAAGGCCTGCCGGCTTTTTCAATGTTGGAGAATAGGCTGCACACGCTGAGCGCGATGGCAAGTGCGAGGCATGTCATCAAGAGACTCCCCAGGGCAGTGTGACCGTCGTGCGCGACGAGCATAAGCGGGGCCTGCTTATTGGTGCCGACGAGAGCGAGGCACGGTCCTTCGCCGGCATTAAGCTCTATGGATTGGAGACACAAGCCTTGGGAGAGGTCGGGTAATATCAGCAGAAGGTCAATCGCAATGACTGCGAAGAGTCCCAGAGCGAGCAGCGCGGTAATGCAGATTGTGGCCCATTTGCAGATGCAGGCGAGCTTCCTCAGCTCGGCTATTGTCTGTTCGCGGCTGATGGTTTCATTCGATATAGATGCGTTTCGATGGACCATAACCCCTCCAATCGGCGTTTTGGATGATACTTGCATCATATCAGAATTAACGATAAACGATAAATAATTACGGATAGTGACTAAGTAATGATTGAAAACGATTAGCGTGAGCTATTAGCTCATTTTGGATGCCGGAGTTTGGTGCGCGGGGGATGAGGACAAATGCCAAAACTTCCCGCGATCGCGCAAGCGCTCCATCGTGTTCCCTAATTCATATGGATAGACAACTGTAAACGATTGCAATTCTCCGGTGAATGGTCGAAAACTACCGTTCACCGATAATCTCGAAACTGGTGCTAACTGGTATTAAGTCAAAAAGACCAATTCACAAACCTCCATAATGACCTGCATTTTTTCCACATGCGATTTAAAGCCACCCTGTGTTGTTTATTCCGTCGAAACAATGTCGATCGGGTAGTCGAACATTTCAAAACGGTTTCAAAACCGCAGGTAGAAGTGTTAACAAGCGGTGAACGGTCGAAATATCACCGTTAGCGGTGCAAAAACGTTTTACCGTATGAATCAACGAGAGCGAGCTCTTCTGTGGTGATATAGTGACAACAACACGACACGTGGTTACTACCAGTTGAGAGACCACAGGTCTTCGAGAAACGCTTACCAAGAAGCTTTAAGGGCGAGCGCCCGCTGGCTTCCAAAAATTATCGGACTCAGATCGCACACGCCTTCGGAAGGGAAATTTGAATGGTTGGCTTTATTCTTACCGGTCATGGACAGTTTGCACCCGGCCTCGCAAGCGCTATCGCTATGGTTGCCGGCGACCAACCCGCTTTTACCGTCGTTCCTTTCGAGGGTGACCAGGCTGCTTCCTATGGTGAGGATCTCCGCGCCGCTATCACCGCCATGCGCGAGGAGTGCGATGGCGTACTCGTCTTTACCGACCTGCTTGGCGGCACCCCGTTCAACCAGTCGATGATGATTGCCCAGGATGTCGACAACGTCGAGATCCTGACTGGCACTAACCTTCCCATGGTTATTGAGCTCCTGTTCCTCCGCGGCAACGCCACGCTTGCCGAGCTTGGCGAGCAGGCCGTGACCGTTGGCCAGACGGGCATCACCGCCCAGACGGTCGCCTCCGTCGCTGGTGCCGAGGAAGAGGATATCTTCGGCGACGAGGACGGCATCTAATGGCCGATTTCGGAGCCAGCGTCCTAAGCTCCTCGGTCGCTCTTTTGGGCCTGCTTGTCATCATGGGTGTTATTTACACTATCTGGTCTCAGATCAACATGAAGAAGAAGCAGAAGTACTTCAAGGAGCT
Organism: uncultured Collinsella sp.; assembly: GCA_902496945.1. Classification (GTDB taxonomy): domain Bacteria; phylum Actinomycetota; class Coriobacteriia; order Coriobacteriales; family Coriobacteriaceae; genus Collinsella. The sequence goes on from CABVDE010000003.1 coordinate 53,719, forward strand.
GCACACGGAGCTCAGATCGGGTCAGGAGGTTCTTTTCGCCGGCGGTATCTACGGAACCGTCAAAGGCATTGAAGGCGAGAAGGTCCAGATCAAAGTCCGATCCGGAGCCGTCGTAGATGTTTCGCGTTACGCGATTCAGGAGATCAAGTAACTGTCGTCAGCAAATAACGAAAGGAAGATGATCAACATGGCAGAACCCAACATTCTTCTTACCCGCATCGATAACCGATTGGTTCATGGTCAGGTTGCAACCCAGTGGAACTCCACTCTGGGCTCCAACCTCATCCTCGTCGCCAACGACGACGTGGCGACCAACACCATGCGACAGAACCTCATGAAGATGGCCGCTCCCGCCGGCGTCGCTACGCGTTTCTTCTCCCTGCAGAAGACCATCGACGTCATTGGTAAGGCGAGCCCGCGCCAGAAGATCTTCATCGTGGCCGAAACACCGGAAGACGTGCTTACGCTCGTCAAAGGCGGTGTGCCTATAAAGAAGGTAAACATCGGCAACATGCACATGTCGGAAGGAAAACGCCAAGTCGCCACCTCCGTCGCAGTAAACGACGAGGATGTCGCTGCGTTTAAAGAGCTGCAGGAATTGGGGGTGGAGTTGGAGATCAGGCGCGTTCCGAGCACGCCTGTTGAGGACACGAGCAAGCTCTTCTCGTAATCCTCATGATCCACGTTGTCAGGAGTGAAACCCTGACATTCTGTACGTGATATCAAAAGTGCGTACATACATTTTGAAAGGAGGAGCAAGATGGAATACTCGATCATCCAGGTCGCTCTGGTCTTCGTCGTCACGTTCATCGCGGCAATCGACCAGTTCAACTTCCTCGAGTCTCTCTATCAGCCCATCGTCACCGGCGCCGTCATCGGTCTTATCCTTGGCGACCTCAACACCGGTCTTCTCGTGGGTGGTACCTATCAGCTCATGACGATCGGCAACATGCCGATCGGAGGCGCTCAGCCGCCTAACGCCGTCATCGGCGGCATCATGGCAGCCGTTCTCGCTATTGCTACGGGCCTCGAGCCCAACGCGGCAGTCGGCCTTGCCATTCCGTTCGCTCTGCTTGGTCAGCTCGGCGTTACCCTGGTCTTCACGCTTATGTCGCCGCTCATGTCCTCCGCGGACAATATGGCTCACAACGCTGACACCAAGGGTATCGAGCGTCTGAACTACTTCGCCATGGCTCTGCTCGGCCTGATCTTCGCTGTCGTCGTCACCCTGTTCTTCATCGCTGGCGCTACTATCGGCCAGACCATCGCTTCCGCCATCCCGACTTGGCTGCAGACCGGTCTGTCCGCTGCAGGCGGCATGATGCGCTTCGTCGGCTTCGCCGTCCTGCTCAAGGTTATGATGAACCGCGATATGTGGGGCTTCTTCCTCATGGGCTTTGGCCTCGCGCTCATCACCGTTGCCAACGATTCTCTGGCAACCCCTGCCCTGCTCATCCTCGCTCTCATCGGCTTCGGCATTGCTTTCTGGGACTTCCAGCAGCAGACCGAGCTGAAGGGTGCAGCTGTTTCTGACGGAGGTGACTTCGAAGATGGCATCTAATGAGTATGTGATCCCGGAGCACTACGAGGATCTCACTCCTGCTCCGCAGCTCGACCAGAAGACCCTCAACAAGATGGCTTGGCGCTCCTGCTTCCTGCAGGCATCGTTCAACTACGAGCGCATGCAGGCCGCTGGCTGGCTCTACTCCATCATCCCCGGTCTGAAGAAGATCCACACCAACAAGAACGACCTCGCGGCTTCCATGAGCCACAACCTGGAGTTCTTCAACACTCACCCGTTCCTGGTCACCTTTGTTATGGGCATCGTGCTTTCGCTCGAGCAGAACAAGGTTGACATCCCCACCATCCGCGCCGTCCGCGTCGCCGCAATGGGCCCGCTCGGTGGTATCGGTGACGCCCTGTTCTGGCTGACGCTCGTGCCTATCACGGCCGGCATCACCTCCAACATGGCCATCAACGGCAACGCCGCTGCGCCGATCATCTTCCTGGTGATCTTCAACGCCGTCCAGTTCGCTCTGCGCTTCTGGCTCATGAACTGGTCCTACAAGCTTGGCACCAGCGCTATTGACGCTCTGACCGCCAACATGCAGGCCTTCACGCGTGCCGCTTCCATCATGGGCGTCTTCGTCGTCGGTTGCCTGGTCGTCACCATGGGTGGCACCCAGATCAACCTCCAGATCCCCAACGGCACCACCCGTGGCCTCTCTCCTACTACCGTGATCGTCTCCGAGAAGGAGGCCGAGAACTTCACCGGTATGGAGGGCATCGATACCGAGACCGCCGAGGCTGGTACCATCGCCATGACCGATGAGGACGGCAACGCCCTCACTGCCACCGATGCCGACGGCAACGAGGTCAAGTGCGGCGTCGCCGATCTGGGTAACGGCATGGAGTCCGTGACCTACGCTACCGTTACCGAGGATCCGGTCAAATTTTCTGTTGCCGACACCCTCAACACCATCGTCCCGAAGCTCGTCCCGCTTATGCTTACGCTGCTGCTTTACTACATGTTCGCTAAGCACAGCTGGACCCCGACCAAGGGCATTCTGCTGCTCTTCGTCCTGGGCATCCTGGGCGCTGGCCCGCTTGGTCTCTGGCCGAGCATCTGGTAAGGCTCTAGCTTGAGGGGTGTGTCCCTACGCGGCTCACACCCCGACCCCTTAAGCCATGTGTATGTTAAAAGCCGCGTGCTCGAAAGAGCGCGCGGCTTTTGTTTTCTTGATGATTCGGGTGTGGCAGACAGATAATGCTAAACACCCAAGGTAGAAGCTGATTTCGAGCAAATAGGGAGGATAGGATGGCGATCGGAGCGCGCAAGCAACCGCTATACGATCAGCTGGTCGATATTCTGACCGAAAAGATTGACCATGAATATCACGCCGGTGACATGATTCCTTCCGAGCGCGAACTTTCGGAGCGCTATGGTCTCTCGCGCACCACGGTACGCCTGGCTCTGCAGGAACTAGAGCGTTTAGGACTGGTGGTTCGGCAGCACGGCCGCGGTACCTTTGTGACCGACCGTTCGGCAAAGGCAACCAATCTTATGCAGTCCTACAGCTTTACCGAGCAGATGCGCGCGATGGGGCGCGACCCCGAGACCACGATTCTCGAGTTTTGCGAGATGGAGGCCGATAAGAATCTGGCCGAGCATATGGGACTACGTATCGGTGATCGCATTTTTAAGCTCAAGCGCCTTCGTTCTGCCGACAACATGCCCATGATGGTCGAACGCAGCTATCTACCGGTTCGTCAATTTCTGTCCCTAAAGCGACCGCTGCTGGAGCATAAGCCGCTTTACGATGTGATTGAGCAAGACTTTCAGCAAAAGATACGCGTGGCCGAAGAGGAGTTCTATGCGAGCATAGCCCGTCCCACCGATGCCCACCTTTTGGGAATTGTCGAGGGCTCGCCTGTGCTCGATTTGGTCAGGACTACGTATAACGAGTCAAACGAGGTTGTGGAGTATACGCTCTCGGTTGCTCGTGCCGATCAGTTTAAATACAAGGTCTATCACCAGCGCAACGTTTAACGCCTTCAGTGTTTTCATATGAGGATTCTTTGCATTTAACTGGTTACTACCAGACAACCAACCGAAGTGTATAATTGCACGTCAGAGGATTACTTCTAGAGAGAGGTATTAGAAATGTTCGAGAAGAGTGTCGAGGAGCTCACCGAGCTCGGCGCCCAGATCACCACGGCCGAGATTGCTCAGCAGCCCGAGCTTTGGCGTGATACGCTCAACATCTATCGCGAGAACAAGGAGGCCATCGAGGCCTTCCTGGCCGATGCTCGCGCCATGGGCGAGGGTCGTCTGTCTGTTGTCTTCACCGGTGCCGGTACGTCCGACTATGTTGGCGATACCTGCGCCCCGTACCTGCGTCACGCCGGCAACACTGATCTCTACGACTTTAAGCCCATCGCCACGACTGACATCGTGAGCGCTCCGCGCGACTTCCTGCGCCCCGAGGATCCCACGCTCGTGGTTTCCTTTGCCCGCTCCGGCAACAGCCCCGAGAGCCTTGCCGCCGTCGCCGTTGCCAAGGAGCTCGTCCACAACGTCAAGTTCCTCAACATCACCTGCGCTCCCGAGGGCAAGCTCGCCGTCGAGTCCGCCGATGACCCCAACGCGCTGACGCTGCTCATCCCGCGCGCCAACGACAAGGGCTTCGCCATGACCGGCTCCTACACCTGCATGACCCTGCTCTCCACCCTTATCTTTGACGAGGCTTCCGACGAGCAGAAGGCCGAGTGGGTCGAGACCATCGCAAAGATGGGCGAGGAGGTCATCGCTCGTGAGCCCGAGGTCGCCGATTACCTGGCTGGCGACTTCAACCGCGTGACCTACCTGGGTTCCGGCTCCTTCGGTGGCCTTGCTCAGGAGAGCCAGCTCAAGATCCTCGAGCTTGCTCATGGCCTGGTCGCTACTTCCTACGACACCTCCATGGGCTATCGTCACGGACCCAAGTCCTTCGTCGACGACAAGACCCTCGTCTTCGTCTTCGTTAACAACGACGCCTACACCCGTCAGTACGACATCGACATCCTCAACGAGATCGGTGGCGACGAGATCGCACAGCACACCGTTGCCGTTCAGCAGGATGGCGCTACCGTCTACGAGGGTGAGTCCTTCACCTTCAAGGGTTACGAGGCACTTCCCGAGGGCTACCTTGCTCTGCCGTTCGTGATGTTTGCTCAGGCCATCAGCCTGCTCAACTCCGTTCGCGTGGGCAACACGCCCGATACGCCGAGCCCCACCGGCACGGTCAACCGCGTGGTCAAGGGCGTGACGATTCACCCCTTCACCGCTTAATCGCGTCCCCCTGTAAGGGCGCCCGTCCGCTCATAACGGCTGGCGGGCGCTTTTTGTTTTACGTGAGCTGGGTATAAGCATCACCACAGTCAACTGCTTTAGAAGCAAGGAGTGCATATGAGCACGTATGCAATTAAGGCTGACAAGTTCTTCTTGCCGGCAGGCCCGCAACTGGGCGGCTATCTCATGGTCGAGGATGGCGTCTTTGGCGCCTGGCAGGCCGACGAGCCCTCTTGCGAGATTAAGGACTACACGGGATCGTGGATCGCACCGGGTATGGTCGATACTCACATCCATGGCTTCTACAACCACTCAACTACCGATAACGATCCCGAGGGTATCGATATCAGCTCGACCGAGCTCGCCCGTCGCGGTACCACCAGCTGGCTGCCCACGACGTTCACCGATGGCGTCGAGCAGATCAAGGATGCCTGTGCCGCCATCGCCCAGGCTGACGAGGGCCGTGGCCCCGACTTCTGTGGAGCCCGCATTCAGGGCATCTACCTGGAGGGCCCCTTCTTTACCATGAAGCACGTGGGCGCGCAGAACCCCGCCTATCTGGTTGATCCCTCCGAGGAGGTCTTCGACCAGTGGCAGGAGGCTGCCGGCGGGCGCATCGTTAAGAGCGCCATGGCTGCCGAGCGCGACGGTGCTGTCGCCTATGCTGCCGCTCTTAACGCCAAGGGTGTCGTGACCAGCATCGGCCACTCCGACGCTACCTACGATGAGTGCGTCGCTGCGATCAACGCAGGCGCCAGCTGCTTTACGCACACCTTTAACGGCCAGCGTGGTCTGCATCATCGTGAGCCCGGTGTCGTGGGTGCCGCTATGGCTACGCCTGAGACCTACGCCGAGGTTATCTGCGACGGCAAGCACGTGAACCCCGCCGCTATCAAGGCGCTGCTGCAGGCCAAGGGCTGGCAGCACACGGTGCTCATCACCGACTGTCTGGGCTGCGGTGGCATGCCCGAGGGCAGCTACACCAGTGGTGGCATGGATGTCATCATGAAGGACAACCTGTGCTGGCTCGCCGACGGCAAGAGCATTGCCGGCTCGGTGCTCACGCTTGCCCAGGGCGTCAAGAATATCGTCGACTGGGGCATCGCCAGCGCCGATATCGCCATTCGCATGGCAACCGAGGTACCGGCACGCTCCGTGCACATCGAGGATAAGTGCGGCAGCATCATGCCGGGTCGCGACGCCGACTTTGTCGTGTTCGACCATGAACTCACCCTCGTCGAGACGTATGTTGGCGGACAGAGCGTCGGCAACGCATTTACCGAGTAACGACAGAAAAAGACGGCGGGCCCGAATTTGCTCGGACCCGCCGTATGGGTTAACGCTCAAAAGCACCTTAACAGTTACAGCTTGTTAGCGATCTTCTTTGCCGTGCGCTTGACGCCGGCTACCAGGCCTCCCGCAGGGTGCTCCTTTTCGTATGCCAGGCGCTTCTCGCGTTTGGCATACTCTTCGACGATGATATCGCCATATTCATCCTCGATCTTACCGAAGAAATCGACGGCACCCTTAATTTCCTCGGCGTTGGGATGGCCTTTCTGGACACCGCCGGTGAGCTTGAACGGCCCCCACGTGTCAAAGCCGGGGCAGCCGTAGACGCCCATAAAGATGGCCTGTTTCATGCGGCAGATGCCATCGATATCCTTGCCGTACCACTTGTTTTTGCCACCGTAGGTCATAAGGCCAAACACCTTGTCCTGCGGCTGTAGCACGTTAGTGAGCACGCGTGCCATGTCCTTGTCGATCTCGGAGTAATAGATACCCGTGGCGACACCAATCAGGTGATATTCGTGCAGGTCGGGGTACTCGTTTTTGCCAAGTGCCTTGACGTCGAGGGTATCGATCTCGGGGTGCGCCTCGACGATGGCGTCCACGAGCTTTTTCGTATTGCCGTGATGGCGCGAGGCGTAGAGGATGATGGTTCGCATAAGAAGGCCTTTCAGCTGTAATTGCATCAATGTCTGTATGGTACCCCGTTGCATGGTTGGGATACCGGACGCATCGATGAACGTGCGGGTTTGTCCTTTGGTCAGGGCCGAGACGGGTTCTTGCGAGCAAAAAGCAGTTGTTCGAAAGGATGGGCAATGGAATACGCTCTCTCCAACGATTCGATTTCTATTAAGGTGTCCACGGCTGGTGGTTCGTTTACCTCGATTGAGGCTGGAGGTCGCGAGTACTTGTGGCAGGGCGATCCCGCCGTGTGGTCCGGCCAGGCACCAATTTGCTTCCCGATTTGCGGAGGCTTGCGCGATGGTAACGCCATGACGTTTGCCGGGCATCATGTAAAGCTCGCTCGCCACGGGTTTGCGCGCAAACAGGAGTGGAAGCTGCTGAGCCAAGGCGAGAACGAGCTGGCGATGTGCCTGGCATCGGAGGATAACGCTGCATTGCTGAGCGATTATCCGTATCCGTTTAAGCTTGTCGCTCGTTATACGCTTGAGGGGGATACCGTACGCGTCTCCTATGAGGTGACCAACGAGGGCACCGAGGACATGCCGTTCTTTATCGGCGGTCATCCCGGCTTTAGGTGTCCGATCGATGCGGGCGAGGCCTATACGGACTACGAACTGCGCTTTGAGAAAGACGAGGCTGCGGAGCTCTGCACCGCCGTTCCCTCGACTGGCTTGATTGATGTGGACAGGCGCTCCAAGAACCCCATGGTGGGAAAGACGCTGCCCCTGTCGCATGAGCTCTTCGATTTTGCGGAGACCATCTTTGACGTGCTCGAGAGTCGTCAGGTCACGCTTTCCAAAAAGGGCGAGGACAAGGGCGTTCGCCTGAGCTTTGAGGGCTTTCCGTATCTCATTGTGTGGAGTAAGCCCGAGGGCGATTTTGTGGCAGTTGAGCCCTGGGGCGGCCTTTCGACCTGCTCCGATGAGGACGACGTGCTTGAGCATAAGCGCGGCTGTCTTGTCGCCAAGCCCAAGGAGACCGTCGTTCGCTCGTTCACGATTGAGATTCTGTAATTCCGTTTTATCGACTCGTATCGCGAGGCACAAGGAGCCTGCGAGATAAGGAGCTAAAAATGATCCTCACCGTTACGATGAACCCGTCTGTCGATACGCGCTATCAGCTCGATGAGCTCGTTATCGACGATGTCAACCGTGTAACGCCCGAAAAGACCGCCGGCGGCAAGGGCCTCAACGTGGCCCGCGTGCTGGGTCAGCTGGGCGACGATGTTGTGGCAACCGGCTTGCTCGGCGGTCACATGGGTGCCTACATGGCCGAGCTCATGGACGCCAACGGTATCAAGAACGACTTTGTGCCCATCAAGGGCGAGACCCGCATTTGCCTCAACATCCTCCACGCCGGCAACCAGACCGAGCTGCTCGAGAGCGGCCCGACAATTGCCCCCGAGGAGCTCGATGCCTTTACCGCCAAGTTTACCGAGCTTGCGGGCAAGGCCGACGTCGTCACCATTTCGGGTTCGCTGCCCCGCGGTGTCGAGGTGGACTACTATGCCAAAATCACGGGCATTGCCGAGAACGCCGGCGCCAAGGTGCTGCTCGATACCTCGGGTGCTTCGCTCGAGGCCGCACTCAAGTCCGAGGTCAAGCCCGAGCTGGTCAAGCCTAATCTGACCGAGATCAACGGACTTCTGGGCACGAGCTTTACCACCGACGATGTGGACGAGCTCCGCGCCGCGCTCGCCTCTGATGCCCGCTTCTCCGATATCCCCTGGGTCGTCGTGTCCATGGGCGCTGCCGGCTCCGTGGGCTTCCATAACGGCCGTGCGTTCCGCGCCAAGACGCCCGATATCCCTGCCGTTAACGCCACGGGCTCTGGCGATTCGACCATTGCCGGCTTCGCACATGCAATTGCTGCTGGCGCGGATGACGAGACGGTACTGCGTACCGCCAACACCTGCGGCAAGCTCAACGCCATGGATCCCATGACCGGCCATCTGGTCATGGATCGTTGGGACGAGGTCTACAACGGCGTTGTCGTAACCGAGCTGTAAGAGCTTGGGCGATGGCCCCGGCATCGCTTACTTGCTCATGTCGACGACAAGTGCGGCAGCATCATGCTGGGGCGCGACGCCGACTTTGTCGTGTTCAATCCCGACCTTACCCTGGTCGAGACGTATGTGGGCGGCAACAGCGTCGGTAATGTGTTTACCGAGTAGCCGCCAAAGAGACGATCCGAGAGGGGATTTAGATGATTTACGGTGCATTGGGCGATATCGAGGAGTACCGCGGAATGCTCAAGGGCCTCGACGTGCTGATCGATTGGCTCGAGGAGAACGACCCCGCGGAGCTCGAGGTCGGCAGCCACCCGATTCTGGGCGACAAGGTCTTTGCGAACGTCATGGCTCCCACGACGCGCCCCGAGGCCGACGCTCACTATGAGACGCATCAGCGCTATCACGACCTGCAGATCGACGTCGAGGGTCGCGAGGCCTTTAAGGTTGCCACGGGCAGCCTGACGCTGGTCCAGGAGTTTGACGAGAAGGACGACTACGATCTGGTCGATTCCGACGCTTCGATCGCCGGCGATCTTGCTGACGATAAGTTTGCGCTGTTTGTTGCCGGCGAGCCTCACATGCCCACGCTCGAGTTCCCGGGCGATGGTGCGCAGCCGGTCAAGAAGATCTGCTTTAAGCTGCTTGCCGACGCCTACTGGGAGGAGTAGCGAGCTGCTCGTGAGCTAGCGTGATTCCCCTTGGGGAGCGTGTTCGAGCCCCGTTGATCGCGGTTCCCTTGGGGATTGCGGTTGGCGGGGCTTGTTGTTGAACAGGGGAATTGTCGGCGGCGTTGCGCACAGATTGGCAAGCGCGCTCCAAATCGGCAACAAAAAAGCCGCTCGAAGGCGGCTATCTTGTGCAATGGAGCCAGCGACCGGGCTCGAACCGGTGACCCCCGCTTTACGAGAGCGGTGCTCTACCAACTGAGCTACGCTGGCGGCCATGTGATGACGCAACTGAGGCGTCAACAGGTGTCTATGATACGGGACATCGCAACTCCGCGCAAGTGTTCTGACGGATTTTCTCACTTTAAATGCACTAATATTGGAGACGTGATGTCTTGCTCTTACGGGTCTCAAACAGAATGGGGCTGAAATGGCTCAACCCAAGATCCTTCTCACACGTATCGATGACCGTTTCATTTACGGGCAAGACGTTGAGCTGTGGAATGAGGCGGTTGGTTCCAACCTCGTCCTGATCGTTAACGACGAAATTGCGGCGGATTCGCGCAAGTGGGCGCCTATGAGGGTCGCGGCGCCAGAAGGCGTGTGGACACGGTTTTTCTCGGTGCAAAGGACCATCGACATCATTCACACCGCGACGCCGCGCCAATGGATCCTGATTATGGTGGCGTCGCCCGCGGATGCATTGGCGCTGGTGAAGGGTGGCGTGCCCATCACCAAGATCAGCATTGGTCACATGCAAGCAGGGGAGGGCAAGCGCCCCATAACGCCCGCGGTTGCCGTGAGCGACGCAGACGTCGCTGCCCTCAAAGAACTGCAAGAGCTCGGCATAGAGCTAGAAATCCGCTATCTCCCCAGCTCCGACTCCGACCCCATCCAACTAGTCATTCAAGAACGTCCCCAATGACTAGGTAGAAAAACGCCCGTAGGCGGTGGTGCCGGCGGGCGTTGCTGTGCGTTATGTTGCGTTATGGGCTTAGTGCCTCATAAAGTGGTATTCGATCACATTGCTGTAGGGGTGACCCGGGCCCACGATGCCCTGCGGGAACAGCGGCTGGTGCGGCGTGTCGGGGTACATCTCGGCCTCGAGGGCAAAGCCGGCACCCCAGCCATAGTTGGCATCGTCCTTGGCGTGCTCGTCGTCCAGCCAGTTGCCGGTGTAGAGCTGAACGCCCGGCGCGGTGGTGTAGTAATCCAGCTCACGACCGGTCCACATCTCCTCGACGTGCATCGCGCGGCGCAGATTACGGCCGTACTGATAGCCATCGATGCACAGGCAGTGGTCGTAGCCACGGGCCTGCTTAATTTGCGGGTCGTCGGCCTCCATACCGGGGGCAACGGGGCGCAGCTCGCGGAAGTCAAACGGCGTGCCCTCGACCGGAGCAATCTCGCCGGTGGGGATGTTCTGTTCGTTGATGGGCAGGTAGTGGGCGGCGTTGGCCACAAAGAAGTGCTCGCAGTCCATGCCGGCGTTGTGGCCGGCAAGGTTAAAGTACGTGTGGTTGGTCATGGATACGTAGGTGGCGCGGTCGCTCTCGCAGCCGTACTCGATGCGGAAACGGCCCGTCGGCGTGACGGTAAACACGGCCGTAAAGGTGCGGTTGCCGGGCAGGCCCAGCTCACCATCCTCAAGCGAGGTGGTCATACGCACGGCGTTGTGAGTCTCGTCGATCTCAACGTTCCATACGCGCTTGTGCAGGCCGTGCTCAAGGTCGCTGTGCAGGTTGTTGGCGCCCTCGTTGGCGGTCATGTGCCAGTCGGTGCCATCGATGGTGATCGTGGCGCCTGCGGTGCGGTTGGCCACGGGGCCGATGGTTGCGCCAAAGCAGGCGGGGTTGTCAAAGTAATCCTCGAGCTTATCGAAGCCCAGCACCACATCGCGTACGTTGCCGGGGATGTCGGGTACGTCAATGCCCAGAACGGTGGCGCCGTAGTCCATAATGCGAACGCAGATCTCGGGTCCGTTGAGGGTGTAGCGATGAACGGGGGTACCGCACGGCGCGGTGCCGAAAAGCTCGGAAGTGATCATTTGGTTCCTAACATCGAGGTATTTCGGACAAACTGTAGCGCGAACAGGCGAGATTATCACTACACCCCACTAAAGCAGGGGTAATATTCTCAAAAAAGTGATGATTGACTTACTTTGGACGAAAAAAAAGAAACCCGTCGGGATGCGACGGGTTTCTTCCACAGGGGATATTGCGGCAATTGGTTAGGCGTTTGCCTTTGCGGCCTCGGCTTCCTTGGCAGCCTTGAGGTCCTCTTCGGTAAACTTGCCGGTGGTGAGCGGCGAGAGGGTGCACTTGTCCTGCTTCGCGTACTCGATGTTACGGGCGATCATCTGCTTGCGATACCAAGCGAAGAGCGCGACGTACACGACGATGGCAACGACAGTGGCGATAATCATGGTCACATCGCCCGTGGTCGCCTTGCCCACGAAGAAGGCCAGGAACTTCTCGACAGGTCCTTCCATGGTGGTCTGAGAGATCAGGCCGGTAACGCCATCGGGGAAAGCGCCGACAGTCTTAGCGGTAAAGGTAACGAAATCGGCGACGAGGGTGCCAGCGCCCAGGAAGACGGGCAGCAGGACAGCGCCAATGACGACCATGCGGATCACGCGGCCGCGGGTGACGACGAGCAATGCCGGCGTCAGACCCATGGCGATGATGCCGCCGAGCGGCAGCAGGCCGTTCCAAGTACCAGTCGGGGAGAGGGGGCAGGGAACGTTGGCGAGCAGCAGAGCCTCACCCAACATGATGGGAGCAAGGATGTTAGCGGCAGCCCAGATCTCGGCGCGGCCGGCGATGAAGGGCCAGTCGAGGCCGACGTTGAGGGTGCGGCCCTGGAGCCACTTGCTGTTGTTGGCAAAGTCGGAGATGCCCTGAGACAGCGGCTCGACGGCTGCGATGAACCAAGAACCGATCATCGAGAACAGCTCAAGGCAGGTTGCGGCGGTAAAGGCGAGCGTGCAGATCTGCTGCGGGGTCTGGTGCGAAAGAAGGCCGACGAAGACGCCCAGGTAGATACCAATAGCGAACTTGGAGCCCCAGAAGCCAATCATGTTGTTGAGCTTGGCAGCGTCGAAGTCGTACTTATCGAGGAAGGGGAGGACCTTGTCGATGATCTTGTTGAGCAGCATGGCCAGCGGGTTCATCATGTAGTTCATGTGAGTCGTGGTCATGGGGTTCTCCTCGGGAGCACCCAAAAGATCGTTGAACGTGGGCTTCATGAGGTCGGAGTTCATGATCTTCATGACGCCGACGAAGACGACGAGCAGCGTGGCGACGACGATGTTGGCGCCAAAGTAGATGCAGGCAAGGCCGACGAAGGCGAGGTGCCAAACGTCAAAGATGTCGACGTCGATGGTGTTGGTCTTGGCGAGCACGATCATCACGATGTTGACGATGACGAGGACCATCAGGAAGTACAGCGTGTAGGGAGAACCCCAGGTGATGGTGGCCAGCGGTGCCCAACCCACGTCGGTGACGGTGAGCTGAAGGCCGGTGGACTCAACGAACGTCGTCATGGCGCTCGAGAAGGCCGTCGTCAGAATGTTGATGATGGCACCGATACCGGTAATGGCGATACCGAGCTTAAGACCGCCCTCGAGGGCCTTGGTAAACTTAACTTTGAAGAGTAGGGCAATAACCGTCAAAACGATGGTCATCATAGGGGCTGCGCCAAGGTCGATCAGCGGCTTAAAGACGGCATTAGCAAACCCGATTACTGCGTCCATGTCTCCCTCTTTCCTTAAAGAGAATTTCCTTTTCCGTATGTTGCCTTAAAAAAGGAAGATGCCGTTCCCGGTCGTCATCTTCCTTAAAGCCAAAGATTGTGCAGAGCGAAGCTGCAAAAGATTAGTTGAGACCCTTTTCCTTGATAATGGCCTCGATCTTGTCGTAAACCGGCTTAGCCATGGCAGGCATGCGGTAAAGGATCGGGCCGGCGTCGACGATCGGGGTCTTAACCTCAAAGCCAAAATCGGTCTTGGCGATCTGGGCGAAGATGTCGTACTGAGAGAGCATCCCCTCGTTGACATCCTTGATCATCACGGCGTCGCAATGCAGGTTGTAGCCACGATTCTTAAACTCGGACTCGATGGCGTCCTTGATCTGATGGCTGGAGTTGACACCGGCGCCACAAGCTGCGAGAACCTTAATCATGATAAATTCCTTTCTCTATGCGGGGTGCCCCGCGGATTCCAAAAAGTGATTGGCTAGTCGGTAGGAAAGTTGTCGACCAAGAACTGGTAGATGGCCTTGGTGTCGGTCATGGAGAACAGCTCCTTGACGCGATCGGTGCCAAGTGCGTTAACGAAGTCCATGATCTTGGCGAGGATGCCCACTTGGGCCTCTTTGTTGTCGTTGAGGATCATGAACAGGAACGAGACGGGGAAGGTCTGCGAGGGGTCGATCATGGAGTGCCACTCGACGGGGGTCGTAAGCTTGACGGGGACGATGCGACGGGTGTGAACGAACTCGACCTCGGTGTGAGGAACGGCAAAGCTGGGCAACTCGGGGTCGACGACAGACATGTCCATGCCGGTGGGGTAGCCCTTTTCGCGCTCGATGATGTTCTCGAGAAACGCGGGCGCAACATAGTTTTTGAGTGACAGCTTATTGGCGATCTCGGTAAAGACATCTTCTTGCGTGGTGCGGTCGCAAACAAATACGGTGTCTTCGAAGAACAGATTGCTCTTTGCGGACATCTCTGCAACTCCTTCAGTTCCATGCAGATCGAACGTGTTCGAATCTGTTTGTTTAAATCGCCTATAATTTAAGTCCTGGGGAATAAATGTGTCAATCTGTTTTCTATTGTTCGAGAAAGTTCAATTTGCTTTATTGAAGCACAATTAATTGAAATAATTTTAAAATAGCAGTTTATTGCACATTTCTCGTTGGTCTCCTGGCGTTGGAGTAATTCGTTATTCTGCGTTTGACATCGAGTTTTCTACCGTTCACCGGGAAAAATCGACCGCTTAGGGAGAGTGACCATAACTGTTCGATTACTATAAATGCGAACAAAACCACTCAAAGGAGCAAAAATGATCAAGGCGGAGCGTCAGGATAAGGTTCGTCAGCTGCTCGAGGAACAGGGAACGGTCTCGGTTAAAGAGATCTCGGACGCGCTGGGCGTCTCGGACATGACGATCCGCCGCGATCTTGAGGAGCTTGCAAGCCTGGGCGAGATTGAACGCGTACACGGCGGCGCCCGCAGCGCGCAGAGCCGTCCCCATGCCATGCTGCGCCATGAGTACTCTCACAGCGAAAAGCGCACCAAGCATGCCGAGGAAAAGCTGCAGATCGCGCGTCGCGCTGTGGAGCTCATCGAGGAGGGCTCGACCATCTTTTTGGGCACGGGCACCACGGTTGAGCAGATGGCCTCGATGCTGCCAGCTTTTCGCCTGCGCATCGTGACTAATTCGCTTTCGGTCTTTAACCTGCTCGAGGAGCGCGAGGACTGCGACCTGTGTCTGGTGGGTGGCATGTACCGTCGCCGCACCGCCGCCTTTGTGGGCCCTACGGCCGAGGATACTCTGCGCGCACTGGGCATCGATGCGGCTTTTCTCGGTGCTAACGGCATTCTGGATGGTGACGTGTCAACGTCCAATATGGACGAGGGCCGCATCCAGCAGCTGGCCTTTAGCAAGGCCGACTCGCGCTACCTGATCGCCGATTCCAGCAAGATCGGCAAGCGTGACTTTTTTACCTTCTGCCGCTTGGACAGCCTGGACGCCGTGGTATGCGAGCCGAGTATTACCGCCGAGGACCGCACCGCCATCGAGGAGCACACGCAGGTCATTTGCTAGTTAGCGTAGCAGGCGATATTTCTGCCCTCTGCCGGTGCGGAGGATAACCACTCCACAATGACGTGTGAAATGACGCGTAAATGCGCTATGGCGAAGTATTCAGCTTGCAAACAATTGCAGCACGTTGTGTCCAAGCGTCCGGTACCAGCGGATCGTCTCGATCTGTAACAGCTAGGACTTAAAAACTCGGCTACGTGTTACAGATCGAGACAAAGAAAAAGAACATTAGGACTTGAAAATAAAGTTTTGATAAGGGATTCGCCCAGTTAAGATAGTGCGGCAGACAATTGAAATTAGTTTGCCTCCGGAGTCGTAAGCATAATGAGTTAGTTCGATGACCGGAAGTTTTGCAACACCATAATTGCTGGCTTCGGAATCGCTAAGCTGACGTGCTCTATAGCTTTCTCTAACAGATTGGATAGACTTGGACAAGTCGTCAATGATTCTACTAAATGACTGAAAATCTAACTGGTTATTCGGAACGCGCGACTTTGAAATGAAGAACGTATCAGCGCCTATGAAGCTGCCTTCAAGTTCGTAGGTCAATTCAAGACGCTGAATCTCATCGCGACTTTGGCATCCAAATTGTTGGAGCATCATTACGGAAATTGGACGACTTGGTGTGAGGCCGCCGAAATGTTTGATGATGGCATCTGGATCAACTCCATCGCAATGACTTGCAAAGTCAAAGTCTAAAAGTGAATTGAGCTCGCTAGCGCGTTTCGATGCAACAAACGATCCCTTACCTTGGATTCGATAGATACTTCCACGACGCTCCAGCTCACTCATGGCAAGTCGGACGGTTGTCCTGCTTACGGCATATTCGTCGCAGAGTTCCATTTCTGTCGGAAGTTTATCGTCTGCTTGGTATACATCGACGATCTGCTTGAGCAGCGCGTCGGTGAGCTGTAAATAGAGTGGCCGTTTTTCGTATGTATCGAGCATTAGAGCCTCAGTTTGCATGTTGGTGGTATCTGATGGGTGCCTCAGTCGGGATGTAGCGTGGGCGAGGCAACCTTAACGTATCACAGAGCGGCTCAGCATGACGATCTGATGCCTGTATCCACGAAGGGCTTGTCCGAGCGTGAAGATATTCTGGGGCAGGCAAATACCGTTCATGGAGTCCCCGATATGTTGGAGGTCAGCGCCGGCTGCTTTTGCCGCAAGGCCTATTTTCTTAATGGTCTCGCTGTCGCAAGAGTCTTGACTCGTCCCGTTCGCCGCCATGACGAGAACCTTCTCTTCAATTGACTTGCCTACGTTGTGGGATCGTACAAAGTCTACGATGGCGCGCAGGTCTGCTTCTTGGAAGCAAGGGACAGTGTAGGGGGCTGGCACGAGAAGGATATCGACGCCGAGGTCAACAAACTTTCGCGCAATTTCGAGCGTCATGACAGGTTCCGCAACGCCTGCCCCATGCATTTTTCCAGCAATGATCAGGCCATTGAAATGCTCTTTGGAGAGTTTGATTGAATGGGCTATTGCATCGTTGGAGACGCCAGTTCCAGGGTTGCCTGTGAGGCAAATAAAATCAAATCCGAGTTCATTGGCTTTTTCTAGGGTCTTGGGAGAGACGCGCCGACCCATAGGGATTTCTGTACGGGATTCAGACATTTCAGCATCATTATCAACTGGTTCCAGATTGACGCCAACGGGCCTTCCGCATGCTCGTTTCACCCAAGTGACCGGGTTTTCAGTGAGTTCATCTGGAATGCCGGCAATCACCGGATTGAAAACATCGAGTGCGTTAAACAGAAGCAGGTCGGCACCTGCGGCACGTTCGATTTCGGCATTAGTAACACCGGCGAGAAATTGGGAAGAGGGTACGTTTTCCGCCATGATGGTACGTCCCTCGGAAGCCAGAATTGCCTGCTTTAGATCCATGGGTGACGTGGCGGCAAAATCGGACGCGGACATGTTCAGCAATCGTTTGGGCATTGTTACTTCCTTTGGCTAGATCGATAGGTTTGTGACATTGTCCCTAATATTGTTACAACAATTTCTCTAATATGTTATATCCAATCGGTAAACGGTTGCAAACGTATTGTGCTGCTCCGAAATAATAGCCTTTAGCTGGACAAATCTAAAATTACGCAACTGCCGTTCACCGAATAAAGTTTTAAATTCTTGACATGTCGACAAAGCGGAAAAAGAATTGGTTATGACAAATCGCGCAAATGATATTACATTTTGCACGAGAACGTATTCACTTACATAAGTGGATACAAGCTGGGACGACGACGGTTGAGTCCGGATAAATCGTTACGTGCCCGAGAATCATGAAAGGATGTGTTATGGACGCTATCGTCAAATTCCTTGAAAAACACCAGCCTCTCTTCGACAAAATCTCGAGGAACATTTATCTGGTGGCGATTAAGGATGGCTTTCTCTCGAATATGCCAATTGTGCTGTTCTCGAGCCTGTTCCTTCTTCTTTCGACGCTCCCTGCCTATGTAGGCATCGCGCTTCCGCCTGAGGTGCTGGATTTCTTCAATAAAATCTATGCATATACCATGGGACTTCTTGGCATTATGGTGGCCGGCACCACGGCGAGCTCACTTGCCATGTCGATGAACCGTCGCATGCCTTCGGGTAAATCTCTCAACCCCACCTCGTGCATGGTTTGTGCCATGTGCGGCATGCTCTTGCTATCGGTGACGAACGATGTTGTCTCGATTGGCGGAGCAGATACATCTGTTTTTGAAACCGGTTATATGGGAACCAAGGGTTTTCTAGCTGCATTCGTATCCGCATTCTTGACCGTTAATATCTATAAGGTGTGTATTAGCCATAATGTGACGATCAAGCTCCCCAAAGAGGTCCCTGGCTCTATTGCGCAGAGTTTTCGCGATATCTTTGCGTTTGGCTTTTCAATCCTTGCGTGCGCCGTTATCGATCTCGCGAGCCGTACGCTGCTTGCTGTGCCGTTCGCCAATTTGGTATCCGCTTTAATCTCGCCGCTGTTCTCCGCGGTCGACACCTATCCTGGCATGGCGCTTATCGAAGGCGCGGTCGCACTTTTCCAATTTATGGGTATTCACGGCGCTTCGGTTGTCATGAGTCCGATCAATGCTGCGCTCTACGGCAATACCGTTACCAATCTTGAGGTTTTCCAAGCAGGTGGACACCCGTCAATTGCTCTCACGCAGGACTTTACAAGTTTCATCGGCGGTTTGGGCGGTTCTGGCTGCACGTTCATCGTTCCTATTATCCTTATCATGTTCATGCGCTCCAAGCAGCTTAAAGCTATGGGTAAGGCATCGATTATCCCGGTGATTTTTGGAGTTAACGAGCCCGTTATCTTCGGTATGCCGATTGTCCTCAATCCCTATATGTTCGTGCCCTTCCTAGCGGCTCCTATGGTCAACGCCATTATCGGTAAGTTTTTCATTGACGTCATTGGGATGAACGCCCCCATGTATACCATGCCGTGGGCGCTTCCCGGCCCAATCGGTGCATTTCTCACCACAGGTCTTGATCTACGTTCTCTTGTATTGATGGCAGTACTGTTGGTCGTTGACTTTGTAATTTACTATCCGTTCTGTAAGGCATACGACCATCAGCTTTGTTTGGAAGAGTCTGCAAAGGAGACTGCAGGAACCTCGGATGCAGATGCTATTGCCGCGCAGGAAAATGTCGCAAAAGCACTTGAGGCAGTAAAGGACAAGGCGGAGCAGATCCGCGTGCTTGTGCTTTGCCAAGGTGCCGGCACTTCGACTCTCTTGGCAAATGCTCTTCGCGAAGGTGCCGCTGCTAAGGGTATTGATCTGGTTTCTCAGTCCGGTGCGTACGGAAGCCACTATGAGACAATGGATCAGTATAACGTGATTGTTCTGGCGCCCCAGGCACGCATGTACTATGACGCTATGAAGGCCGATACCGATCGCCTGGGAATTAAACTGCTCACCACAAGGGGCAAGCAGTATATCGACCTTACCAACGATCCCGAAGGTGCAATTGACTGGATCGTTCAGGAGCTGGCCAAATAGTGGATGAAATTCGGCGTTGATTCGTCGGTGCATAATACGGTCCCGCAGCTTATTGAGCTGCGGGACCGTATTTCGTTGAGTATCTAATTGAGACAATGAGCGCAACCGTCGTGAGATCGCATTGGCGCTCTCCGAGTCACCGACAAACTGCCTTTCATCTATGTGACCAAAGTTGGCTTATATGGCAAAATGCGTATCCATGTTTGGGACATCGACCAGCGCCGATGCCCCTTTTTCAGTCGTTTAAATTCCGTGCCCGCTTTTAACCGCTCGGGCAGAATGTGTGTCCGGTTGCCTATCGTTCTTGCCGGTAGATAACCTATTCCGGAACCGTTAAATACCCTTTCGGGAGAGGTGCCCATGAAGGCCGTCTATTGCCCCTGCTGCGGCGTTCGGACCAAGCGCAACGGCGACATGATCGAGGGGGTTTGTGAGCCTGCAGTTTGGTCGGGTTGACACGAGAAGGCCGCCCGCGGCGCCGTACATGCTTTCGGTATCACATCGGCTTTAAATGATGCCTAAAATATGTTCGTGATACTGAAAGCAAGGAAAGAGCCGTGCTTCATGGCCGCTTGTAAAGCGCGGATTTGACTATCTAATTGTCTCAATCAGTAACGGTTGGGACCGAAAAAATCGGCCAAACGTTACAGATTGAGATTGTTTGGATTGGTTCGAACGTTTGTCTCGATCTGTAACAGGTAGACGTGAAAAAACGGGCTACGTGTTACAGATCGAGATCTGCAAGTTCGGGCCGTTCGTTTGTCTTGATCTGTAACAGGTAGGACCGAAAACCCCTGCTAGATGTTACAGATTGAGACAAACGGTCCGCTCAAAATAAAAAGGCCGCATGCGATCCCGTGGAGGATTCGCATGCGGCCAACAAGGGGTATGTGGCTGAAACTAGGCCATGAGCAGGCCGGTCTCCGCGACGTTCTTGTACCAGTACGCGCTCGCCTTGGGATAGCGCTCCTGGGTCTCAAAGTCGATGTAGAACAGGCCGTAACGTTTGTTATAGCCGTTGGTCCAGGAGAACTGATCCTGCAGCGACCACACAAAGTAGCCGTCGACGTTCACGCCGCCGTCAATCGCCTTGAGGATCCATGCGAGATGCTGACGCATGTAGTCGATGCGAGGGGCGTCGTCGATAAAGCCGTCCTCGAAGTCGTCCTTATAGCCCATGCCGTTCTCGGTGATGTAAATCTTCTTGTAGTTGGGGTAATCGTTCTTAATGCGGAGCAGCAGATCGTACAGGCCCTCGGGATAGATAATCCAGTCCCAGTCGGTGGTGGGGATGCCTTCGCGCACGCATGCCTCACCAACGCCCTTGAGGAACCAGCGCGAGGATCCCTTGTCGCCAGTGCCATTGTGGTTGATGTCGTTTTCGCCCTCGGCGGCACGCAGGAACTGACACTTGTAGGTATTGACGCCCAGGCAATCGTTGTAGGGGAGCGCGGCGGTCAGCGCGGCGATGTCCTCGTCGCGGACGTCGAGCTCGCCACCGGCGATATGGGCAAGCTTGGTCGCAGCCTCCATGGTGTCGGCTGCATAGTGGCCGCGGAAGGTGGCGTCGAGTACCCAGCGGTTATTGATGACGTCGGCCATGCGGGCGGCCTCGCAGTCGGCAGCACTGTTGGGATCGAGGGGATACTTGGGCTCCAGGTTCTGGACAATGCCGATCTCGCCCTCAAAGCCGCCCTCGTGGAAGGCGACGACGGCCTTGGCATGGGCCACCATCATGTTGTGCATAAGCTGGAAGGCCTTGTCCAGGCGATACTTCTCGCCGTGCGGCCAGTTGCCGACGATAAAGCTGCCCTCGGCGGTCGCGGGAATCTCGTTAAAGGTAAACCAGTGCTTGACCTCGGTGAACTCGGCAAAGCAGAACTTGGCGTACTCGACAAAGGCGTCGATCGTCGTGCGCGTCAGGAAGCCCTCGCCGCCGTTCTGGTAAAAGGCCTCGGGCGTATCAAAGTGATCGAGCGTGACATAGGGGATAACGCCGGCTTTATTGCAGGTGGCAAAGAGCTCGTGATAGAAGGCAACACCCTCGGGGTTGATCTCACCAGTGCCTTTGGGGAAGATACGGCTCCAGGCGATGGAGACACGGATACCGTTGATGCCGAAGCGCTGGCACAGGTCGATATCGACCGGGTACTTGTTGTAGAAATCGCTTGCGGGATCGGGGGAGAAGCGACCCTGAGCAGCCAGGAAATCGTCCCAGGGCACTTTGCCCTTGCCGTGCGTGCGGGTCTCGCCCTCAACCTGGTAAGCAGCGGTGGCGCCGCCAAACACAAAGCCGTCGGGGAACTGCATGGGATTGGTCATGGGTCATCCTTTCTGTGGGATACGAATAGGGAGAGATGCCCGAACCGGGAATCCGGGCACCAACAGAGGGAGGAAACTAGTCGAGGTTCTCGCGGAGCCACTTGATGGCGCCAGCGGGGTCGCGGGTAAGGTCGATATATTCCTTGCCGCGCGGGGCGAGCAGCTTAATGCCCAGGCGATCGGTGTCGGCCTTCATGTCGTTGTAGTAGCTACCGACCTGCGGGGCAAGCACGATAACGTCGTACTGATCCATGATGGCAGTGTGCTGGCCATAGGCACCGGCAGAGGAAGCGATGTTCTCTCCGGTCTGCGCGGCACCTTCCCTGATGGCGTTGGCAAGCATAGCGGAGGTGTCGGCGCCGGCGCACAGGACGAGGACCTTCAGGCCATCGACGTCCTTCTTAGCGGATGCGTCGGCGGCGGGCTCGGGCTGATCGGCGACAGGCTCGCTGTCGACGGCAGCGGCGGTCGGCTCGATGACGGGCGCAGGGGTGCTGGCAGCGATGGTGGCGGCACCATCGGACTCGAGACCCAGCTCGGCGGCGCGCTCGGCTTCCTGGTCACAGAGCAGCTTATCGTATGCCTTCAAGAACGGCAGGTAGATGATGGCGTCCAGCAAGATGATGATTGCGACAAATACCAGGGCAATAAGCTGGAAGTTCGTGGTGATGAAAATGCCGATGGGGGCGGGCGTGGCCCAAGGCACCACGAAGGAGAAGCCGTTCATGCCCACGTTATCGATAAAGAACTTGGCAACACTTACGTTGACGCAGCCGGCGGCAACAAAGGGGATGAGCATGTAGGGGTTAAGGATCATCGGCGCGCCAAAGAGCAGAGGCTCGTTGACAGCAAAGGCAACAGGAACAATCGAGGCCTTACCGACGGCTTTGAGCTGCTTGGACTTCATAAAGAGAATCAGCAAAAGCGGCACGATGAACGTGGCGCCGGTGCCGCCGAACTCACCCACGAGCGACAAGTTAAAGGTGAGGGAGTGGGCAGGGTGGCCACCGGCCAGCAGAACCTGCAGGTTCTCGGCCTGGTTGGCAAGACGGATGGGGTCGATGCCCGGCTGTACGATCGAGGGGCCGTGGACGCCGATGAACCAGAAGAACGCGGTGGCTGCCTGGATAAGGATAAGGCCAGGATAGGTTTCTGCGGCGGTAAAGAGCGGGGAGAGCAGTTTGATAAGCAGCTCGGAGAACGGAACGCCCATGAGGTTGCGCACGACGACATCGATGATGCCGCAGATGATGACGGCGCCGCCAAAGGGGATAATGTCGCGGAAGTTCTGAGCGATGGCGCCCGGAACCTCTTTGGGCAGCTTAATGGTCAGATCGCGCGAGACGCAGAATTTATAGACCCACACGGTAATGAACGCGGCGATATAGGCCGAGAACAGACCGCGCGTACCCATGGGTGCAATCGAAGACCGAAAGCTCGGAGCCGTCGAACTTGGTGGTGAACTGCGTAACAGCGAGCAGCAGCATGCTGCACTGGGCAGCAACCATGGTGGAGCCGTCGTTGAGCACCTTGCCGGCGGGCATACGACGGTTCATGGATGCCGTGAAGTTCTTGGCGGTGGTGCCGGCAACCATGATGCCCATGACACCCATGGTGAAGTTGTAGAGCTTGTTGCACCAGTCGATGAGCGGCTGGGGCAGCGTGATGCCGACCACGCCGGGAAGCGTGGCGATCAGCAGAAAGATCGAAGAGGTGAGGACGATGGGCATGCACCCAAGGAATCCGTCCTTGATGGCCTGGAGGTAGATGTTCCTCGAGATCTTCTCAAAGAACGGTTGATGCTTTTCGAGCATCTTTACGATGGCGTCCATAAAGCTCCTTTGCTACTTGATGCGCGATGCATTTTGGATGGAACTGGTCGTCGATGGATGGTCAGGACTGCCCGGAACCCTTCCTGCTTAAGGAAGGCATTGCGAAATGACAACGTTGTCATTTCGTTAATGACAACGTAAGACATTTTTGGAAGAGCAACAAGGATATACGGGTGAGTGGTCGATATTGTTCGGTAAACGGTTGATTTATCAGTCAGGCAGGTAGTGTATGCTAGAACGTAAAAACAAGCGATAGAGAACCGAGCGGAGATGCATTGACAACGATGGACAAGAATAACGTCTCGATGAACGATGTGGCGATTGCCGCGGGTGTTTCTCTCAAGACGGTTTCGCGTGTGATCAACGAGCCCAATAGCGTGCGAGAGTCGACACGCGATAAGGTCCATTCGGCAATGGAGGCGCTCGGATTTCGAACCAACTTTGCCGCGCGTTCGCTCAAGTTGGGCCGTTACGGGTGCATCGGCGTTGTGCTGTTTCATTTGTCAGGCGGTGCCGTGGACTTGATTGACGGTATCGCCGATGCCGCCGAAGAACGCGGCTTTGCGCTCACGATGATTAAGAAGTGCCCAGGGGAGAAGATGACCCTTGCCGATGCGGCGCGCAGGATGTCGCAGCTTCCCGTCGACGGCATGATCTTCAACCTGCGTCAGATGGTCGATGACTTTGATACCTTTGAGGCGCCGAAGGACCTTAAGACGGTGATTATCACGTCGATGGAGCATCCTGCCTGCTCTACCGTTAGTGACGATCAAGAGGGTGGTGCGCGCATGGCGTGCGAGTACTTCTTGGATCACGGGCACAAGAACGTGTACTTCGTCTCTGGTAAGAAAGAGTCGCTGTCGAGCCAGTGCCGTATGAAAGGTTGGCGTGCGGCACTCGAGGCGCGTGGCCTCGAGCCGCCTGAGCCTCTGCAAGGCGATTGGAATGCGGATAGTGGCTATGCCGCGGGCCTTGTGCTTGCCGATAAACCCGATTGCACGGCGGTCCTCGCCGCTAACGACTGCATGGCAAACGGCGTGATGATGGCTCTACGTGACAAAGGGCTCAGTGTGCCCGATGATGTGTCCGTGATTGGCTTTGATGACGAGCTTTACAAGACGATACCCAATTCGATTCTGACGTCGGTGAAGTTTCGCCACCGCGAGCTGGGCATCCGTGCGCTTAACGAGGTCGTCTCAGGTCTGGAAGCCCCGAGCTCCAGAAGCCGTACGCTTGTGTCGGGCGTGCTGGTCGAGCGTGCGAGCGTACGAGACCTGCGAGCGTAGGTTTCTTCGGCTCGTTCATCTCGATCTGTAACAGGTAGGATCGAAATGCTCGGCTAGATGTTACAGATCGAGATTGAAGGGATTGACCTGCGGTGTTCATCTCGATCTGTAACAGGAATGCAGTCAAAACCGGGTTAGTTGTTACAGATTGAGATATTTCGGCCCGGGCGTTCTGTTTGTCTAAATCTGTAACAGTTGGACGTAAAATACTCGACTATGTGTTACAGATTGAGATTTTCTGGAACGAGTTTCGGGTTTGTCTTAATCTGTAACAGTTAGGACCCAAAAACTCGGCTAGATGTTACAAAATGAGATAAACACGAGAACGCGACCCGGTCTACCCGACATAAACAAAATGGCCCGCGCATCACACATCGATG
>CABVDE010000004.1 GCA_902496945.1 uncultured Collinsella sp.
AGTTCCGCACGCAAAGAAGGCCACTTAATGTGGCCTTCGTCTTGCGCAGGACTGTTTGAAATTTTGAGGAAGCACCCGCCCCGCCGGGGCTCCCGGGTTCCCGCTTACGAGAGTGACGTTCTCAGCAACTCGTTGAAGAGTTTCGGGTTACCCTTGCCGCGGCTCGCCTTCATGCACTGGCCCACCAAAAAGCCGATGACCTTCTGGTTGCCGTCGCGGTACTGCTGCGCCTGCTCGGCACAGTTTGCCAGCACCTCGTCCACAATCGGCTGCAGCGCGCCAGCATCGCTCACCTGGCGCATACCGCGCTCGTCGACGATCTTGTTGGGGTCGTCGCCGGTCTGGGCCATGGCCTCAAAGACCTCGTGCGCCTGGTTGGAGCTGATGGCATCGGTCGCCAGCAACTTGGCAAGCGCGGCCACCTGAGCCGGCGCAATGCCGGACTCGGCAAGCGACACGCCCGCGCCCTTAAGGTAGGCGATCATCTCGTTGACCAGCAGGTTTACGACCGTCTGGGCCTCCTTGCCAGCCATGCCGGCAGCGGCGGCCTCAAAGAACTCGGCAAACTCGGGGTCGCCGGCGATCTGCTCGGCGTCGGCGGCCTTAATGCCAAAGTCGGCCTCAAAGCGGGCGCGCTTGGCATCGGGCAGCTCGGGAATCTCGCTACGGCAGCGGTCGATGAACTCGTCGTCCAGATCGAACGGCGCCAGATCGGGATCGGGGAACAGACGATAGTCGTCGGCCGTCTCCTTCACACGCATGACCACGGTGCGCTTGCGGCTGGGCTCCCAGTGACGGGTCTCCTGGTAGATGATGCCGCCCTCCTCGAGCACCTCGGCCTGACGACAGATCTCGTAGGCAAGGCCGTCGTGCAGGCTCTTAAACGAGTTGAGGTTCTTGAGCTCGGTCTTGGTACCCAGCTTGGTCTCGCCGCGGCGGCGCAGCGACACGTTGCCGTCGCAGCGCATGGAACCCTTCTCCATGGAGCAGTCGGAGATGCCCAGCGTCACAAAGATGCGACGGAGCTTCTCCATAAACAGGCGCGCCTCCTCGGGCGTGCGCAGGTCGGGCTCGGTGACGAGCTCGATGAGCGGCGTGCCGCAGCGGTTGTAGTCGACGAGCGACTCGGCCGCGGCAGTAATGCGGCCCTCGGCGCCACCCACGTGCACCATCTTGGCGGCGTCCTCCTCCATGTGGATGCGCAGAATGCGGATGGGCACCGTGTAGGAACCGTCCTCGCGACGCTCGGGCATCTGCAGGTTGGATGCATCGTAGCTGGCCAGGTGGCCGGCGCGCTGGTTGCCCTCGCGCATGGTCGACGTCATGGACGTGGACAGGCCCTCGGCATTGGCCGAAGCGCTCGCCAGGCTCTGGGCCTCGGCCTCGCCAAACGCGCAATCGGGGCGCTCGGCGGCGCCGCGACCGGTCACGTCCAAATCCAGGTGGCCGTACATGGCAAAGGCGACCGGCCCCTGCGTGGTCTGGAAGTTCTTAGCCATATCGGGATAGAAGTAGTGCTTGCGGTAGAACATCGAGTGGCGCTGGATCTCGCAGTTGGTGGCGAGACCGGCCTTGACGATGCTCTCGATGGCGCGCTTGTTGGGCACCGGCAGAGCGCCAGGCAGGCCCAGGCACACCGGGCACACGTTGGTGTTGGGCTCGTCATCGTGACTGAGCTTGCAGTTGCAGAACATCTTGGTATCGAGTGCGGTGAGCTCGGTATGGATCTCCAGGCCGATTACGGCCTCCCAATCCTGCAGGACCTCGGAAAGCTCCTTCATTACAGCTCGCCTCCCTTCCCGGCAAAATCGGGCGCGACGGAAAGCGCGGGCGCACCCGTGGCGGCATCGGCAAAGCCGCGCTCCAGGGCGCGGGCAAACGTGAGCAGCTGACGGTCCTTAAAGGCAGGTCCCACCAGCTGGGCAGAAACGGGCAGCTTGCTGTCCTCGCCCAGGCCCAGCGGCACCGAGATGCCGCCGTTGCCGCAAATGTTGAGCGAAATGGTGTACAGGTCCGACAGGTACATCTGCGTGGGGTCGCTGATCTCGCCAAACTTAAAGGCCGTGCGCGGCGAGGCGGGCATGAGGATGGTGTCCACCTTGGCATACGCGGCGTCGTAGTCCTGCGTGATGAGCGTGCGGGCCTTCTGCGCGGCGTAGTAGTACTTGTCGTACACGCCCGAGCTCAGCAGGTAGGCGCCGAGCATCTGACGGCGCTTGGCCTCGGCACCAAAGCCGTGGGCACGCGACAGCGAGCTCTGGTCGGACAGGTTGGCGCAACCCTCCTCCTGGTAGCCGTAGCGAATGCCGTCGAAGCGGGCCAGGTTGGAGAACGCCTCGGCCGGGCCGATGACGTAGTAGGCGGCGATGGCGGCATCCAGGTGCGGCAGGTCGACCTCGACCAGCTCGGCGCCCTGGTTCTGCAGCTCCTGGGCGGCGCGCTGAACAGCGGCCTTGACCTCGGGCGTCAGGCCCTCGGCCTCCATAAACGCGGGGATGATGCCCACGCGCTTGCCCTCGATGCTGTCGTTGAGGTGCTCGGTAAAGTCAACGGCGCAGTCCTGACTGGTGCAGTCGTACGGATCGTGGCCCGCGCCGGTGAGCGCGTTCATGGCCAGCGCGACGTCCTCGACCGTGCGACCGAAGGGGCCCATCTGGTCGAGCGACGAACCAAAGGCTACCACGCCGTAGCGGCTCACGGCGCCGTACGTGGGCTTAAGGCCCACCACGCCGCAGAGCGCCGCCGGCTGGCGGATGGAGCCGCCGGTGTCCGAGCCCAGCGAGAGCGCGACCTCGCCCGCGGCGACGGCGGCAGCGGAGCCACCCGAGGAACCGCCGGGCACGCGCTCGGTATCCCAAGGGTTGTTGGTACGGTGGAAGGCCGAGCTCTCGGTAGAGCTGCCAAAGGCGAACTCGTCCATGTTGGCCTTGCCCATGGGCAGGCAGCCGGCGTCGAGCATGCGCTGGACGCAGGTGGCGGTGTAGACGCTCTGGTGGTTCTCGAGCATGCGGGAAGCGCAGGTAGTGCGCGTACCCACGAGGTTCATGTTGTCCTTGATGGCCAGCGGCACGCCTGCAAGCGGGGGCAGCGGCTTTCCGGCGGCACGGTCGGCGTCCACGCGCGCGGCGGCCTCAAGCGCGAGCTCGGGCGACACCTGCAGGAATGCCTGAACCCCGCCCTCGCGTGCCTCGATGGCGGCAAGGGAGGCTTGGGCCACCTCGGTAGCGGTAAAGTCGCCGGCGGCAACACCCGCGGCGATCTGGGCGGCGGTAAGGGAATCGAAGCTCTGCGCCATTACTCGCTCTCCCCCTCTCCCAAAATGGACGGCACGCGGAAGTAGCGGTCGCGCGCGCTGCCGGCGTTTTCCAGCGCAACGTCGAGCGGCAGGTCTCGCTCGGGCTCGCGCAGGTCGTCGCCCATCACGTTGGACAGGCTTCCGATGGGATGGAACGTGGGCTCCACGTCGGGCAAGTCATATTGCAAGACGGGCTCGAGCATCTGGACGGCGTCGTTCATGTAGGACGTCATCTGGGTGAGCTCGTCATCGGTCAGTGCGATCTTTGCGTACTCGGCGATGCCGCGCACGTCTTTCTCGCTGAGTGCCATAGGCGCTCCCTTCCGCATAACAGTTAAACCGTTCTAGTATACAAGGCAACGCCGGCTTGGAGCAGGCGCTTTACCCAAATGCAGCGAAAACGTAACGAGGACGGCACCACCACAAAGGGGACAGTCCCCTTTGTGGTGGTTCTGCTCTGACGCACAGCGCTACAGTAGGTGCTCCTCGATAAAGATCGCGACGCCGTCTTTGTCGTTACCCGCGGTCACAAAGTCGGCGGCGGCGCGGGTGGCGTTGCTGCCGTTTGCCATGGCCACGCCCACGCCGGCGTCGGCCACCATGCAGGTGTCGTTATCCGCATCGCCAAACACGCAGATGTTCTGGAGCCCCATATTGTTGAGCTCCGCCACGCGCACAAGGCCGCGCGTCTTGGACACGCGCGGATCCATGAACTCGTAGAGGCGCTGCGTGGTTTGCAGGGCCGCCGCCTTGACGGTGTCGCCGGCAAACGTCGATGCTCGCTCGATGACCTGCGGCATCATCTCGGGCGCCATGGTGAACATCACCTTGGGCTGGGGCTCGCGCAAGAACTCGTCGAAATCGACCACCTTGTAGGGCACGCCATCGACGCGCGACAGGTGTTCGACACACGCATTGCTCTCGGGCACGTAAAGCACGCCGTCCCGGGGACAGACGGGCGTTGCCGGCAGGTCCGCCATGTGCTCGCAGATGCGCGCGATAGTCTCGCCGGGTAGCGGGTAGCTCAGCTCGTTAATGCCGTGCGCGCGGTCGATGACCTCGGCGCCACCACAGCCCACCATCACGTCCACCAGGCCGTCGATGCCCCAGAGCTCGTACATGGCCTCGGTCGCCT
Organism: uncultured Collinsella sp.; assembly: GCA_902496945.1. Classification (GTDB taxonomy): domain Bacteria; phylum Actinomycetota; class Coriobacteriia; order Coriobacteriales; family Coriobacteriaceae; genus Collinsella. Next base: position 4,431 of record CABVDE010000004.1, read on the forward strand.
GGGCGTCACGCCCGGTGCACAGGCCAAACAGCACGCCGCGCTCGCGCAGGGCGCGGATCGCCGCCACGGTGCGCGGGGACACCGCGTGCCCGCTCGTGAGCAGCGTGCCGTCGATGTCGCAGAACACGGCTTTGATGTGGCTGAAGGTGGTGTCCATGGGGGCCTTTCTGGGTAGCGTGTCGGTGCTGAACGTGGTCGGAAACGGCGTACATGGTATACCAAGGCGCAGGCGCGGCCCGTCAAAGCAAAAACCACCACAAAGACGCCTGTCCCCCTTGTGGTGGCCGGACTCGCAGAGGAGCCGGACTCGCAAGATGGCCTGGCCGGAGCGCAAACCATCACAACATTCGACGTTTTTCGGCAAAATCGCGATTTTCGCTGAATGTTGTGATGGTTTTAGCTCCTTGCGCCGCGATCCAAACGCTTGCGGCCAAACAGCAGCAGCGCCGCTGGAACCGCCGTCACGACCAAGCCCGCACCAACGAGCGTCTGCTGCACGCCAAATGTCGTCGCCAGCCAGGGGGCAATCGCCAACGGGACCACGCCGGCGAACATATTGCCAAAGCCCATGACCGAGTTGACGCGACCGAGTAGCTCGAGTGGAGCCGTCGTTTGCACGATGGTGTTGTGGAGCGGATTGACGACACCCCAGGCAACGCCCAGAGCAATCTGGCCGATGAGAGCCACACCCACGTACGGCGTTCCCACGTAGAGCAGGCTTCCCAGGCCCACGGACATGAGCGCCACAAGCAGCGTTTTGAGGCTGACGAAGCGCGGCGGCAAGCGGAGCGCGAGTACGGCGCCCAGCACCGCGCCCACACCGCAGGCCGACGAGAGCCAGCCCATCCACTCGACGCCAACATGCAAAACGTCGCGGTAGAAGAACGACTCCAGCGGATCGAAGGCGCCATAGCCAAAGTTCGAAAGAAAGATGATGCAGAAAAGTAATGCGAGGACGCTGTTGGTGAAGACCGTCTTGATGCTGGTCGCGAAGGTGGTGCGGGTGGATGTGCTGGGGTTGGAACTTTGGCCCGCACGCTTCCCTTCCTCCGCCGAATCGGCATCCGCATGCCCAACGACGTGTTCTTCCTGCGGCTTAAATCCCCAACCGGCGATGAACGCAAGCACGGTAAAGAGCATCATGAGCACGAACACCGCGCGCGACGATGCGGCCGCCGCGACAAAGCCGCCCAGTGTGGGGCCGACGATAATGCTCACGTTGGAGAACATGGTGATGGTGGAGTTGATGTCTTTGAGCTCGACGGGGTCGTCGGTGAGATACGCCGGATAGGACGTGGCGACGGGCTGGGCGAACCCCATCACAAAACCCAAGAGCGCCGCGCCGGCAAGGACTGTTCCGGTCGCGTCGCCAAAGGCGATGATTGCCGCACCCGTTGCCAGCGTGCCGATGATACTCAGCAAGAAATGGTGGCGCGGACCCCATGCGTCAAGCGCGGCGCCGCCCGCAAAAGACCCCAAGATTACGAAGATGTTCATAAAGAGGACGGCCAGTGACGTCGCGACGACCGAAGCGCCGTCCGCATAGGTGAGCGTCCCGATAACGCCGATAAAGTAGCTGGTCTGGAAGCCGGTGTAGATAAGAAAGCGCATCGCCACCAGGCACTTGGCCTGCGTAGGCAGCGATGATTGGGTTTTTGAAAATAGAGATGTAGACATGGGGGCTCCCTGTTGCATACGAATACGGGCAGCGGGCATTGACCGCCGACCATCGACTCAATCTATCCGCATGAAGCGTTAAGGACGCATCGAACCCCTGCTCTCCGTTTTTGCCAGCACGAACTACTTGGTAGATTTTAAGGCATGTCCCAAGAGTCTACCAAAGAAAAAACCACCGCAAAGGGTCAGGCACCTATGTGGTGGAAATGACGTTTGACCAGATAAAACCTGTCATGGCAGCGCAGCGAGCCGGTTCCAAGTGCCCCAGGTCGCCCCGAAAGAGGAGCGACGCGTACTTTGGTACGCGAGCGACGGCTTGAGGGCGAGATGGAGTGCTTGGGGCCGGCGCAGCGTCAAGCCTGAAGGTGGTCTTGGATAAGGTCGCAGATGGCTCGGGCGTCGTTGATGTTGATGGCTCGGGTCGCGAAGCCGGCGTCGAAGGCCTGGCGCGCCAGGGCCTCGTTGCAGGCGAGCGCCAGCGTGCGGCCGTCGACCAGGTCGAGCGAACTCTTGCCGCGCAGGCGATCGACGCCGGAGCGCGCGACCACGATGTTGTCGAAGCCCTCGGTCTTGTAGCCCTCGATGATCACTACGTCGACGTCGTTGTAGCGCGACAGCAGCTCGCGCGCAGGCATCTCGTCCTCCTCGCGCGTGTCGGCGTACTCCGCCCAGCGCGTGGCGCAAATGAGGCCCACGTGCTTGGAACCGGCCTGGTGATGGCGCCAGGTGTCCTTAGCGGGCACGTCGATATCAAAACCATGATGCCCGTGATGTTTGAGCGAACCCACGCGCAGGCCACGGCGGGTGAGCTCGGCGATGACCTTCTCGACGAGCGTAGTCTTGCCTGAGTTTTGGTAGCCGATAAACGCGATCGCGGGGGCGACGGCGGCAACAGGCGCGGCATCGGGCGCGGCACGCTCGGCGTCCGCAGCCTCAACAGCAGCGACCTGATGCTCTGCACGGTCCCACATGCCCGAACGGCCGCCCTCCTTGTGCAGCAGACGCACGTCGACGATCTCCATGCCGCGATCGACGGCCTTGCACATGTCGTAGATGGTCAGGCACGCGGCGCTCGCGCCGGTCAGCGCCTCCATCTCAATGCCGGTCTTGCCCGTCACGCCGGCCGTGACCAGCACATGAAAACCGACCTGCCCGTCCGCGCGCGCCGGTGCCCAGCCCTCGGGCACATCCTCGGCCGGCGTTCCCGCCGGCGCAATGGGCTCGATATCACACTTGCTCTTGGTAATGAGCAGCGGATGGCACATGGGAATAATGTCGCTCGTGCGCTTGATGGCCATGATGCCCGCCACGCGCGCGCAGGCGAGCACGTCGCCCTTTTTCGCGCGGTCCTGCAGCACCATTGCCTGCGTCTCGGGATGCATGAGGATGGTGCCCTCGGCAATGGCGATGCGATGTGTCTCGGCCTTGTCGGATACGTCGACCATGCGTACCTCGCCCTTGGCGTTTACGTGCGTCAGCTCGTCGCGGCGGGCGTCACGAGTGGGCTCGGCGACCGCGTCAACAGGCGTCGCTGCACCCTGCTCGGACGCGGCGTCTTTGCTGGCTGCCACGGCTTTATGGGCAGACGTCGCGGCCCTGCGAGCGGCCTTAGTAGCATCGGCGTACCTGCTCTTGGCCATATGATCATCCTCCGATTTGGGACATAAATCGTTGCGTGCCCTCAATTATCGCGTGTTCCTGCGGTTTGTGGGCCACGGCATCGCGCCAAATCGAAAGTACCCGCATATCATCACCGCGGCGCAGCGCCTCGCGCACCGAATACTCGGCATCGCTGAACAAGCACGGGCGCACGTTGCCGTCGGCCGTCAGGCGCAGACGGTTGCAGCTCGCACAAAAATGGTTGGACATGGCACTGATAAAGCCGACCGTACCCGCCGCGCCCGGGAAGCGCCAGTAGCGCGCAGGGCCCGCGCCGGCAGGGGCATCGGTGGTGTCAAGCGGCTCAAGCTCGCCCAAGCCAGCCGCGACGGCACCGGCATTGATACGCGCCCGCAGCTCGTCACTCGGCACGGTATCGCTCGCGTCCCACAGCTCAGGATTGAGCGAAGGCGCATGCGGGTCCACGGCGCAATGCGAGCTCGTGCGCTCATCGCCGATGGGCATGTATTCGATAAAGCGCAGGTGAATGGGGCGGTCGACGGTCAGACGCGCGAGAGCCGCCACGTCTTGGTTGAGCCGGCGCACGGCAACGCAGTTAACCTTGACCGGACCAAAGCCCCAAGTCAGTGCCGCGTCGATACCGGCCATGGTCTGCTCGAGCCGGCCCTGGCGTGTGATCTTTCCAAACAACGTGGGATCGAGTGTGTCGAGCGAAATGTTGACGCGGTCGAGTCCCGCGTCTTTAAGCTGCGGTGCCAACTGGGGCAGTAAGGCACCGTTGGTGGTGAGCGAGATGTCCTCGATCTGCGGAATTGCGCGGATGTCACGAATGAGCGGGATGATACGGCGGCTGACCAGCGGCTCGCCGCCCGTAAGGCGCACGCGGCGAATGCCCTCTCCCGCTACTAGACGCACAAAGCGAGCGATTTCCTCGGCGCTGAGCAGCTCGGCGTGCGCACGCGGTGCCACGCCGTCGGCGGGCATGCAGTAGATGCAACGGAAATTGCACTTGTCGGTCACGGCGATGCGCAGGTAGTTGATGTCACGGCCAAAACCGTCATGTTGCACACTCTCGTCCACGCAGTCCTCCCCTCGCGCGGCGATTTATTCTTCGGGAAATATAATACCCCCCGAGGGAATCAAGCCGACACCCGTACGACACAGCACAGGCTGAACGGCATCTCCGAGTGTGAACTCGGCAAAACCCCCCGGCAAAGAAAGCGACCGGTCCAGGTGCCGCAGATTCGCCCGAAGGAGGAGTGCCGCGTACTTGCGTGCGCAACCGACGTGTGAGGGTGAAGGCGCGGTGCCTGGGTCCGGTCACAAAAACGGGTTAATCCAGCTCTTTTAAGCCGTGTGCCAGCTGCCAGTACTCGCCGTGCTGGGCCAGGAGCTCCTCATGGGTGCCGCGTTCGATGATGCGGCCGTGTTGGAGGACCATGATCGCGTCGGCGTCGCGGACGGTGGACAGGGGGTGCGCGATCATAAACGTGGTGCGGCCGCGCATGATGCGGTCCATGCCGCGCTCGATGAGCTTTTCGGTGCGCGTGTCGATGGAGCTCGTGGCCTCGTCCAGGATAAGCACCGGTGGATCGGCCACGGCCACGCGTGCGATGGCGAGCAGTTGGCGCTGGCCCTGAGACAAGTTGGCACCGTCGGCTGTGACCGGCGTGTCGTAGCCTTGCGGCAGGCGGCGGATAAACGAGTCAGCGCAGGCGGCCTCGGCGGCGGCACGCACCTCCTCGTCGGTCGCGTCGAGCTTGCCGAAGCGGATGTTCTGCGCAATGGTGCCGCTAAACAGTTGCGTATCCTGTAGCACAATACCGAGCGACCCGCGCAGGCTGGCCACGGCGATGTGCTTGACGTCGATGCCGTCGTACGTGATCTCACCATCATCGACCTCGTAGAAGCGGTTGATGAGGTTGGTGATGGTCGTCTTTCCGGCGCCCGTCGAGCCCACGAAGGCGATCTTCTGTCCCGGCCTGGCAAACAGGTTGAGGTCCGTGAGCACGCGTGTGCCCGGCACGTAGCAAAAGTCCACGGCATGGAAGCGCACGTCGCCGGCAAGCGGGACGAGGCCGGTGACAAACTCGGTGCCGTCGGCAGCCACCGCACGGCCCGCGTCATCGACTGAGACCACGTCGTGCAGATGCCCGTACGTGCCCACGCTCTGGCCTTCGGGAATCTTCCACACCCACGCGGCATCGCCCGTCTGTACCAGCTCCACGCAGCCCTCGTCCACCTCGGGCTTAAGGTCCATCGCGGCAAACAGGCGCTCGGCACCGGCCAACGCGTTGAGCAAGAAGTTGCCCAGCTGCGTGAACTGGTTGATGGGCATGGCCGCCTGACGGACAAAGACCATGTAGCTCGCGAGCGCACCCACGTCGGCCAAGCCATTGATGCAGAGCATGCCGCCCGCCACCGCGACGATGGCGTAGTTGACGTAGCCGATCACCACGGTCATGGGCGCCATGGAGTTAGCGTAGGCCTGTGCGGCGCCACCGGTACGGCGCAGCTCCTGATTGCGCGTGTCAAAACCGGCGACATTGGCCTGCTCGTGGTTATAGACCTTGATGACCTTTTGGCCCGAGACCATCTCCTCGACGTATCCGTCCAAGTCGCCGAGCGATGCCTGCCGGGCGGCGAAGAAGCGCTTGGAGCGGGCGCCCGAGTAGCGCGCGTACAACACAATGGCCACGTCGCACACGAGCGTGATAATCGTGAGCTGCCAGTTAAGGATGATAAGCATGGCAGTGGTGCCGATGACCTGAATGGTCGCCTGGATCACGTTGGCAAAGCTGTTGTTGAGCGCCTCGGAGACGGTGTCGACGTCGTTGGTGAAGAAGCTCATGATGTCGCCCGAGCGCGTGCTGTCGAAATAACTGAGCGGCAGCGTCTGGATATGCGCGAACAGGTCGCGGCGAATGTCGGACACCACCCGCTGAGCCGCACGCACCATGATTTGCGAATAGCCAGGGCCGAGAGCACGCCCGCGGCGTAGATGACTGCCGTAAAGAGAACCTGCTTGGCAAGCAGCTCCTCCCCACCTGTGGCAAGTCCGTTGACGATAGGGCGCACCATGTAGGTGCCGGCGAGGCTCGCGATGGCAGCGACGGAGGCGAGCACGCCCACCGCAAGCAGCGAGAACTTGGCGTGTCCCATATAGCTGAGCAAGCGGCGGAGCGTTCGGCGCAGATTGGCCGGACGAGCCTGAGCAGAAGTCTTAGGCATGGCGCTCATCTCCTTTCAGGGATGATCCGCCGGGGACGGAGGAAAACGGATCATCCGCGTCGTCGGCATCACCGGCATCGCTCGCATCACCCGCAAACTCCATCTGCGAAGCGTAAATCTCCTGGTAGATGTTGTCGTCCTCCAGCAGTTCCTCATGCGTGCCCACGCCATGGACACGCCCGTCGTCCAGCACTACGATGCGGTCGGCGTCCATCACGCTCGCGATACGCTGAGCGATAATGATCACCGTTGTATCGGGAATCAGCGCGATGTGCTCGCGGATCTTGGCATCGGTCGCCATATCGACCGCGCTGGTGGAGTCATCAAAAATGAGCACACGCGGGTGCTTGAGCAACGTACGCGCAATGCACAGGCGTTGCTTCTGGCCGCCCGAAACACCGGCGCCACCCTGGCCCAGCTCACCGTCGAGCCCGCCGATGCGGTCCAGGAACTCGTCCACGCACGCCGCACGGCAGGCACGCAACAGTTCCTCGTCGGTGGCATCGGGCGCGCCCCACTGCAGGTTCTCACGCACGGTACCCGTAAACAGCACGTTCTTTTGCAGCACGATACCCACCGCATCGCGTAGGGCAACCAGGTCGTAATCGCGCACGTCGCACCCGCCCATAAGCACGGCGCCCTCAGTCGCATCGTACAGGCGCGCGATGAGCTGCACGAGCGAGCTCGGTATTGACGGTGTCGAACTTGGCCTCCTCGTGCTTGGCGCGCACGTACGCCTTGACGGCGCGCACAGCGGTGAGGTCTTCCTGCACCACACCGTTGAGGTGGTCCATCGAGGTCTGGAGCTGGCGGTAGAGCGGGCTCCACGGTAGGTGATAACCCCCAGCACGATTGCCAGCACAGGCAGGATAATCGCAAAGACCGTGGCAAGCGGGCGCGACAGCGCCAGCGCGTAGATAAGGCCGACAACGAGCGTCACTGGGCCGCGCACTATGGGACGGAAACCGTTGCCGATGGCGTTTTGGATGACGGTGATGTCGGTGGTCATGCGAGTGACGAGCGAACTGGCATCGTAGTTGTCCAAGTTGCCAAAAGCGAGCGTCTGGATCTGTCAAGTGACGCAAAACCGATTTCCGCAAGGTTGGCGCAGGCGCTAAGCCTACACGACGCGTACCCGTATTCAAATGGAAATGATTGAAGGCGCGATTTTTTCGCCCTGCCCTCAACACAAACCTTGACTCTACAATCGTTATAGGGTTTTCACTACACTGGTACGTAAACGAACCAAGCCAGAAAGTGCCCGCCTATGGAACACGACCTCACACGCGGAAATGTCCTCAAAACCATCGCAGTCTTTGCCCTGCCCTATATGCTCTCGTACTTTTTGCAGATGCTCTACGGCATGGCCGACCTGTACTTTATCGGACAGTTTAGCGGCGCCGCCGGCATCACCGCCGTGGGCAACGGCGCGCAGACGCTCTATATCATTACCGTGACGCTCGTGGGCCTGGCCATGGGAACGACGGTCATCGTCGGCCACGCCGTGGGTTCGCGCCGCTTCGATCGCGCCGAAGTCGCCATCGGCAACACCATCACGCTCTTTATGGGCGTCTCGGTGGTGCTAGCCGCGCTCTTGCTCGCACTGTGCCCGCAAATCGTGGCGCTCATCGACACGCCGGCCGAAGCGGTCGAAGGCACTGCCGCCTACCTGCGTATCTGTTTTATCGGCATTCCGTGTATCGCTGCATACAACATCCTTTCGGCCATCTTTCGCGGCCTGGGCGATTCGCGCTCGCCCATGTACGTGATCGGCGTGGCGTGCGCTATCAACGTCGCGCTCGACTTTCTGTTCATTGGCCATATGGGGCTCGGCCCCGTGGGCGCGGCGCTCGGCACGGTGATCGCGCAGACGGCAAGTGTTGCCCTCGCGCTCGTGTGGCTCAAGAGCCGCCGTACGAACATCCGTGTCAAGCGTAGCGACCTGCGCCCGCAACCCGAGGTGCTCAGCAGCATCCTTAAGATCGGCGTGCCCGTGGCCGTACAGGACGGCTGCATCCAGGTGGCGTTTATGTTCATTACCGTTATCGCCAACCACCGCGGGCTGGTCGACGCCGCCGCCGTGGGCCTGGTCGAGAAGATGATCAGCTTTTTGTTCATCGTGCCGAGCTCCATGGGCGCCACCGTCAGCGCACTCACGGCGCAAAACGCCGGCGCGGGCAAGGGTGACCGCGCGCGTCAGGTGCTCAAGGACGCCATGACCATCTCGGTGGTGTACGGCTGCCTGATCACGGCGCTCATGTGGCTAGTGGCACCGGCCTTTATCGGCTTTTTTGCCAAGGACGCCGCGGTAGTCGCGGCCGGCACCGGCTATATGCGCAGCTATATTTTCGATGCGATCTTCGCCGGCATCCATATTTGCTTTAGCGGCTTTTTCGCTGCGTACGGCAAGAGCTACATCGGCTTCGCGCACAACGTGCTGGCCGTGGCGCTCATCCGCGTTCCGGGCGCATGGCTGCTGTCAAACGCCTATCCCGACACGCTGTTTCCCATGGGCATCGCCTCACCGTGCGGGTCGATTTTGTCGGCAGCCATTTGCGTGGTGGCGTTTACCGTGCTCAACCGCCGCGGGACTTTTGACAAGTTGGTGGCGTAGCGGGGCGATGCAGGCCTGACGCCCCTCTCCGACCCTACCGAAAGGAGCGGTCCTGTGACCGACGCACACGCTGAACATACCGACGGCCTGCTCCGCATCGGCGAGGTGGCACGCCTGTTCAACCTGAGTGTGGGCACGCTACGCCATTACGAGCAGATGGGGCTGCTGGAGCCGGCGCACATCGATCCGGCGAGTGGGTACCGCTACTACGGATCACGGCAACTCTCCACCCTTAACACCATCAGTCACCTTCGCGTCCTCGACTTGCCGCTGGCGCAGATCCGCGAGTTTGTGACCACGCGCGATGTGGACCTCATGCAGCGGCAACTGGCTCAGCAGCAGGAGCTCATCGAGCGCAAGCGCCGCGAGCTCGAACGCGTGTCGCGCAAGATCGATAACCGACTTGCTCTGCTGCACGATGCCCTAAACACCGAGCTCGATACCATTTGCACAATCGATGCGCCCGAGCTTCACTGCGCCGTGCTGAGCGAACGCGTCAACCCTACCGACGCATATGCGCTGGAATGGCAGATTCGTCAGCTGCAGAAGGGTCAGCACGAGACCTTTGTCTTTCTGGGCAACTTGGGCGTCGGGATCGCGCCCGAACGCCTTGCCGCCGGCGACTTTGATGGCTACGACGAGGTCTTTCTGCTGCTGGATGACACGGACGATTACCTGGGCGATGTCGAAGTACGTCCCGCCGCGCGCTGCCTGACCACAAGCTTCCGCGGCACGCATGGGCAAGCGGGCCCGCGCTACGAGCAGCTACTCGGCTATATGCGCGAACATAACCTGACACCCGCCGGTCCCTCGCGCGAAATCGCCCTCATCGACGACATCATCAGCGACGACCCGGGGGCGTATGTGACGAGGATCGCGATACCGGTCCGCTAATCACTACCATTTATCGAGCAATTCCATCCATTTACCTTAATCCGAATTAGATTGTATTATGTAGCAAATAAAATGACAGCATATTGCCATAGGCAGGAGACATTATGTCCAGAGTTCAATCACGTCGCTCGTTTCTTCTCGGCCTAGCCTCGATCATCGGCTTATCCGCGTCACGCCCAACAAGAGTATTCGCTGCCGACTCAAACTCATCCGTCGCTTTTACATCAGACCTAGCACAAGACTACGCGCTTTCCCTGTTGCCCATCGTCGACGGATCCGCGAACTTAGAGATCGAGCAAATCGTTCCCGTATGCCAACAAATCGGCCTTATCTGTGGCTATGAAATCAGTGTCACAAGGGAAGGAAGCCCTTACGGTTATTTAATACTTGACGCATCATATCCTGGGCTTCTGAAGGAGATAACCCTCGGCGATACCATTCTTCCGATTTCAGCTTCTCTATCAAACGCCATTTCAACTTATTCCGGCCAACAGGCCACAAACCCAACCGTACTAATTTCGTACAACGATATTGAATATGGAACTTTGGTGCCAGGAACTAGAGACTGTGTAACCAACTATAACAATATACGGTCTGTCCCAATTGTCACCGAAAAGGGTATAGCACCTCAAAGCAATAACCCAACTTCATGGGATGCAGTCATTATCAATGAAGATGACTTGATGTTGCATTTCCAAATAGACGATTTAAACGGAATACCGTTCCGAGGAGTCTCGGAATCATTAGTTGAAGCCCGCACTAATAAGTATGCATGCGTCGTTTCTGCCTTGTACGCTGTATCAATGCATTACGGTCTCACCAGTTCAAACGCTAATCAATTTAATCCCGATTATTATAAAGAAATATGGAACGTCACTGGCACAACAACGTATAAGACCAATGATCAGGGCGTCGAGTACGGAAGCACGATCATCCCAGATGGAATTGTTCCGTTTAAAAGTCTTGCCGCTCAAAAGGGTAGAGCACTTAATACTCAGTTTTTCGGTTATCAGCCTCAATTCGCTCAGTACAGAGCAACTATCGATCAAGGGAATATCGGCTTGTATCATATGTGGATCAACAGCCGAAACAGTGAAGGATCCGTCGAGCTATCAGGTCATACAGTCACGGTAACTGGCTATTTTACTGGGCATAATGGAAGCTCTGGCATCGAACTGCAGTGGCTCGAAGTATTCGACGGATGGAACACTTATCCCCGAGCGATTAACTATGCAACGCCCAATATGGTCAAATTGAACGGAACAGTCTTTTGGTAGACCGGATGGCACCATCAAAATGCTATGGCACCACGGCCTTTGCCCTGGTTACGATATTGGTGATTTTCGCTATGTTTGCATCCGTTTCTTCATGCACAGATAGAGCCCGCTATAGCGGAGGAGATGATTACCTTGTCTTTGGAGCCGGCAGCGTTCATTCTATTGAGGGAACGGAACTCGTAATCCAAACAGACAACAGTCCCCGCTACACCGACGCTGGAAAGCAAACCCGGATTACATTCCCCTCATCTGGCCGAATCAAAGACAAGCTTTCCCAAATCAAAGTTGGGACAAGAGTTTCCTACTCACGCTTTGAGTCGGTAGACGCATCTGGATCATACGAGGGAAACGATATCGAAATTGAACAGGCAAACACTATAAGGAGATGTTGAGGAACTGAGTCTCTGCGCAGTTCCTCAACAAATCATTATGCCTCCGGGACCCTACCCGTCGCCAAAATCTGTTCAAGTGCCGCCTCATCCAACACGGGCACACCCAGCTGCTCGGCCTTGGTGAGCTTGGAGCCCGCCTTGGGGCCGGCGACCAGATAGCTCGTCTTCTTTGACACGCTGCCCGAGACCTTGGCGCCGAGCACCTTGAGCGCCGCGCCCGCCTCGTCGCGCGTGCGGTTGACGAGCGTGCCGGTGAGCACGAAGGTCAGACCCGCGAGCGGCTGTGCGTCGGCGAGCTCGCCTGCCACGCCAGCGTCGGCTGCGGCTTGCGCGTGCGCGGCGCCCAAATCGACCTCGAGCGAAAGGCCCGCCTGGCGCAGACGTTCCAGCACGGCGAGATTCTCGGGCACGGCCAGGAACTGCTTGACGCTCGCCGCAATCTTGGGACCGATGCCCTCGCACTCGGCGATGTCTTCTTCGCTCGCCAAGATGAGCTTGTCAATCGACAGGAATCGCTCGGCGATGACCTCGCCCACGCTTTTGCCCACGTGGCGGATGCCCAGGGCAAACAGCACGCGACCGAGCGGCTGGCTCTTGGACTTGTTGAGCTCGGCGATGATTTTCTCGGCCGTCTTGAGGCCTACCGGAATGGGGTCACCCTTCTTGACGCCCTTTTTGCTGTTGGAGCTGGCATAGGTGCGCCCCGTGTCCAGTCCGGCGATGTCATCAACCGTGAGCTGGTAGAAGTCCGCGACATCGTGGATCAGGCCGGCGGCGATCATCTTGTCGACGATCTCGTCGCCCAGGCCGTCGACGTCCATGCAGCCGCGGCTCACCCAGTGGAGCAGGCGCTCCTTGAGCTGTGCGGGGCAGTCGATGGAGACGCAACGGTAAGCGACCTCGCCATCCTCGTGGACAACGGGGCTGCCGCACACGGGGCAGATCTCGGGCATGTGCCAGTCAACCGAATCGGCCGGGCGCTTGTCGAGCACCGGGCCCACGACCTCGGGGATTACATCGCCTGCCTTATGCACGATGATGGTGTCGCCCTCGCGCACGTTTTTGCGGCGGATCTCGTCGATGTTGTGCAGCGTGGCGCGCGCGATGGTGGAGCCAGCGACCGTCACTGGGTCGAACTCGGCGACCGGCGTGAGCACACCGGTGCGGCCCACCTGGATGCGAATTTCGCGCAGGACGGTCTGCTTTTCCTCGGGCGGAAACTTAAAGGCAATGGCCCAGCGCGGTGCGCGGGCGGTAAAGCCCAGGTCGAGCTGCTGCTGAAAACTGTCCACCTTTACGACCACGCCGTCGATGTCGTAGTCCAGGTCACCGCGGTGCTCAAGCGCCTGAGCACAGAACTCGTGGACTTCGACCGGCGTGGCGCAGCGTGCCACGTTGGGGTTGACGCTAAAGCCGGCGCTGCGCAGCCAATCGAGAAACTCGCGCTGGCTGTGGACGTGCAGCGGGTCGGTATCGGCGATGGCGTAGATAAAGGTGGCCAGGTCGCGGCGCGCCGTGACCTTGGGATCCTTTTGGCGCAGGCTGCCGGCGGCGGCGTTGCGCGGGTTGGCAAAGGGGTCGCGACCCTCGGCATCGGCCTCGTCGTTCAGGCGCACAAAGCTGCCCTTAGGCATATAGACCTCGCCGCGCACCTCGATGGTGCGCCCGCGGTCGGCGCCCATGTGAGCAAGCGCCGGCTCGGACAGGTGCATGGGCACATCCTTGATGGTACGGACGTTGAGCGACACGTCCTCGCCCTTGGTGCCGTCGCCGCGCGTGGCAGCGCGCACAAAGGTGCCGTTTTGGTAGGTAAACGCCACGCCCAGGCCGTCGATCTTAAGCTCGCAGGTATAGGTAACGCTGCCGGCACCGAGGGCATCCTCAGTGCGCTGGAGCCATGCGTCGAGCTCATCCAGATCCATGGCATCGTCCATGGAATACATGCGCGCCACGTGCGTGACCGGCGTAAACTGCTCGCTCACATAACCGCCCACGCGCTGGGTATAGCTGTCGGACGTCACCAGGTCTGGGTAGGTGGCCTCGATTTCCTGCAGTTCAACGAGCATTTTGTCAAAGGCGGCGTCCGTGATCTCGGGCGCATCGAGCATGTAGTAGCGATAGGCGTGGTAATCGAGCTCGTGGCGCAGCTCGGCCGCGCGCGCTGCCGCCCGGGCATGGGCGTCGGTCGGTGCGGCGGCATCCGCGCTCGCGGGCGTTTCGGTATCGATGTCCACGCCGTCACCAAACAGGCTCGATTGCTCCATAGCGGCACTCCTTCGCTCGATTTCAAACGGATACTAGAGTACCACCGGTCGCAATGGGGCCGAATAGCGGTCTCAAACCGCACCGAATCGGCAGCCGCCAGACCGGGGTGGACAGCTAGTTCAGATACGTATAATTCTGCGAGCCTGGTCGTGTTCAGACGTCATCATTCCAGCCAATTTGGCCGCCCCGGGGGCTGCACGACCGACTCGTTCCCCCTTCTAGACTCCCATCCGAACCCCTTCCCCATCCCAAAACAGCTCAAAACGCATGCTGAACCGCCTCGGATTTATACGTATCTGAACTAACTGTCCAGGCTCACCCAGAATCGAGCAACTTCATATGCTCCTTTTTTAACTCAATTTATCGCAGTTAATATTTTATATTGTGTTTGCAATATATTTTGGTATTATCAACGTGAGGTGATTGAAATGAAGAATCAGTCCAAACGTTTCCTAACCATCCTCGTCCCCCTTGTCCTTATAGCAGCCGCTTTGCTCGGCTTTTTCTGGAAGGACATTCCCTTTTCGAAAGACCTTTCCTTGCGGGGCGAAGTCGTTGCTGTGTATCACCCTTCCGCCAGCGGGGCAAGCGAAGGCCGCTTCGTTATCGCAAGCGAGCAATTCCAATCCGCACCGCTGCACCTCAACTTCAAAATCGATTCAACCATCCCCATTAAGGATCAGGATGGTAAGAAGGCAGAAGTCGGAGCCATCAAAGAAGGTGTCTACGTTGACGTAACCTGCACCGTCAACACCAGCAGCGATCCCGATCCCACAAAGCTGCCCGCCCTCATAACGCCAACAGCCATCATGATTACGCAAAAGGAATAGCTCGATGTCAGAAAGGAGTTTAAAAAATAATCACCAGACAGTTAGGAGCCAATGATGAAAAAGGTTGCTTATTTACTCGCCGTCTGCCTTGTTGGGTTATCGTGCATGACCGCGCAGCCCGCCTTCGCAGCAGAAACCCATTCCTCTATCATTTCACCAGTTGCCGAAAGTCGTTCAATCTACACCGCCGAAACCACCCTCGCCTATTCGAACGGCGTCAGGCTCCATGTTACTTACACTGTTAACGATACCTATGGAACGATAACAGGCATCAAATCCATAAAGAACTGGACCTCCAATTCTCGAGTAAGCAACATCAGCTGGACTTATAGATACGGACTCAGCAACGGAAGCGTCGTCGTAACTGTTACTTACTATTACAACGGCAGTTGGCATTCTGAAGCAAGAACTATCTATGCTTAGGATTTTTTGGCTGCGGCATTGCCGCAGCCTTTTTGGGGTTAATTATGGAAAGCTCAGATAAACGATGCTGTTTTAGCAATGTGATGTTGCTCGCCACTTTGTCTGTCGCAGCAATCATGGCGGCCTTCTCAGCGTTCAGCGTTGCCAACGAGGCGCGGGAGGTGCTCTTTGCACCCACTCCCTTCTATATTAATGGTGAGTCCATTCCGAGCGCCGTCCTTACCGCACTTGCCATCCGCGATGTTCTGGCCCTGGCGCTCTCAATCGCATGCCTGATTGTCTACTTGAACTTCTGCTTTGACGTCGTCAGTACTCAGTCGATATTCACGCGAAAACAATGCCGGCGTTTTCTGGTTGTTGGGCTTCTGCTGCTCATTTCTTCAATTGTCTCGATTACCTTCGATAACCTGTGTGCCGTCCAGCTCCCCAACGACGTCAGTATTACTGCAATTGGTATCTTTGGTTTTAACGCTTGGACACTGGTTCTCGCTTTGTTTGCGCTATCCCTTTCGGCTATCTTTGAGTACGGGCGACTCTTGCAGTCGGACGTTGACGCCATTATTTAGAAGGAGGGCAGCATGCCAATCGTCATGAGACTCGATCGCGTCATGGCGGATCGCAAAATGTCCTCTCAAGAACTTGCCGACATTATCGGCATCTCGCCCGTTAACGTTTCGCGCATTAAAACGGGGCGGCTCAAGGGCATTCGCTTTTCGACGTTGACCGCGATGTGCGAGGCACTTCACTGCAAACCTGGCGACATCATTGACTGGATGTCAGACGAAGAGTACATCGAGGCATTTGGAAGCCTTCCCAGCGACGAAGACTAACCAAAATGATCCGTTTTCCTCCATCCCCAACGGATCGATGAGAAAAGAGGGGGCTGTCCCGCATTGACGGGACAGCCCCCTCTGGCATCGGTATGTGCGGCTCGTTAGTAGCCCTGGCCGTAGCCCTGGCCCTGCTGGCCCAGCAGCTCCTCCAGATACTGGCGCAACTGCTCGTCAGTAATGCCGCCGTTGCCGGTGTCGGTCGCGCTGTCGTCCTGCTGCTGGCTCTGCAGCTCCTCGTCAGAGCCCAGCTCAACCGTGACCTTCTTCTCTTCCTTGCCGCGCATGAGCGTGATCTCGACCTTCTCGCCCACCTCGTGGCTGCGCAGAGCGATGATCAGGCCATCGGCGCTCGTAATCTCATCGTCACCCAGCTTGGTGATGACATCGCCCTCTTGGATGCCAGCCTTGGCGGCAGGACCGTCCTCGACGACACTTGCCACATACGCGCCGCTATCGGTGCCGAGATTGTTAGTGCGGGCGTTGAGCGCGTTGACGCTCGAAAGCGTGGCGCCCAGGTACGGGTGAACCGGCGTCTTGCCGTCGATAATCTGGTCGGCGATGTTCTTGGCATAGTTGACCGGAATGGCAAAGCCCACGCCCGAGCTGGAGCCCGAGTAGCTCTCGATAAGCGAGTTAATACCCACGAGTTCGCCATTGTCGTTAACGAGCGCGCCGCCGGAGTTGCCCGGGTTGATGGCGGCATCGGTCTGGATCATGTTGGCGTAGATGGTGTTGCCGCTGGTAGAACTCATGGCCGTGGAGCGATACAGCGCCGACACAATGCCCGTGGAGACAGATTGCTCGTTGCCGAACGGCGAGCCGATCGCCATGACCCACTCGCCCACGTTAAGCTTGGAGGAATCACCAATCTCGATCGGCGTGAGCTTGGAGGCGTCTGCATCCTTGAGCTTGATGACGGCCAGGTCGCTCGAGACGTCGTTGCCCACGAACTCGGCCTCGTAGGTGGTACCGTCGCCCATGGTAACCACGTACTGGTCATAGCCATCGACCACATGGTTGTTGGTGAGGATGTGGCCCTCGGTATCGAGCACCACGCCCGAACCGACGCTGCCCGAACCATCCGACTCGTCGGCAGACTGCGAAAGCGATCCATTCTGGCTACCGCTCGAAGTGGCGGTGATGGAAACGACGGAGGGCAGGGCCTTGGCAGAAACGGCCTCGGCAAGCGTGGTGTCCTCGGAGTCGATCGTAATCTTCTGCGTCGATGAACCCGAAGCACCCGCCGTCACGACATTCTTTCCGCCGCCAATGTTGAGCGTGCCACTCATAATGAGCGCGATGACCAGCAGGGCGCCGCAGGCGCAGCCGGCGAGCGCCGTAATAAAGATCGGTAGCTTTTTGGTCTTGGTCTTGACCACCGTGTGCTTGTTTACAACCTGCTGGCCGCCCAGCGGCTTGCCGGTCTGTGTGTCGTAAGCCTGCACGTAGGGAATGTTGCCGCCGGCAGGCGTCGACTCCACCTGCACGCGCGGCTGCTGCTGGGTCTCGCCAGCGTTGCCCGCATCCTGAGGACGCTGGGAATCGTTCTCGCTCATGGCTGCGATCCTTTCGTCTAATAACCAAAGGCCCGCCAAACATGTGGCGGGCCATCATTGTTCACGTTGAGTTGTACCCCAAGCTGGGCAGTCCCGAGCACTAGATGCCAAGATTTCAGCTTTGCTTAAGTAATGACATGCTTATAGGCCAATTCGTTCTATGCCGTCATGTCTATTCGATATAACAGTCGATAGCAAAGCTATATGTTGAATCGTTAATGAAGTCCGTTATCGTCGCGCCCATGCCTGATCCGCACGTCCACTTATCCTTCTCCGCATCGTATGGCGTTGGCCCCCACCCCGTTTCATATGATGCTTCGCTTTCTGCGAAGTAGTTCATCACATATTTATCTTTCTGCATGAGCGCATACCAAGCGTTTGCATACATCACAAGCGGATCGGTTTGGACTATCGAGTACTTTCCGGAACGAATCTCAATTTCTGTTTTATCGTTATAATAAGCGACTGTGAGCTCAATCTTGGCAAGCAGCGGCAACGTTTCATCTGATTCCCTCTGGATTGTTATGACATCACCGGCCATAGCGTCGGCAGACACAGTTTTGCTCTCTGGCGTGAAAATAGTCTCTCTGCTTCTTGTTCGCGTTTTTTCATTGCCATTTTCATCTCTGACCACCGTGTCGACTACGAGCGTCAATCGCTTCTGAGCGTCCGGCAACTCCACGGCTTCTGCCATCCCGGCTCGCATCAAAATAGGAGCCCCCGCCATCAGACCTAAGAACTGCTTTCTGTCAATCATTCTTCATTCCCCTTGTCTACTTGATT
Source organism: uncultured Collinsella sp. (assembly GCA_902496945.1). Lineage (GTDB taxonomy): Bacteria > Actinomycetota > Coriobacteriia > Coriobacteriales > Coriobacteriaceae > Collinsella. The sequence goes on from CABVDE010000004.1 coordinate 22,826, forward strand.
TGACTTTCTCAGCTGAATGGGGATACAGAACAGTCCCGTCAAGTTCCTTATCTTCCACAAAAACTAGAATCCATTTATCACCTGCTTTCAACCCTGAGACATATCCGGAACTTGACTTACGGCGCATATCGATTCTCTTACGGCAACCACTTGGCATAAGCGCCTCAAATTGCCCGTTATGAACATCCGATAGAGCACGCACCTCGACTGCAACAACCGTGTCGTTTTCTCCCCCATTAGTCGCCCTTAACAGAAAGAAGCTCGCTGCGGTGAGCAAAGCAAAGGAAAGCACCAATAGGAGCATTGCCCTTCGAATGAACTTGTCGCCGTTCACGAGTACAATCAACCCTTGCAATATGTGCCATCGTGAGACGTGTAAATTGATACGTCATATGGAAGAAACTGTAGCTGGTTTGTCCATCCATTCCAAACAACAAGCAGGTACTTCTTGGCATTCGAGTATGTGTTATGCATTGCCACGTAGCCCACAACTGCCATTGCGTGCCCGCTGCCATTTGACCGGAGCCTTCCAGAGAAAATACTCAGATTCCCCGAGTCGGTATTCACCCTAAAGGAATCCCATGACGGATACCAAACGAATGACGTCTCAAGCTCCTTGCCTCGTCTTGCACAAAACTCCTTTAAGGCCGGAGCGGGTTTGTCAGGAGAAGTCTTGCCTTGAGTAAAGTACAGACCAGTCGCTTGATCATATTTCTTTCCTCCTTCTTCTTCCCATGTCCCCGACAGCCTCCAAAGCTCCGAGTATAAATCGGACAATTTAAGGCGGTTCAAAGTCACATAGTGACTGCTAACTGCAAACATTGCCGAAACAGCGCAAGCATAAGTCCCCGTTTCTTTGATAACTTCTGTTTGCGTTGGCGTTATTATTCCCGAAACCGTTTTGCTCGCATCAACAACATATCCCTGTTTATACAAATCCTTGGCAGATACAAAAACGTCATCGAAATGTTCCGGCGATCCGCTGCGATTGCCTCCCGAGGAGAATTTATTTGGTACTTTTTTTCCACTTGCGTCTAAAACAATGTTTTTATCTAAGTCGGCAACGCCAACAGTTAGCTCGTCAATCTTTAACGCAACGACGTTATCCGAGGATGCGAGGAGTGCAATTTCTTCGCTTGCACTCTCGATAGGTAAAAGAGCGTTCGGAGCCAAGCAGTATTCGCTGATCCACCAAGATCGCTCTGAATCAAATACGACGTAGCCATAGTTAACGTCATCCCGCTTCGCACGAACGATATACCCGATTGATTCCCCATCGGAATTCACCATTTTTACTGGGTCACAAGCGGTCACCGGCTCATCCGATACATCATCAAAGAAAGCCTGCGCTTGCTCCACAGCTATTTGCGGTGTGACACGGACCAAGTCGTCGTCTCCAAAAACCAACCTTGGAGACATCAGGGCGGCAAGCAATACTATGAATCCGACAATCACCTTTCTCGAATAACGCATTTCTTCCTCCATCCGTGCAGTAGGGAGATACGGTAACTAAATGATATTCGTGAGATAGTGTTATACGTTTGATATTGTTTTTACTGACACACTTTAAATCGGTGAAAGGTCTTCTTTTCGCCCTAAACGAGAAAAGGGTACTGGAGAAATCTCCGGTACCCTCACATTGCCCTCTATTTACTTGCTAGTCCTTAAACAGATAGCCCACGCCGCGTACGGTGGTGATGTGCGCCGCGATCTGCGGGCCCACCTTGGAGCGGATGCGTCGAATGTGTACGTCGACGGTACGCGTACCGCCGCAGTACTCAAAGCCCCACACGCGGTGCAGCAGCACCTCGCGGCTGTAGGCGCGGTTGGGGTGCGTGGCCAAAAAGCTCAGCAGCGAGTACTCCATCAGCGTCAGGTCGATGGGCTCGTTATCGAGCGTCACCTGGTAGGTAGCCAGGTTGATCTCGAGGTTGTCGATGTTGAGTACATCGTCGGCGGTGACGGTCTCCTCCTCGCCCATCAGGCGCTGCGCACGAGCCTTGAGCTCGTTGGGCGTCGCCGTGGGGCATACAAAGTCGGCATGCGCGTGATTGGGCAGGCGCAGGGTGCCGAGCGCCTCGTCGTCGACGATCACCAACATGGGAACGCCACCGCGGTCGTCAAGCCACTTGGCAATCTGATCGATGCGGTCGCTGCGGATGCCATCAGAATCGAGGATCAGCAGGTCAAAGTCGTGCGCCGCAGTCGGCGAATCGGGGGTGGCCAGGCTCACCTCGACACCCAGGGTGGTCGTCAAGCTGCGGGCAAACTCGTGAAAGCGCGTCGTGCGCGCCATGAACAGGGCACTCTTTTCGGACATATCGGCCTCCAAGGAAATGAGCTCAATCGTACTGGAACAAGCCAGCGCGATTAGGAGTTCGCCAGGTAGTGCTTGATCTCCCATTCGGTGATCGTGGATTCGAACTTATGCCACTCGTCGCGCTTCTTTTTGAGGAAGAAGCTATGGATGTGCTCGCCGAGGGCATCCTTCATAAACTGCGAGTCCTCAAAGACGTCGAGTGCCTCTTTAAGCGAGCGCGGCAGCGGCGCGTAGCCGGCCTCGACCATCTGACGGCCGGTGAGCTTGAGCGTCTCGGCCGTGGCCTCGGGCGGGAGCTCCAGCTTGCGCTCGATGCCGTCAAGCCCGGCCGCCAGCGTGACGGCGTTGACCAGGTACGGGTTTGCCATGGGATCGGGGCTGCGAAGCTCGATGCGCGTGGACAGCTGCTTGCCGGGCTTGTAGACCGGGATGCGAACCATGCTTGCGCGGTTGCGCAAGCCCCACGTGGCGTACTGCGGCACGGAGTCGCCGCCCGTGGTGATGCGCTTGTACGAGTTGACGGTGGGGTTGGTGATGGCGCTGATCTCGCGCGCGTGCGCCAGGATGCCGGCCATGTAATGCTTGGCAATATCGGAGAGGTGGTACTTCTCGTCGTCCTCGCCCCAAAAGACGTTGTTGCCGTCGTGGTCGAACAGCGACTGATGCAAAAACATGGCGCTGCCGTCCTCGCCCGCCAACGGCTTGGGCATAAAGGAGGCGTGGCAGCCGCTCTCGTAGGCCTGCTGCTTAATGATGAGCTTGGCCGTGGTAATGGCGTCGGACATGCTCAGGGCCTCGGCGTGGCGCAGGCTCATGCCGTGCTGCGAGCGACCGGCGGCATGGAAGGTGTACTCCACGGGCACGGACATCTTCTCGAGCGTAAGGACCGTGTTGCGGCGCAGGTCGCGTGCGGCATCGCTCACCGAAAGATCGAAGTAGCCCACGTTGTCGAGAGGCTCGGGCGTGTGCTCGTCGGGGAAGTAGTAATACTCCAGCTCGGCGCCCACGTTGAGCAGATAGCCGGCTTTCTCGGCCTTGCGGAACATGCGACGCAACGCATCGCGCGGATCGCCGGCGAAGGGCTTGCGGTCGGGGGTGCACACATCGCAGAACACGCGGGCAACGCCGTTATGGCTCGGACGCCACGGCAGGATCTGGAAGGTCGAAGCATCGGGAAACGCCAGCATATCGGCTTCCTCGGGCGTGGCAAAACCCTCGATGGCCGAGCCGTCAAAGCCAATGCCCTCCTCAAATGCGACCTCGAGGTCCTCGGGGCTAATGGCAAAGTTTTTGAGGCGGCCGAGAATGTCGACAAACCACAGACGCACAAAGCGGATGTCACGCTGCTCTACGGAGCGGAGTACGTAATCGATGTTCTGCTGGTTCATGTCGCTCCCCTTTCTTTCGGGCGGGTTTCGACTGGTCTATACCGCAGATACTATCGCAGAAAAATGTTTCCGCAGGGTTAAAGCGTATCAAGCGCTCAAAAAACGTGCGCGAGCAGGCGGGTGCCAAGCACGAACGAATGGTTAGCGCGAGGTCGAAGCGCGGTGTTCGATGTGACCGGGAATCTCGATGCGCTTGGGGGCGAGCTTTGCGGCATCGCCCACCGTGGTGGTGACCACATCGATGCGCTCAGACAGACGCTCGACCACGCGCTCGGCGATGGTGAGGGTGTCCTGCGCGGCCGTGGTCACGCCGCCAAAGAGCACATGATTCCAGGGGTAATCGTCAAACGTCGCAATCTTGAGACCCGCCGGCAGCGAGGGGCCCAGCTGCGCCAACGCCTCGGTCAGACGCAGAAAGACCAGACCGTTGACGGCGATAAGGCCGAGCTTTTTGCCCGCATAGTCGCGGATGGCCTCGTCCAGGCGGCCGACACCCGCGGCGCCACCGTCGGCCAGGGTGACGATCTCGCCGGTCAGGCCGCGACGCGAGAGCTCGTCGGCAAAGGCCTCGGCGCGCTCGCGACGCACGGGACTGTCGTCGCTTGCCTCGGTGAGCAGGCACAGGTGCTCGCTGCCCGCGGCGACCAAGGCGTCTACCAGGCCGGCGACCAACTCGCGGTTGTTAGAGGTCACCAGATCGATGCCGCCATTGGCAACATCGCGGTCGAGCAGAACGACAGGCAGGCGCCCCGCGGCCGCGGCGATCGCCTTGTCGTTGCCACCACAGGTGTTGACGATCAGGCCGTCCACGCCGGCATCGATAAGTCTGGTGAACGACTCCGCCTCCTTGGCGGGGTCGTTGCCGCTAATGGCCGTCATGAGCGAGCTGCCGCGCGCGGCGGCGCTGGCGGAAAGCCCTTCGAGCATGGCACTGGAGAACGGGTTGGCGATGTCGGCCAAGATCACGCCGATGAGGTTGGTACGCGAGCTGCGCAGATTGCGCGCGGCGGCACGTGGGCGATAGCCGGTACGCTCGATAACCTCCGCAATGCGAGCACGGGTTTCCTCGGTCATTTGCCCGGGGCGGTTATTGAGATAGCGCGAGACCGTGGCCGGGCTCACACCCGCCTCGACGGCAATGTCCTTGATTCTCATCTGCGCCATAGCGCACCCCGTTTCCCCATTGTCGGCAGTCTGAGCCATTTTAGGCATTTTTTAAAAATCTCGGTTGCAAAACGCTGTAGGTGAACAGCATCGTTTTTGCGTCTCGAGCAGATGCGATAATGGGCTAGATAGACGAGTCTTTGGACAGCTCAAAATAGTCGGGATACAAGGCGATAACCGGACCTTGCTCTTCGGGCATCAGGTGCAGGTGTGTCTCGGCCAGATAGCTCGCCGTGTCGGTATCACCCCTCTTAATGGCCTCGAGAATCCGGCGATGCTGCCGACGAATCGGCTCCCAATCTAGATCCTGCGACACCATACGCAACCAGTTGTATCGCTCAAAATGCGTGTTGACGCTCTTCATCCAATCCCACAACATGTGACGGCCGGCAATCTCAAAACACGTCTCATGGAACAGATTGTCCAGGTCAAAGAAACGACGCGTTTCGCCATGGTCGAGCGACTCGGACTCGGCAAGAATCTGCTCAAGCCGATGCTTTTGCTCGGGCGAGGCGGCCGAACAGCATTTAATAAGCACGCTTCGCTCGAGTTTCTCGCGCAAGAAACAGGCGTTCTCGGCGCGCTCCGTGCTGATCTTAGAGACGTAGGTGCCGCTTTTGGGACGCGTTTCCACCAGCTCTTGCTCACGCAGGCGCACAAAAGACTCGCGAATGGGCGTGCGCCCGATTCCCGTCTCCTTTTCCAGACCAATCGCCGAAAGGCGCGTGCCGGGCTTGAGCTCGGCATAGATGATCTTGGAGCGCAGTGCATTGTATGCCTGGTCTTGCAGACTCTGATAATATTGCTGTTCCATAAAGCCCTCGGATGAAGCCCACGGTTTGTCGATGTCACCACGTAATACTATCGCATCGACATATCCCCAGGCTGCGGTGGAATAGGGGCTGCTTGCACCACCCACGAGCGGCGCCATACATTGCTATATCTTGCCATCTCTTGGCAGCATAGACATAAAACGCATCGGCCCTTCTTTACACGACGCGATGAGGCAGGCACTATCCAAGAATGGCAACGGGCCGCTCATCGCCCTCGATGATCGAAAGCGTCATCAGCAGAAAGACACTCACGTTCTTACGCCGCGCACTCCCCTTTGACCTCAAAGCGGTAGCAGTAACCGAGGTCTCATACTCCCTCGAGGAAACCATCGAAACATCCGGTATGGAGCTCAAGCCCGGCATTGCCGGCCAACTTGCCGAGGCGACGCAAGGCTATCTTTTTTGATTCAGCTCATTGGGTACTACGCATGGCAACTGGCACGACGTGCCCAAACAAATCTCGTACGGCAAGGTGTCGTTCGCCATCCCCTACATGCATGATTATCTCAACGATCACAAAGCCGAACTGAAAACTGAGCTGTAGAAGCGGTCGACGCTCTGCAAGACGAAAAAGACCCCTAGCTCGCTGCGCGTGCCACATTTTGGTATGTCAAAAATGTGACGTGTCACATCAAAAATTACAATGGCACTTGATTTTTTATTTGAACCTATATTCGGCAAAGGGAGGGCAGCCATGGAGAGCAGTCTTTACCTTCAAAGAACCGAATTAACCTGCGACAGCGATGAGCTGCCCCCACTGTGCACACGATTCCTTGCTCTGACACTCGCCATCGCGCTTGCCCTCGCCTGTATCTTCTCCCCCATTGCCGTGGCGCACGAAATGCACCACGACTGCACAGGCGTCGGTTGCGTAACGTGCGCAGAAATGGCCGGCAACCTTTCACTCGCGCAGCGCGGATCGGTGCCCCACAACCCCATAGCCATCGCATCGCTCTTGATGATCCATGCCGTCGCCATCATCGGCGTTGAGTATGCCTCATATGCCCCCGTCACACTCGTCTCTCTTAAGGTGCGCCTGGACGATTAACGACCCCCAAAACAATCGAACACACCTGAACGTTCGCGAGCGCGTGCCGCTAGCGGCACGCGCTCTCACCCTATTGTTTTGGAGCAAACCTATGTACAATCGAGTCTTTAAGCGTCGCCCTCGGCGTCGCCTCACCCGTCGCCACTGTCTTACGACGTGTATCGGAGCAGCACTCGTGTTCTCCGTGCTAGGACTCACTGCCTGCGGCGGCAACACTTCAGCACAGACCGGCGGCGCAGGCACGGCCTCCGACACCGTCAACGTCGTAGCAAGTTTTTATCCCATGGCAGACTTCGCGCAAAAAGTCGGAGGAAGCCATGTCAAGGTGACCAACCTGGTTCCCGCGGGAACCGAGCCGCACGAGTGGGAGCCCAGCCCCAGCGATGTCAGGCAAATTCAGGCGTCCGATGTCTTTATCTACAATGGTGCCGACATGGAGGGCTGGGTCGATGACACCCTTGAGTCAATCGACACGTCTAAAACGACCGTCTGCAAGGCTTCCGACGGCATCACGCTGCGTATGGCAGCCAAAGGAGACGAGTCCGCAGACGAGCACGAACACGCAGGCGAGCACGACCCGCACGTGTGGTTGAGCCCCAAGAACGCCAAGGCCGAACTCAAGAATATCGAGCGGGCGCTTATTAAGGCCGACCCCGACAACAAGGCCGATTACCAGGCGAACTACAAAAAATATGCTGAGAAGTTCGACGAACTCGACGAGCAGTACCAAAATGAACTCAGCAAGGTAAAAGGCCGCTCCATCGTCGTTTCGCACGAGGCCTACGGCTATCTGTGTGACGAGTTCGGTCTCACGCAGATGCCCATCACCGGCATGGACGCCGAGGGCGAGCCCAACGCCAAGACCATGGCGCAGATCGTCCAGTTCATCAAGGACAACAACGTCAAAACGGTCTTTGGCGAGGACCTGGTTTCCCAGAAGGTCGCCAAGACCATCGCCGACGAAACCGGCGCTGAGTGCGTGCAGCTCAACCCAGTCGAGGGCTTGACGGATAAGCAACTCGAGGCTGGCGAGGACTACCTCGCCGTCATGCAGGATAACCTTGACAAGCTCGTCAAGGCACTTAATCAAGAGTAGGGGGATAGCACTGTGAAGATGAGCATGAAGAACCTAAAGAGCTGGATGGCCGAGCATCCCTACTCCCGTACGCTTGCGGCAATCGCCGGCGCATCGATTTGTTCGACGCTCGCCCTCGAACTTCCGTCCAACCATGAGCTGTGGAACATGCGGCCCGGCCCGGCTCTTTTGGAGCTCATGCTCATCTTCTGTTTCCTGAGCCTGTTGTTCTATCTGCCACGTCGCCGGAAGACCCCCGCGATCCTTGGCGTTGTGGCGTTTGCCGCCATCGGTATCGCTGAATACTTCGTCATCACGTTCAAATCGATGCCCATCCAACCGGGCGACTTGTTCGCGCTTTCCACGGCCGCCACGGTCGCCGGCAGCTACACTTACGAGCTGAGCGGCTATTGCTTCTTGGGACTTGCCGCGGCAGCAATCGGCATTGTGCTCATCGCCCGCATCCCGCGCGCCATATGCGAACGCCCGCCCCGCCGCGATGACCAAACCGAGAAATCCGAGCGCAAAACCAAGCTGCCGCTCTCGGTCGACCGCCGCACCGCACTCGTTGCCGGCGCCATGCTGGCTGGGCAGGCCATGATCAGCTACTACGATACCCTCGGCATCAAGCTGCACACATGGAAGCCACTCGACAGCTACTACAGCCAAGGATTCCTGCCCACCTTCATCTCTAGCGCACAGAAGATGATCCCGCCCAAACCCAAGCACTACGACGGACGCGACACGGCTGCGCTCATCAAGCGCCTGGCCGGTCGCTGGAACCGCGGCATCCACGGTGTCGCCAACGTCGACCGCGCCGCCGCCGTGGCGCAGTTCGAGCAGCTCAAGCCATCTGTCATCTGCATCATGAACGAGTCGTTCGCCGACCTCTCGATTTTCAACGGCCTGGGCTGCGACTATCGGGGACCCGAACGCTTCAAGGCTATCGATGACGCGATCATGCAGGGTGTGAGCTACATGAGTGCCTTTGGCGCGGGCACCTGCAACAGCGAGTTTGAGTTTTTGACCGGGCACTCGATGGCATACCTGGGCGCCGGTGTGTACCCCTTCATGACGTATAACTTAGCCCCCACCGAGAACCTCGCGCGTCAGTTCAAGAAGCTCGGGTATCGCGCGGTGGCCATGCACCCCAACCATGCCAGCAACTGGAACCGAGAGAACGTCTTTACTGACATGGGCTTTGATGAGTTTCTTTCCATCGAGGATTTCGCTGGCGCACCTCAGCTCTGCCGCAAGGTAACCGATGCGGCGACATATGACAAGTGCCTCGAGGTGCTGCGACAGAACAACGAGCCCATCTTTATCCATGACGTAACCATGCAGAATCACTCGGCCTACGACACCGGACTGGTGCACGCCGACCAGCAAGTGCATCTAAACCTAAACGGCATCGAGGATAAGGTCGCCACGTGGACAAACGAGTATTGCTCCCTTATGGATGCCTCGGATAAAGCGTTCGCCGACTTTTTGGACCAGCTGCGCGAGCTCGACCGCCCCGTGGTCGTGGTGATGTACGGTGACCACCAGCCGTTCTTTACCGACCGCTATAACGACCTCTACTTTACCGACGAGGACGAGGCGACGCACACTGAGCGCATCTGGCAGACGCGCTACGTGGTGTGGGCGAACTACGACGTCGCCGGCAACGCCCAGACGAGCGAAACGCTGGATACAAGTATCGATAACGTTGGAGCACTCGCCCTCAACGCCATAGGAGCTCCACTCACAGCCTATCAACGTGCGCGCCTGCAGAATCGCAAGAACATGCCAAGCATCAATGTGGTCGGCAAACAGGATGCAAACGGCACGTGGCATGTCCCCGAAGCCGAGAATATGCCGAGCAAACTGCACGAAGCCGACGATCGCCTGGAGTGCATGCAGTACCGCAAGCTCTTCGACCACGGTGGCTCCGTCTTTACGGCGCACAAGCAAACCGCCGCAAACGAGACCGACCCCAATGCAACGCCAGGCGCGAGGGACTAACTATGGAAACGCCCATTGAGATTCGCGATCTTTCGTTTTCGTATGGCCCTGCCCCCGTTCTTGCCCATTGCTCATTGATCATTGCCCCTGGTCAAGCCGTGATTCTCTCGGGAGAGAATGGAGCTGGCAAGTCCACGCTCCTCAAATTGGTGCTTGGCGAATTGGTTCCCCAGCAAGGCGATGCCCTCCTCTTTGGGACACCTGCGCACTCGTTTACCGATTGGCATCGCGTTGGCTACGTCCCCCAACGCGCCGGCGGTTCCTACGACCAGTTTCCCGCGACGGTAGCCGAGATTGTTGCCAGCAACCGCTATGCACTCGGGCACAGCCAACGTCGAGGGTCTCACGCTGCCGCGCTGCAAGCTCTCGAGCTCGTGGGGCTCGTCGACCATGCTTACTCACTAATTGGCGAGCTTTCGGGTGGCCAGCAGCAGCGGACGCTTTTGGCTCGCGCTCTTGTGAATCATCCAGAACTCCTCGTGCTCGATGAGCCCACCAGCGGGCTCGACCGTTCGAGCGTCAACGAGTTTATCGAGGTCATGGCCACCCTCATGCGCGACCCCGAGCGTGTCGTTCTTATGGTGAGCCATGATCTCGAACGACTTGAGGGTCTCGAGGCCGATCGCATTGTTTTATCCCAAGGAGTTATCCATCATGCTTGACATGCTTCAGTATGCCTTTATGCAGCGGGCGTTCCTGAGCGGCATCGTACTGGGAGTCGCGATTCCGCTTGTGGGAGTCATCGTGGTGCTCAAGCGCCTCTCGATGATCGGCGATACGTTGAGTCATGCCTCGCTTGCTGGCGTGGCGGGCGGCCTCATCGCCGGCATCAACCCCGTCGCGGGCGCCACCGTGGCATGTCTTGCAGCTGCCTGCTTCGTCGAGATGATTCGCAAGCGGCTCGAAAGCCGCGGGGACCTTGCTATTGCTATTGTTATGGCCGCTGGAGTCGGACTTGCCGGCGTATTGTCCGGATTTGTGCCGAACTCGTCTACGTTCTCGAGTTTTCTCTTTGGCAGTATCGTCACGGTCGACAACTCCGAGCTTGCAGGCGTCATGGTCGTCGGATTAGGTATTATCGCCTATTGCCTTTTGTTTTCGCGTGAGCTCTTTTGGGTGGCACTTGATGAGCGCGCCGCTCGTATCGCCGGCGTGCGCACGCGTTTTATCAACGTGAGCTTTATCTTCGCCTGCGCACTCGCCATCTCCATCGCAGCGCGCACCGTAGGCGCCCTGATCGTAAGCTCTATGATGACGGTGCCAGTCGCCTGTGCACTTGTCGTCGCCCGTAGTTGGCGGCAGACATGTATTGTGAGCTCCACCGTAGGGCTTATATCTGTCTTGGCAGGACTCACCGTCTCTTATATCTGGGGGCTTAAGCCCGGCAGCACCATCGTACTCACGCAGGTCGCCATATTGGTCGTGCTGGTCATATGGCGTGTGGTCAAACAAAATGCGCGCAATTGAACGATTACCGTGCATGGCAACGAGCGCCCGGGCACCATATTCGGGCACAAGCATGCTCGCCCAGAACAAATTGGAACCCAGAACATTCGACATTCAACGGTAAGCTCATTTTCAATCCAGCAAGAAATCCACCCGCTGAAAGAAGCCGTTTTTGGCCAACCAACACACCACTAAGAAGCGTGTCACATCAACGGCATCGCCAAGGTCAAGGAGATTTTTGGGCTTCTAATCGCACGGTTTATTGCAGCTAACGCAAGCGGCCGCCGCCCCGTATACGGGACGACGGCCGCTTTTTGCTCTCTATCGATTGGCGCCTCGGGACAGGCCCCTCTACATCAAACGGCGCAAAGGGGGCTGACTAGAGCTCGCAGGCGACCCTGTAGCCATCGCCGATGGCGTCGCGGATGTTGCCGCACTTCTGGGCATCGCCCAGCACGTGGGTGGCAACGCCGGCAGCGTCAAGGTCATCGGCCAACTTGGTGTTGGGACGATAGCCCATGGCAAGCACCAGCGTATCGGCATCGGCGATGGTGTGGACCTCGCCGTCCTTCTCGTAGCTGATAGTATCCTCGGTAATCTCGGTCACCTTGGCCTCAGTCAGCACGTGAACGCCCTTGGAGAGCATGCGCGTGATGAGCACCGCGCGGCCGGCGCCACCCTCGTTGGCGGCGAGCGTCTTGGTCATCTCGATGACGGTGACATCGCGGTTGGCCGGCGACAGGTCGTTGACCAACGGGGCCAGGTAATCGGCCGTCTCGCAGCCAACGGTACCGCCACCCACGATGACGATCTTCTTGCCCGGGAAAGCCTTGCCGCCCAGCAGGTCGTCAGCCGTCATAACCTGCTTAAAGACCTGCATAAAGGCCGGGGCGATGGGTTCGGCGCCATAGGCTAGGACGACCTCGTAGCCCGCGTAGTCATGCTGAATGTCCTCGGCAGTAAGCTCGGTGCCAAAGACGCACTTTACGCCGGCCTCGGCCAGGCGACGGTACTGATACTTGATCACGCGGGTGAGTTCCTGCTTTGCCGGCGGAACGGCTGCGATGCGCATCTCGCCGCCCGGCTCGTCCTGCTTATCCACGAGCACCACGTTATGACCGCGTTTGGCGGCAATGTAGGCTGCCTCCATACCCGCGGGACCGGCGCCCACAACCAGTACGTTCTTGGCCTCGGCGGCAGGCTCGTAGCCAGCCTCGTCGCGCTCCACGTCCGGGTTGACGGTGCAGGAGATGCGCTTGCCAAACATAATGCCGTTCAGGCAGCGCAGGCAGCCAATGCAGGGGCGGATGTCGTCGGCGTTGCCGGCGGCTGCCTTGTTGCAGAACTCGGCATCGCACAGATTGGCGCGGCCCATCATGCAGATGTCGGCGGCGCCGTCCTCGATCAGCTCCTCGGCGATCCAGGCCTCGTTGATGCGGCCGACGGTGGCGACGGGAATGTTGACGTGCTTTTTGATCTCGCGCGAGCATGCGGCATGCGAGGCCTGCTGGGTACCGGCGGCGGGAATGGCGGAGCCGCGCTTGATGGTGGTGCCGCCCGACACGTGAATCATGTCGACGCCGGCCTTTTCCAGGCGACGCGAGACGTAGATCATGTCGTTGAGGGTCAGGCCGCCATCGGTGTACTCATCGCCCGAGATGCGGACGTCGATGATAAAGTCCTTGCCGCAGCGCTCGCGAATCTCGGCGATGACCTCGAGCAAGAAGCGCATGCGGGCGTCGAGCGAGCCACCGTACTCGTCGGTACGCTTGTTATAGAGCGGGGTCAAAAAGCCGCCGAGCATGCCATGGGCGTGCGCCGCATGAACCTCGACGCCATCGACGCCGGCTTTCTGCATACGAACGGCAGCGTCACCGAACTGATGTGTAAGCTCGTGGATCTCGTCAACCGTGATGGGGCGCGGTGCCTCGCGGGCGTAAGACGGGCCCACAAAGGACGGAGCGATCAGGCGCGGCGTGCCCGGAACGTTAAAGGCCATGTAGGCGGGGTGGAAGAGCTGCGGCATGATCTTGCAGCCATACTCGTGGACGGCCGCGGCGAGCTTTTCCCAGCCAGGGATAAACGTGTCGTCGTAGCAGCACATGTCACCCGGCAGATAGGTATAGGTGGGCTCGACCGTCACGACCTCGGTGATGATGAGGCCCACGCCGCCCTTGGCACGGGCACGGTAATGATCGACCAAGTCGTCGGTCACATAGCCGTGATCGGCCAGGTTGGTAGATACCGGCGGCATAAAGACGCGGTTCTTGACCTCGGTCGTACCGACCTTGATCGGACTAAAGAGCATCGGATAGGCGGAAGACTCCATACAGGATTCCTTTCGTTTGAGCCGCTCGGCGGCAGTTACTGACACACCTATCGTATCAGCAACTGCCGTATCTGCACTCGCTCGCACTCCTCACCTTCAATCCCGACCCTCACAAAAAAGTTGCGGTGGAATACGAAGTAGATAAGGCCTTTGACAGGCAAAACAGTCCGTATTCCACCGCAGCTGATGGGCGGGGTGGAATTGAGAGCTCAGATAGTCAGTCATGCCCTCATCCGCCACTCCCTCACCTACAGCGTGCCGTCCAGCATAAGGTTCACCTTGAGCACGTTGACCGTGGGCTCGCCGAAGACGCCCAGGAATCGGCCCTTGGTGCACTGGGCGATGATGTCGCGCACCTCGCCTTCGCTCTTGCCCGTGGCCTTGGCAAGGCGCGGGACCTGGTACTCGGCGGCATCGGGGGAGATCTCCGGGTCGAGGCCGGACCCCGAACACGTCACCAGGTCGACGGGCACGGCGTCCATATCGGCATCGGGGTTGGCGGCGCGGATCTTCTTCACGCGCGCGCCCACGAGCTGCCGGTACTCCTCACTCGCCGGGGACAGGTTGGACGGGGCGCCGTAGGCCATGAGCTCGCCGTCCTTCCCCTCGACGATAGCCACGTTCTGGATGCGGCCCCACATGTGGTCCCCATCCTCGAAGTTCTGGCCGATCAGCTCGGAGCCCACGACCTTGCCGTCGACCTTGATGAGCGAACCGTTCGCCTGGTACGGGAACGCAACCTGGGCGATGCCGGTCACGACGAGCGTATAGCCCAGGCCGCAGACAACGGTAAACAGCGCGAACACGCCCAGTGCGCGCGATGCAGCACCTTTGAACATACAAACCTCCACTTACATGATGCCGCAGAACGAGAGCAGCATGTCGATGAGCTTGATGAATACGAACGGGGCAACGATGCCGCCCAGGCCCCACACGAGCAGGTTGTGGGTCAGCAGCTGTCCGGACGGGACCTCGCGGTACTTGACGCCCTTCAGCGCGGCCGGGATCAGCGCGACGATAACGAGCGCGTTATAGATGATGGCCGAGAGAACCGCGGACAGCGGGCCTGCCAGACCGAGGATGTTGAGCGCGCCAAGGCCCGGGTAGATCGGCGAGAACAGGGCCGGGATGATGGCGAAGTACTTCGCCACGTCGTTGGCCACCGAGAAGGTCGTGAGCGAACCGCGGGTCATGAGCAGCTGCTTGCCGATACGCACGATATCGATGAGCTTGGTGGGGCTGGAGTCGAGGTCGACCATGTTGCCGGCCTCCTTGGCGGCCTGGGTGCCCGTGTTCATGGCCACGGCGACGTCGGCCTGGGCCAGAGCGGGCGCGTCGTTGGTGCCGTCGCCGGTCATGGCGACCAGGTGGCCCTCGCGCTGGAACTCGCGGATCTTCTCGAGCTTGCCCTCGGGGGTGGCCTCGGCCAGGAAGTCGTCCACGCCGGCCTCGGCGGCGATTGCCGCGGCGGTGAGCGGGTTGTCGCCCGTCACCATGATGGTCTTGATGCCCATCTTGCGCAGGTCGGCGAACTTCTCCTTAACGCCGGACTTGATGATGTCCTTGAGGTACACGACGCCCAGCACGCGGCAGTTCTTGGCCACGACCAGCGGGGTGCCGCCGGCCTTGGCGATGCGCTCGACGGCCTCGTCGCACTCCTGGGAGAACACGCCGCCGGCCGCCTCCACATAGGCGCGCACGGAATCGGCAGCGCCCTTGCGGATCTCATTGCCCTCGTAGTTCACGCCGGACATACGCGTCGCCGCGGTGAACGGGATGAACTCCATGCCCTTGTCCTCGAGCGTGCGGCCGCGCAGGCCGAACTGCTCCTTGGCGAGCACGACGATGGAACGGCCCTCGGGCGTCTCGTCGGCCAGCGAGGAGAGCTGGGCGGCATCGGCCAGCTCCGCGGGATCGACGCCGTCGACCGGGATGAACTCGGAAGCCTGGCGGTTGCCCAGGGTGATGGTGCCGGTCTTGTCGAGCATGAGGATGTCGACGTCGCCGGCGGCCTCGATGGCGCGGCCGGACATGGCCAGCACGTTGGCCTCGTTCAGACGGCTCATGCCGGCGATGCCGATGGCGGACAGAAGGGCGCCGATGGTAGTGGGGGCCAGGCACACGAGCAGCGCCACGAGCGTGGTCACGGACGTGGGGTTGGCCATGCCGTTAAGGCCGGACGAGAAGCAGGAGTAACAATACAGGGCCAGCGTGACCAGGATGAAGACGATGGAGAGGGCCACCAGGAAGATCTCCAGGGCGATCTCGTTGGGGGTCTTCTTGCGCGCGGCGCCCTCGACCATCGCGATCATCTTGTCCAGGAAGCTCTGGCCGGGCTCGCTGGAGATCTTGACGATGATCCAGTCGGACAGCACCGTGGTACCGCCGGTGACGGCGGAGCGGTCGCCGCCGGCCTCGCGGACCACGGGGGCGGACTCGCCGGTGATGGCGGACTCGTCGACGGAGGCAGCGCCCTCGATGACGTCGCCGTCGCCGGGAATCTGCTCGCCGGCGCGCACGACCACCAGGTCGCCGCGCGTGAGCTCGGCGCCGGGAACGACGGTGAAGTGCTCCTTGTCCTCAACGGACTCGATGCGATGGGCCTCGACATCCTTCTTGGCCGCACGCAGGGAATCGGCCTGGGCCTTACCGCGGCCCTCGGCAAGCGCCTCGGCGAAGTTCGAGAACAGGTCGGTGAGCCACAGGATGACCGCGATGGCGACCACATAGTAGGTGGGCACGCCCGCGTCCTGCACGCCGGAGACGGAGGCGACGGCCAGGACGGAGGTCATGACGGCGGAAAGCCACACCAGGAACATGACCGGGTTTTGAATCTGGACGCGAGGATCCAGCTTGGCAAACGAGTCGCGGACCGCGCGGCCCATCATGTCTTTTTGCATAGCCATAAATCTGCGCCTCCTTTACGCAATCATCTGGAAGAACTCGGCAACGGGGCCAAGCGCCAGGGCCGGGAAGAAGCTCAGGGCACCGATCAGCAGAACGATGAACACGAGCAGGAATACGAACATGCCGTTGGTGGTGGACAGGGTACCGGCGCTCTCGGCGACCTTACCCTTCTTGGCCAGCGAGCCGGCGATAGCCAGCGTACCGACGATGGGCACGAAGCGGGCGAACAGCATCTCGAGGCCGAGCATGACGTTGATCCAGGGGATGTTGCAGTTCATGCCCGCAAACGCCGAGCCGTTGTTGCCGCCGCATGAGATGAAGGCATACAGCACCTCGGAGAAGCCGTGCGCGCCGCCATTGTTGAGCTGGTCGGCGAGACCGGGCACCATGCAGGCGATGGCCGAGCACACCAGAATGGCGAACGGAGTCGCCAGGCACAGGACGACTGCCCAGCGCATCTCGCCCGGCTCGATCTTCTTGCCCAGGAACTCGGGCGTGCGTCCGACCATGAGGCCGGCGATGAACACCGTGAGGATGGCGAAGCCGATCATGCCGTACAGGCCGCAGCCCACGCCGCCGAAGACGACCTCGCCCAGGGCCATCTGGAGCATCTGGACAAAACCGCCCAGCGGGGTGTAGGAGTCGTGCATGGAGTTAACCGAGCCGTTGGAGGCGGCGGTGGTGTAAGCCGACCACGTGGAGGAGGTGGCGATGCCGAAGCGGCTCTCCTTGCCCTCCATGTTGCCGCCGGCCTGGCCGTCGGTCATCTCGATATTGACCGCGCCGTTATCGGCCAGCTGCGGGGTGCCCGCATGCTCGTTGACGGCGATGGTGCCGGTGAAGACCACCAGCAGGATGAACATGGCGGCAAAGATGGCCTTGCCCTGCTTGGTGTTCCTGACGCCGATGCCGAAGGTGAAGCAGCAGGCGGCCGGGATCAGCAGCAGGCTGGTCATCTCGATGATGTTGGTGAAGGCGTTGGGGTTCTCATACGGATGGGCGGAGTTCACGCCGAAGAAGCCGCCGCCGTTGGTGCCGGACTGCTTGATGGCGACCTGAGACGCAGCGGGGCCCTGGGGCAGGAACTGCTCGGTGACCACGCGCGCGCCCTCGACAACCTTGCCGTCGACCTTGACGGTGTCGCCCTCGATCTGGGCGCCGTCGATAACGCTCCAGCCGCCGTCGGCATTGGGCTGGACAGCGACGGGCTCGACGAGCTCGGCCTTCTGAGCCGGCTGGAAGTTGGAGATGACGCCGCCGGCGACCAGGCAGATGCCGAACACGAGGTTCAGCGGGATGAGCACGTACAGGACGGTGCGGGTGAGGTCGACCCAGAAGGAACCCAGACCCTGCTCCTTGACCTGGCGGAAGCCGCGGATCAACGCGAACATGACCGCGATACCGGTACCGGCGGAAACGAAGTTCTGCACGGTGAGGCCCATGAACTGCACGAGGTAGGACAGGGTGGTCTCACCGGAGTAGGACTGCCAGTTGGTATTGGTGATGAAGGAGGCCGCCGTGTTGAACGACAGGTCCCACGACACGCCCGGCAGGTGCTGCGGGTTGCCCGGCAGGACAGCCTGGAGCATCTGGAGCGCGATGAGCACCACGAGCCCGATACCCGAGAAGGCGAGGACGCTCACCAGATAGCGCTTCCAGCCCATCTGCTCCTTGGCGTCGATACGCAGGAGGCGATAGATGCCGCGCTCCACCGGAGCCAGCACGGGCGACAGAAACGTATGCTCACCGTCCATGACATGGGCCATAAACCGACCGAGCGTAATGGCCAGGACGACGAGCACGGCAAAGTACAGGATGTACTGAATTGCAGCGCTCATGATTTAAGAATCACTCCTCATCAGAATGTAGATGTAATAGATAAGGAGTCCGATGCAGACGACTCCGATGATGGGAATGAGGATGTTCATTTACCGCCCCTTTCACGCGCGGTCCGACGTCTCGGACGCCTGCTCTCGCAAGCGTCTGGGGACAGTAAACGCTTCTAGGGATTAAAGAGGCGTGAGGGCCGGGGCTCACGACCTTAAGATGCCGTAAAGATGCAGGCAGAAAGCACTATTGCGGCTGCAGTGCGCCTATACTCGACCTCGCGAGCATACAGTGGCGTCCTCACCGCGTATGCACGCATGGACAACGCTTCAGAAAGGCCACACCATGCCGCGTGACGCATCGGACACCCGCGCCGATCCGGACCTTCTTCTCAAGGCAATCGACCAAGACGGATCGCCCGACGAGGTTCGAAATGGCCGGGGGCATCTCAAAATCTTCTTCGGCTATGCCGCGGGCGTGGGCAAAACCTACGCGATGCTGCTAGCTGCCCACGCCGCCAAGCGGCGCGGCGTCGACGTCGTCGCGGGATACATCGAGCCGCACGAACGTCCGGCGACTGCCCATCTTGCACAGGGGCTTGAGAACGTGCCCTGTAAGCTCATCGAGCACAACGGCATTGCGCTCAGCGAGTTCGATCTAGATGCGGCTATCGAACGCGCCCCTCAGCTCATCCTTGTCGACGAGCTCGCCCATACGAATGCGCCGGGGTCTCGCCACGACAAGCGCTATCAAGACGTCGAGGAGCTTCTACATGCGGGCATCGACGTCTATACGACCGTGAACGTTCAGCATATCGAGAGCCTGAACGACATGGTTGCATCCATCACCGGCGTTGTCGTGAGCGAGCGAATCCCCGACCGCATCTTCGATGATGCCGACCAGGTCGAGCTCGTCGACATAGAGCCCGAAGACCTACTTGAGCGCCTTCGCGCCGGCCTCGTCTACCGTCCCGCACAAGCCGACCGAGCGCAACAGCATTTTTTTACCGTCGAGAACCTCACCGCGCTCCGAGAAATCGCGCTGCGCCGCTGCGCCGATCGCACCGGCCACCTCACAGACGCCGCACGCGTGCTGGGGAACCGTGACTACTACACCAAGGAGCGTATCTTGGTCTGTGTCTCCCCGGCGCCGACCAACCCCCGCATCGTCCGTGCCGCGGCGCGCATGGCGAAAGCGTTTCGCAGCGAGCTCGTCGCCCTGTTCGTAGAGAGCCCGCGCACGCAGGCCATGAGCGATGATGAGCGCGCCAAGCTTGCAGCCAATATCGCCCTAGCCGAGCAGCTCGGAGCACATATGGAAACCGTCTATGGCGACGACGTCGCGTTTCAGATCTCCGAGTTCGCGCGCCTGTCGGGTATCTCGAAGATCGTCATGGGGCGCACGGGCGAGCGCGGCAGCGTCCGTCAGGCCCTCTTCGGCCGCAAATCTCTCGTAGAGCAGCTCATAGCATTCGCCCCGAACCTCGACATTTACATCATTCCAGACCAGTCGGCTCCGCCCTCCCGGCCCGAAGGACGCCGCCGTGCGCTCGCCCTGCAGCCGCCCAGCAGCCGTGACGTGCTCCGCACGCTGGCCCTCTCTCTTGCCGCCACGGCGATCGGCACGGCTTTCCGCCACCTGGGTCTTGCCGATTCCAGCATCATATCCCTCTATATCCTCACGGCCCTGCTGACCGCCGTCACCACGGCGGGGCGCATCTGCACGATCGTATCGAGCGTGCTCTCTGTAGTGCTTTACAACTTCTGCTTCGTCACGCCCCTGTTCTCACTCAACAGCTACGACCAAAGCTACCTTGTCACGTTCGGCATCATGTTCGCTACCGCCATGGTCGCCGGCGAGCTCACGGCACGTATCACCGATAGCGCCCGCACATCCGCCGAGAACGCATTCAAAACGCGCGTGCTCCTCGAAACGAACCAGCTCTTGCAGCAAGCCCACAGCGCGGAGGAGTGCGCCCGCGTCGCCATGAACCAACTCGTCAAGCTGCTAAAACTCGACGTGGTCTTCTACCCCGCCGAACACGGCACGCTCGGCGAGGCGCTCTATGAGTCCGCTGGCACCGAAGACCGATCCGCGTCGCTGCTCACCGACTATGAGCGCGCCGTTGCAACCTGGACCTTCACCAACAACAAGCGCGCGGGCGCAAGCACGCGGACCCTGCCCGAGGCGCGCTGTCTCTACCTCGCGGTTCGCACCGGCGACAAGGTATTCGGTGTCATCGGCATCGCCCTGGAGGGGCGCGAGACCGAAGCCTTCGAGCATTCGATCGTCCTATCCATCGTAGGCGAATGCGCCCTGGCGCTCGAAAGCGACCGGGCGGCGCAAGAGCGCGAGGAGGCCGCGGTCCTGGCGAAAAACGAGCAGCTGCGCGCCAACCTTTTGCGCTCCATCGGCCACGATTTGAGGACGCCCCTCACGGCTATATCCGGATCTGCGGCAATCCTCCGGAAGAGCGACGAGAAGCTCAGCCTCGGACAACGCTGTGACCTTGCCGATGCCATCTACCACGACTCCCTCTGGCTTATCGATACCGTGGAGAACCTCCTCGCCATCACGCGCGTCGAGGACGGCACCATTCGCCTCAACCTCACATCCGAGCTCATCGACGAGGTCATCGAGGCCGCCCTCAGCCATGTCGCCCAGGCATCGCGTGGACGCACCGTCACCATCGAGCACACTGACGACATCCTGCTGGTGCGCATCGACGTCCATCTCATCATGCAGGTGCTTACGAATCTCATCATGAACGCCTTCAAATACACGCCCGAGGACTCGACCGTCACCATCAGCGCACGTCGCGAGGGCGCGTTCGTCGTGGTGGACGTCGCAGACGATGGGCCGGGCGTGCCAGACTGCGACAAGCCTCATATCTTTGAGCGCTTCTTCACCTCAAGCAACGCGCGGCCCGTGGATTCGCGTCGGAGCATCGGCCTTGGGCTGTCGCTCTGCCGCTCCATCGTGGAGGCGCATGGCGGCGTCATCGAAGTTCGCGACAACCACCCCCATGGGGCCGTCTTCCGTTTTACCCTGCCCGCCGAGGAGATCGAGATTCATGAATAATGCCGCTAAGCCACGCATCCTCCTGGTCGAAGATGACCCGACCGTTCAAAACCTCGTTTCGACCGCGCTTGACCTCCACGGCTATGTCGTGAGCAAGGTCTGCAACGGCCAGGCCGCCATCATGGATGCGGTGTCGCACGGCCCCAGCCTCATCATGCTCGACCTCGGCCTTCCCGACATTGACGGTATCGAGGTCATCACGAAGATCCGAAGCTGGTCGGCAGTCCCCATTATCGTCATTTCGGCGCGCACCGAAGATTCCGACAAGATTGCGGCACTTGACGCAGGGGCAGACGACTACCTCACCAAGCCCTTTTCTGTGGATGAGCTGCTCGCGCGCGTCCGTGCGAATTTGAGGCGCTCCTCGATGGCGTCGAGCGAGTCGACAGAGGCGAGCACGTTCGACAACGGTCCGCTGCATATCGACTACGCCGCGGGATACGCGACGAAAGACGGACGCGAGCTCTCGCTCACCCCAACCGAGTACAAATTGCTCGTCCTTCTGGCGAAAAACGTCGACAAGGTGCTCACCCACACCTTCATCACCCGCGAGATATGGGGCACGAGCTGGGACAGCGATCTGGCGAGCCTGCGCGTGTTCATGCGCAGCCTGCGCAAGAAGATCGAGGCAGACCCCTCTCACCCCAAGATGATTCAGACGCACATGGGTGTCGGGTACCGCATGCAGCGTCTCTAGCCCACCCCACAAGAAGTTGCGGTGGAATACGGAGTAGATAAGGCCTTGACAGCCGAAACAGTCCGTATTTCACCGCAACTGATTTAACGATACCCAAAATTACTCTTCAACTCGCCGCGCTCTCCCCCAAATGTACAAAGCGCCCCGCGGGCGAATGCTCGCAGGGCGCCTCGATGACGGGTCTTACTTGATACCGCGACCCAAATCTTCGGCGATCTTATCCACGCCTTTAAGTGCGGCGCAGGTCTTTTTGTTGGAGCAATGCCCCGTGCAAACGCCACCCTGAGCGCAGTCGGCGCAGGTGCCCTTGCGGTAGATGCGCACGCATACCGCGACAAACGCAATACCGATAACAGCCAGTACAACAATATCGATAGGTGCCATAGCAAGCCTCCTCTAGTTAACCATCACTTACTTTACCCCATTCTCCACCTACCAAAAAGGGACAGGTTTATTTTGGTCGGTTTTATCTGCGGAAACGCCACATCTCCCCCACCAAAAAGCCCGAGTGTCGCTGGGACACCCGGGCTCGTGGAAAGGGGTCAATCCTTATTCGGACTTAAGCGGAAACTGCGGCGGAAGCAGTGTCGGTCTCGTCCTCGTCGGTCCATACATGCGCAGGGATGGGACGGAAGATCTGGAAGAGCATCGCGACCAGCAGTACAACGGCGACAATCGTCCAGAAACCAAACTGTCCCAGCACGAACAGGTTGTAGAACTGATTGATGAACAGGCCGATAACCCAAGCGAAGGCGCACTCGTAACCGATGGCAATCGCGGTCCACTTGCCGGAGTCCATCTGGTTGCGGATAGTGCCCATGGCGGCAAAGCACGGGGCGCACAGCAGGTTAAAGGCGCCAAAGGCAACGCAAGCGCCCATGGTCGGGAACATACCGGCAAATGCGGTCCACAGGCTCGGATCGGTCTCGCCGGCGTCGGCAACGGACAGCAGCGAGCCAGCAGTGGCGACGACGTTCTCCTTAGCCACAAGGCCAGAGACGGTCAGCGCAGTTGCCTGCCAGGTGCTAAAGCCGAGCGGAGCGAAGATCCAAGCGACCAGGTTGCCGAGCATGGCAAGCACGGAGTAGTCCATGAACTCCTCGGGGATGCCGTCCATCGCAGGCAGGAAGCCAAAGGAACCGTTGTAGCTACCAAAGTTGGAGAGGAACCAAACCACGACGGTGGACGCGAAGATGACCGTGCCGGCCTTCTTGATAAAGGCCCAGCAGCGCTCCCACACGTGCAGCGCCCAAGAGCGGATCGCCGGGAAGTGGTAGGCGGGAAGCTCCATAACGAACGGCGTCGGGCGGCCGGCGAAGAGCTTGGTCTTCTTGAGCATAAGGCCCGAGGCGATGACGGCGAAGACGCCCAGGAAGTAGAAGAGCGGGCTGATGATCCACGCCGCGGTGGTGGAAGAATCACCGATGATGGAACCCATGAGCAGGGCGATAATCGGCATCTTGGCGCCACAGGGAATAAACGTGGTGGTCATGACCGTCATGCGGCGGTCCTTCTCGTTCTCGATGGTCTTGGTGGCCATGACGCCGGGGACGCCGCAGCCCGAGGACACGAGCATGGGGATAAAGGACTTACCGGACAGACCAAAGCGGCGGAACACACGATCCATGATAAAGGCAACGCGGGCCATATAGCCGCAGTCCTCCAGGAAGGACAGCATGACGAACAGCAGGAACATCTGCGGCACAAAGCCAAAGATGGCGCCCAAACCGCCGACGATGCCGTCGCAGACCAGCGAATCGACCAGGCCACCGTCTTCGGTACCGCCCGCCACAAGGGCGTCGTGCACCACGGTGGTGATACCCGGGACATAGGGGCCGTACTGCGCCGGGTCAACCGAATCGGCGTCGTCGCCCGCAGCCTCGACGGCTGCATCGTAGGCGTCGCGACCCTGGCCGAGCACATACCAGCCGTCGGTGCCGAAGAGCTGGTCGTTGGTGAAGTCGGTCACCGTGCCGCCCAAGGTAGAAACGGCGATGTAGTACACGCAGAACATGATGACCACAAAGATCGGCAGGCCCAGGATACGGTTGGTAACCACACGGTCGATCTTCTCGGAGGTGCTCATCTTGGCCGGAGCCTTGGTGAGGCACTCGTCGATGATGTGCGCGATGACGCCATAGCGCTCACCGGTAATGATGGACTCGGCGTCGTCATCACAGTCCTGCTCGCACTGGGCGACCAGCTCTTCCACGCGAGCGGCCTTCTCCTTGGTGAGGTTGATGAGCTTGCAGGCGTCCGCATCACGCTCAAACAGCTTGACGGCGTAATAGCGACGCTTGTTAGCGGGAACGCTCGCCGGAAGGTTGTTCTCGATGTGGTCCAGAACGTCCTCGATGGAGGAATCGAACTTGTGCTCCGGCACCTGGCCCTTGGAAGCAGCGGACTTCTTAACCTGCTCGAACAGCTCCTTAATACCCTTGTTCTTAAGGGCCGAAATCATCATGACCGGACAGCCGAGCTTCTTGGAGAGCTTGTCCGTGTCGATCTTGTCGCCGTTCTTCTCGACCAAGTCGGCCATGTTGAGAGCGACGACCACGGGCAGGCCGGTCTCGATAACCTGAAGCGCCAGGTACAGGTTGCGCTCGAGGTTGGTGGCGTCGACCACCTGGACGACCACATCGGGCTCGCCGCTCATGAGGTAATCGCGCGAGCATTGCTCCTCGGGGCTGTAGGGGGAAAGCGAGTAGATGCCGGGGAGGTCCGTGATGGTGACGTTCTTGTCACTCAGGAGCTTGGCTTCCTTTTTCTCAACCGTAACACCAGGCCAGTTGCCAACATAACCGTTGGCGCCGGTGATCAGGTTGAAAAGCGTGGTCTTGCCGCAGTTGGGGTTACCCGCCAGCGCGACATGGATCTGAGAATCCGCCATTCAATCCTTCTTCCTTGTTTGCCCGCGCTGCTTTCTCCGCGCAGGCCGAATATGTGCATCAAAAGTGCTGGATAAGTTAGAAGACTCTAACTCGATCTGCGGAAATAACCGCCTCAGGGTCCGCTACTGGACCTCGACGACAGCAGCCTCCTCCTTGCGGATAGAAAGCTCGTAGCCGCGTACGTTGATCTCGACCGGATCACCGAGCGGTGCAACCTTCACGACCTTAAACGAAGTGCCCTTGATGAGCCCCAAGTCCATAAGGTGGCGACGGAGTGCGCCCTCGCCGTGTAGCTTGACGATAGTGGAGCTCTCGCCCACCTTAACGTCACCCAACGTCTTCATTCTCTTGTCCCCCTTTCAGTGCGTACAGAAATACCGTCGACTAACCGACGGTCATGATGTGCATGGCGACTTTGGAATCGATTCCAAAGCGAGCGCCGAGCACCGTGACGATGATGTTGGCGCCACTCGAGCTCACCACGTGAACCTCGTTGCCCTCGACAAAGCCCAGATCCTTGAGGTGGTGCTTCATATCCTCGTTGCCCTTTACTCGGGACACGTGTACCGTTTCGCCCGCTTTTACCATCGAAAGTGGCATGGCCGGCATCTGCGGTCCGCAAGACATGACTGGGCTCCTAACATCGATTCGTCCTTCACATCGACGCAGCAAAAGTTAACCACGCCTATGTTCGCCTTAGTAAACTAGCACGCGGTTAACTTTTTGGGAAGGGTCCCGATTCAGTTTTCGGAAAAGTTTCCCATACGAAACAAAGAAGGCACGGCGCGGGATATCCCTTTGCCGTGCCTTGTCATACCAATTTATGCAGCAGAGGGGACTCTCCCCTTTTTCACCTTGTTACGCTTAGAGTGAGAGGTTTCTGATCAACGTGACGCACGAGGCCTCATCCACGCCCGAAACACGGAACACGATATCCTCGCCGCACTCGCCGTAGAGAGCCATCAGGCCCATCACGTCGCGCCCATCGACATGACGGTCACCAATACTGACCGACACGTCACTACGATGCCTGGCAATGATGTCGTAAAGCAGCGCAACCGGGCGGGCATGCAGTCCCAACGGATCTTTAATCGTCTTCGTAAACTCGACCATGTCCCCTCCCACGGCTTCGCCCATTCGGCCGGCAAACCCAGCCACGTGGTAGCTATTGTACCGTGAGACGCTTGTTGAGAGCGCCTCCGGATACCCCGTGGGCAAAAAGTGGCAAATATGAGTACTGTTACCAATTTAGTAGCAGCAAAATCGAGCCCGAAATGCTTTCTTAGAGCAATTTCCACGCTCTGCACGGCCCCATTCAATACCCATAGGGTGTTAGACAAATTGATTTTCGACTCATTTTGGCTCGAAGAGCGCCAAGAGATATGTTAGTGCCGTTGCAACAGTACTCATATTTGCCATTTTTTGCCCATGGGGTCTAAACCGGAAACCACATCCCATTCCGAGCATTGGTAACGAGATGCGATTTCTGCCAGAAGCTCTACCGGAAACTGTGTCCCATTATTCGACGGGATTCTGGGATGCACTTTCCCCATGCAGCCCATTTGGGAAAGCGCATCCCACTTTGGAGGAGAATTCCGGGACGAAGTTTCCCGGCGCGCAGCATCAAACCATCGGTCTCAGCGCACCCCGCCGTAAAAAACGAGGGAAGGCACGTGTCCCTCCCTCGTTGCAGGCAATATGTAGCCCGCCGCCTACATCAAGCGCAGGCTGACGTCCTTGAGCTGGGCGCCGGAAACGGCACTCGGGGCGCCCGACATGAGGTCGGAGCCGCTGGCCGTCTTGGGGAACGCCATGACGTCGCGGATAGAATCGGAGCCGGTAAGCAGCATGCACACGCGGTCCAGACCCAGGGCAAAACCGCCCATCGGGGGCGCACCAAACTTGAGCGCCTCCATGAGGAAGCCAAACTGCGACTCGGCGCGCTCCTCGGTAAAGCCCAGGAGCTTGAGCATGGACATCTGCATCTCGGCGTTATGGATGCGCATGCCACCGCCGCCGGCCTCAAAACCGTCCATGACAAAGTCGTAGGTGCAGGAACCGGCAGCCAACGGGTCGGCCTCGATCTTGGCGATGTCGGTCTCGGTCGGCAGAGTGAACGGCTGGTGCTCGGCTGCATAGGCCTTGCGGTCCTCATCCCAGTGGAACAGCGGGAAGTTGACGACCCACAGGAAGTCGTGACCCTCGCGTTTGATCTCGAGTGCGTTGGCCATGTGAGAGCGCATGCCGCCCAAGATCTCGTCAGAGAGCAGGCGCGGGCCGGCGGCGAACATCACGAGGTCGCCAGGCTCGACGTTCATGCGCTCGCGCAGAGCCGCCATCTCCTCGTCCGAGAAGAACTTGACGATGGGGCTGTTGATGGAGCCGTCCTCGCGGAAAGCGATCCAGGCCAGACCCTTGGCGCCAAACGTGGAGGCCACGCCGGCGAGCTTATCGATCTTGGCACGTGCCCAGGCACCGGCGCCCTTGGCGTTGATGGCCTTGACGACGGAGCCCTCCTCGTTTGCGGCAGTCGCAAAGACCTTGAACTTGGAGTTGGCAAAGATGTCGGTCAGATCGACCAGATGCATGCCATAGCGGGTATCGGGCTTGTCGGAGCCATAGGTGTCCATGGCCTCCCAGTAGTCCATGCGACGCAGCGGCGTGGGCATCTCGACACCCATGCGACCGAAAGCATCGGCCAGGACCTCTTCGAGTGCGCTCATGACGTCGTTCTGGTCCACGAAGGACATCTCGATATCGACCTGGGTGAACTCGGGCTGACGGTCGGCACGCAGGTCCTCGTCGCGGAAGCACTTGGCAACCTGGTAGTAGCGCTCGACGCCACCGACCATGAGCAGCTGCTTTAGGAGCTGCGGGGACTGCGGCAGGGCGTAGAAGTTACCCGGCTGAATACGGCTGGGAACGATGAAGTCTCGAGCGCCCTCGGGCGTGGACTTGAACAGGGAGGGCGTCTCGACCTCCATGAACTCACGGTTGTGAAGCGCCTCGCGAATGGCAAAGGTGAAGTCGGAGCGCAGCTTGAGGTTGGCCATCATCTCGGGACGACGGAGGTCCAGATAGCGATAGCGCAGACGGGTGTCCTCGCTGGTCTCGATGCCGTCCTCGATCTGGAACGGCGGGGTGACGGACGTGTTGAGCACCTCGGCGTGGTCGGTCAGGACCTCGATTTCGCCGGTCGCGAGCTTGGCGTTGGTGGTTTCCTCGCCACGAGCGCGCACGACGCCGTGAATCTTGATGGGCCACTCGGGACGCATGGTCTCGGCGATCTTAAAGGCATCGCCGTCGGAGTGCTCGGGGTCGAAGGTGAGCTGCGTGATGCCCTCGCGGTCGCGAAGGTCACAGAAGATAAGGCCGCCGTGGTCGCGGCGACGGCTCACCCAACCGGTGAGGGTGACCTCTTCGCCCACGTTCTCGCGGCGAAGCTCGCCGCAGGTACGGGTGTGCATGGAATGCTCGTCGATGGGACGGGTCTGGCTCATACCAGTGATCCTCCTTTATGGATCTGTGCCGCCCCGTGTCGTTCCGGGCGGCGTCGTACAGATTTGCCCAGCCTGCGTAAACCGCGCAGCCGGACATGGCGTTCTATCTTATCGCACCCGCGCCGATGTACCGCGAAAAAGTGGCTCCCGCTCAAAGACTTGACGGAGACGAAACAATTGGCGCGGCCTGGCCGTCGCCAAGGCGCGCCGCGTGCGACAATGTGCCTACAATACAACTGCACTCGGAAAGGCCCGCCATGACTTCACGCCTCATCGTTATGGATATCGATTCCACGCTCATCAACCAGGAGGTCATCGACCTGTTGGGCGAGGAGGCAGGCGTGGGCGGGCAAGTTGCGCGGATCACCGAACGCGCCATGCGCGGCGAGCTCGACTTTAAGCAGGCGCTCGAGGAGCGCGTGGGGCTGCTCGCCGGCCTGGACGAGAGCGTTTTCGAGCGCACCTTTGAGCGCGTGACGTTTACCCCCGGCGCACTGGAGCTTGTGCGCTCGGCGCACAGCAAAGGCTGGAAGGTCGGCGTGGTAAGCGGCGGCTTCCACGAGGTCGCCGACAAGATCGTAGCTGCCGCGGGCATCGATTTTTGCCTGGCCAACCGCCTGGAGGTCGTAGACGGCAAGCTCACGGGCAAGCTGGCGGCAGACATTGTGACCAAGGAATCCAAGCTCATCCAGCTGCTGGATTGGGCGGTTGAGTGCGGTGTCGATATGGCCCATACCGTGGCGATCGGCGACGGCGCCAACGACATCCCCATGATTCAGGCCGCGGGCACGGGCATCGCATTTTGCGCCAAGCCCAAGACGCGCGAGGCCGCTCCGTTTGCCATCGACGAGCGCAACCTGATGCTCGCCATGGATATCATCCTGCGTGACTAGCCGATCCATCTAACAACAGAATCAACTTCCCTATATCTAGTTTCCGAACAATTTTGTCTTAGTGTTCGGAAACATACCCTTTGAGTGCTAGACTTTGCGCCGTCGAAGGGAACATATATGGATAAGCGAGATCTTGAGCAGTTACTGAGCGATGTTGCCGACGGAGCAGTCACCCCGACAGTCGCCCTTACACGCATCCAAACGGCGCCAACCGCCGATCTGGGTTTTGCGCAGCTCGATCTTTCGCGCGGGGTGCGCCAGGGGGCCGGTGAGGTTGTCTACGGCGCCGGTAAAACCGCCGAGCAGATTGCCGCCATTATCAAAGCGCTGCGCGATGCCGGTCAGGAGCGCATCCTAGTCACGCGCTTGGACGCCGAGAAGGCAACCCGTACCTCGGAGCTTCTCGACAACGGTATCGACCTGGGATATGTCCCGAACGCCCAGCTCGCCCTCGTAGGCGGTAAGCCCTCCCCTACCGGTAACGGACGCATCGTTGTCGCCTGCGCCGGCACGAGCGACTTGCCCGTGGCCGAGGAAGCCGCGTTGACGGCCGAGTTCTACGGCAACGAGGTCGACCGCCTCTACGACGTAGGCGTCGCCGGCCTGCACCGTTTGCTCGCGCATGCCGAGGAACTTGCCCAGGCACAGGTGGTCATCGCCATCGCCGGCATGGAGGGCGCGCTGGCGAGCGTTATCGGCGGCCTGGTGAGCTGTCCGGTCATCGCCGTTCCCACCAGCGTGGGGTACGGCGCGAGCTTTGGTGGCGTAGCCGCGCTGCTCGCCATGCTCAACTCCTGCGCCAGCGGCGTTTCGGTCGTCAATATCGACAATGGCTTTGGTGCCGCCTACCAGGCAAGTCTTATCAATCATCTGAGCGCCGGAACACCCTGCGCCCGTTAAGGAGCATTCCATGTCCAACCATCAGCATACGCTTATCATCGACGGCACCTCGGGCATCAGCGGCGATATGACCGTCGCGGCCCTGCTCGATCTGGGCGCCAGCGAGGAGCACCTGCGCGAACAGCTCGCCACGCTGCCGGTCGACGGCTTTACGATCGCCGTCACGCGCGTAAACAAGCATGGCATCGACGCCTGCGACTTTGACGTTCAGCTGGCAGAGGAGCTCGAGAACCACGACCACGATATGGCATGGCTCTATGGCAACGAAGCAGACGCCGAGCACACGCACGAGCATGCTCATCACCACCATCACGACCATGGCGAGCATGAGCACGAGCATCATCACGAGGACGAGCATGAGCATGCTCACTGCCACGAACACACGCATGAGCATGCCCACGACCACAACGGTCACCATCACGCCCACCACCATCACCACCGCTCCTTGGCCGATGTCACGACGATCATCGATGGCTCGCAGCTAAGCGATGGTGCCAAGCGTCGCGCCCTCGCCATTTTTTCCGTACTCGCTGCTGCCGAGGCAAAGGCTCACGGCAAAACGCCCGACACCGTCCTGTTTCACGAGGTGGGCGCCGTCGACTCCATCGTCGACGTCTGCTCTGTCGCCATCTGTCTCGACGAACTGGACATCGAGGATATTGTCGTCGAGTCGCTCTCCGAGGGCCACGGCACCATCCGCTGCGCCCATGGCCTCATGCCCATTCCCGTCCCCGCTGTCGTCAACCTGTGTCAGGCGGGCAATATCGTCCTCACGCCCGCACCGGTCGCCGGCGAGCTCGTGACGCCCACGGGCGCCGCCATCGTCACCGCGCTGCGCACGTCCGACCAACTGCCCTCACGCTACCGCATCGAAGCCGTCGGTTACGGCGCCGGCAAGCGCCCCTACGAGGGCTGCTCCGGTACGCTCCGTTGCCTGCTTGTTCACGCGGACGCATAGCCATGGATGCCCGCAAGGCAAAAAGCCGCGCTGCTATTGTCACAGCGTTTTCCGAACTCCTGCGCGAGGAAGACTACGGAAAGATCACCGTCGGCGACATCATCGCGCGTGCCCAGGTGGGCCGCGCGACGTTCTACGGCCTCTTCAAGAGCAAAGACGACCTGCTCACCGAGCTCGTATGCGATATCTGCACCCATGCCCTCGACGCTGACGGCACGCCACTCGATGATCCGCTCGTACAAGTCGAGCATATCCTCAACAACCTCTGGGAACGCCGTCAGGGCGTACGCGCCCTCGTAGCCGGCGCCGGCTCACGAGTCTTCGCCGACAGTTTACGCAAGACCATCATGTCACGAGCAGCCGAAACCGTCCCCGTCGATCCCACAGGCCCCGCCGCCACCATGGACCGCAGCTTTCTCCTACACCACATAGCCTCAAGCTTCGTAGGAATGGTCCAATGGTGGGCCTGGCACAACTTCCAAGCCCCAAAAGAAGACGTAGCCAAAGACTACCTATCAGCCATTAAGCCCCTCTTCAGCTAAGTAACCACTCCACCCCAAAGTGAGAGCCCGGCCCAAAGCCCCGCCCAACCAAAAGCACGATCCATCCCAAAGTGTCAACAACAGCCCAACGCCCCTATCAGTAACAAGCCCCTCCCATCCAAATTCAGATAAATATGTTGGGTTGCTTGTTCCAAAACAACTGGATTCACGCAGGGTCCGGCATAGGTTAACTTCCCGCCGCACTCCGCAGGACGCAAGAAGCTCCCGCCGCACGAAGTGCGCAGCGGGAGCTTCTTGCATGTCCGAGGACGCGGCGGGAAGTTAACCTATGCCGGACCCGGGCGTTATATCAATTGTCTTGGACTAGAACATGCCCAAGAAGCCATGCACAAACAGCGCGGCCAGAGCGGCACCGACAAACGGAGCGATGCCAGGAACAAGCAGACCATACTTCCAGTTGTTGTCGGCCTTGTTCTTGATCGGCAGCACCTGATAGGCCATACGAGGACCAAGGTCACGGGCCTGGTTCATGGCGAAGCCGGTGATGCCGCCCATGCCCATGCCAACGGCCCAGACGATCAGACCGACGCAGATGGCGAGCATCAGGACGTTCTCGCCAGCACGGCTGGCGGTAGCGAGGATGGCGCTGATGAACACGAAGGTGCAGATAGCCTCGCAGAAGAAGTTGCGAGCATAGTTCGTGCCCTCGGTGGTGGGGTTGGTCGAGAAGATGTTGCGCTGGGCAATGGGGTCGACGGCTCCCTCGGAGGCCTTGAACTCATCGGCATACATAAACCAAGCGATTACAGCACCCACAAAGCCGCCGAGCATATCAGCGAGCATGAAGGGGATGCAGTTACCCCACGGCACCAGGCCGACGATGCACTGGGCAAGCACCATGGCAGGGTTCATGCACACGGCGCCGCCAAAGACAAACAGGCAGACCGAGATGCCAAAAGACCAGGTGGTGATGGCAAACATGTGGCCGGATCCCTGATACTTGGTGCCCTTTAGCACGGTATCGCAGTGCACGCCCACGCCAAAAATGATCATGAGGGCCGTTGCGCCGAATTCGCAGAGGAGTTTGGTAAGCATAAAACCTTATCTTTCTTGTCGGTTACAAACGATTCGTTTAGGCCGCGCACTAGTGCTGCGCGACGACAACGCCCAGGCCATCGGGAATAACGGCTACCTTGGCATCGGCACCCTTCATCTCAAAGGCGAGCTTGAGCGCCTCCTCGATAGTGTTGACCGGCGTCATGTGCATATCCTTGAGCATCTGGTGATCGCACAGGTCGGTGACCATGATCACAGGGTGATGCGCCAGGATGCGGGCAAAGATCTGGCTCGTCCACTGGTCAGGCAGGGTCTCGTCCTTAGGACGGTCGATGCAGGCGCGCTCAAACTCTGCCGGATCGTTGTCGGCGATGTTGTGATAGAAGCCCTCGCCACCGTGACCGTCGGCACAACCGGCGACATCGATAATCACGCCGCCCTCGGGAAGCGTGGCCTCGGCAGAGCACATGCCCTTCACGGCCTGGTAGATGTTCTGGTCGAGCGGGTAGCCGCCGTTGGTGGTGATGGCAATCTCGCACTCGACGGGCTCAACGCCGGCAAGGCTCTTCACGAACTCGCAGCCGGCCTCGTGCGCCTTGTGGATATCGCCGGCAAAGGAGCCAATGACCTCGTGCTTACCGTTGAGCACCACGTTAAGCACAAAGGCAAGGTGAGCCATCTCGGCGGCGGCAAACATGTCCTCGCTCACGTGGTTGTGGCACAGGTTGCCGGCACGCGAATGGGAATCGTTCACAAACTGACCGTTGTGGTTGTACATGATGGTCTTGTAGCTGGCGATGCCAGGCAGGACGGACTTGCGGCTACCAGAGAAACCGGCAAAGAAGTGCGGCTCAATAAAGCCCTCGGCAAGCAGCAGATCGCAATCGGCGGCAATCTTGTTGATGATGCACTCACCACCAGAAGGCAGGGTGCCAATCTTTTTCATCATGCTGTCGTCGGTCGCGACATGCATGACGATTTCCTCGTTGGCGACGATCTCCTCGCCATACTTGTTGACGAGCTCCTCATGCGTCGAGGGACGGTGCATGCCGGTCGCAACCAGAATACGCACGCGAGCCTCGGGCGCAGCGGCATGAATGTGATGCAGCAGAATAGGCATCGTCACACGCGAAGGAACGGGACGCGTATGGTCGGAGCTGATGATGACAATGTCCTTCTTGCCAGCACAAAGCTCCTCGAGCGAAGGCGAGCCATAAGGATTGGCAAGCGACGCCTCAACCAGTTCTTCCTGCGATTTCGTGGTCTTAAACTCGTTTTGATGACCTTCCATCACACCCGCGAAGTTCTTGTCCTCGAGCTCCAGATGCAACGTCTTATGGTCAAACGGCAGTTCACATTCAAACAACGACGAACGCCCTCTTCCTTTCATCTAACACACTAGATAAACCGTTGGAAGGATACGCCGCTCACCGATAACAACCAACCACCCACCAACTCGTTAACAGAACGTTCACATTTAAGCGGCACAAATAACGGCCGCGATCCCAAAAGGAACTACGACCACTAACCAAAGGCGCGAAGCGCGAAGCGCCAAACGCGCCGCCGGGACAGACCCCCATCCAAAACGCGCGAAGCGAGCCATCTTTCCCTCAGCCCGTAATCCGCAGAAGGCCGGACATCGCAGGGCCCGCCATAGGTTTACTTTTAGGCACACTCCGCAGGACGCAAGAATCCCTCGCCGCACCCTGCATTAAGCGCGAAGCGCACCATTCTTCTCTTCAGCCCTAATCCCAGAAGACCGGGGATGAAGGGACCCGATGGGTTTCCCTCTGAATGCATTCCGCAGCACGAAGCCCCCTTATCCATAACTCCGAAGGAGCAGGATAAGGGGGCTTCAAGTGCGAGGACGCATTCAGAGGGAAACCCATCGGGTCCCGGTGAGAGCCACAGGGCTATCTATTACCCCGTGTTCTGCAAACCTGCCGAGACGCCGGTCACAGTCGAAAGAATCAGGCTCATGTACTCGGCCTTCTTCTCCTCGGCCATCTCGTCCTGATTCATACGCACCTCGCGAAGGGCGCGGACCTGGGCGATGGACAGAGCATCGACGTAGGGGTTACGGACGCGGACGGCGCAACCAAGCACGCGGCGGCGCTGCAGCGGCCATTCGTCACCGACGATGGCAAGGACCCACTTACGGGTGAGCTGCATCTCGGTGAAGACCTTCTCGGACAGATCCTCGCGGTCACCCAGGTGCAGGTACATCTTGGCGATGCGCTGGTCGGTCTTGGCAATCGACATCTCGATGTTGTCGATAAAGGTGCGGAAGAACGGCCACTCCTGGTAGGCAGCCTTGAGCTGGTCAAGGTCTCCAAGCTGCTCGCAGGCGGTACCCAGGCCGTACCAAGCGGCCAGGTTGATGCGCGCCTGGCTCCAGCTGAAGATCCACGGAATGGTACGCAGGTCGTCGAGCGACTTGGCGCCCAGACCGCGCTTGGCCGGACGCGAGCCGATCGGCAGCAGGCCGACCTCGGTCAGCGGCGTCACGGTCGAGAACCACGGCGTAAAGTCGTCGGTGTGCAGCAGGTCCAGATAGCGCTCATGGCTTACGGCGTTGAGCTTCTCGGCCATATCCCAGAACTTCTGCGTGGTCTCGGTGTTGGTCTTCTCGACGCTCGGGGCCGACTGCAAAAGCGTTGCGGCGGCAACGGACTCAACGTGGCGCTGAGCCAGCGTGCGGTTGCCGTAACGGGCAAAGATGACCTCGCCCTGCTCGGTGAGCTTAAAGAAGCAGTTGACCGAACCCTTGGGCTGCGCCAGCACGGCCTTGTTGGCCGGGCCGCCGCCACGGCCCACGGCACCGCCGCGACCGTGCATGAGCACCAGGTCGACATCGTTCTTCTCGGCCCACTTGGCGATGCGCTCCTGCGCGGAGTGCAGCGCAAGCATGGCCGTGGTAGGACCGGCATCCTTGGAGGAGTCAGAATAGCCCAGCATGACCTCCATGCGGCGGTTGGTCTGGGCAAGGCGCTTTTGCACCACGGGCAGCGTAAGCATCTGGTCGAGTACGTCGATGCAGCCCTCGAGGTCCTCGAGCTGCTCGAACAGCGGGATCACGTCGAGCTCGGGGACATCTTCCTCGTGTGCGAAGGACAGGTGGGCAAGCTCAAAGACGTCGGCCACATGCTGGGCGCTCTTGGTGAACGAGATGATGTAGCGGTGCGCCATCTTCTTGCCGTAGCGCTTTTGGATGGATCCGATGGCACGGAAGGTATCGATGACCTCGCGCGTCATGGGCTGCAGATCGCCGTGGATACCGTTCTCGTGGATATCCTTAAGGGCGCGGGCATGCACCACGGAGTGCTGACGGAACTCCATCTCGACCATATGGAAGCCGAAGGACTCGACCTGCCAGATGATGGTCTGGACCGGGCCGTAGGCAGCGCGGACGGCACCGCAGGCAGCCAGCGAACGTTGGACGACGCGCAGGTCCTCCAGGAACTCGTCGGCGCTGTGATACATGGTGTCGGTGATGCGGCGCACGGTGGCGTTGAGGCGGTCGGCCATGACGAGCATAACGGCACGATGCGGCTCGTGCTCGGAGATGAGCTCGGCGCGGGCCGTGTACTGGGCGCTCATCTCGACCTGATGGTTCCACAGGTTGATGAGCTCGGCAGACGGCTTGCTGTACTCGGCCTCGAGCGTCAGGTTGCGGCCGATGCGGCGGCACTTGTCCTCGAGCTTGAGCACCATATGGGTAAAGTACTTGGCGGCGACTTCACGACTCACCTTGGCGGTGACGTTGGGGTTGCCGTCGCGGTCGGAGCCGATCCAGCTACCGGGATGGAAGAACGCCGGGCACAGCGGCGGCACGGTGCCAGCCTTGTCGCCCAGCACCCAGTCGTCAAAGCGACGATAGATGACGGGGATGACGTCGAACAGCGTGTTATCGAAGATGTCGATGATGGTATCGGCTTCCTCGACAGGCGTGGGCTTCTTGAGCGCGATGGGGCTCGTGCGCACCAGGGCGTCGATTTCTTGCAGCATATGGCGCTCGTTCTCCACCAGGTCGGAGCCGCCCAGACGCGGACGCTCCTCCAGCAGGTTGGAGATACGGCGGATCTTGCCCTCGACGGCCTTACGACGGGCCTCGGTGGGATGTGCAGTAAAGACAGGGTGGAACTCAAGCTTGCCAAGCAGCTCGTTGGCGCCCTCGGCACCCATCTCGTCTACCAGCTGGTGATAGGCGACGGTGAGCTCGTTAGCGGGATCGACCTCGGTGTCGGTCGAAGCGCCGGCCTCGCGCTCGCGCAGCTGCGCCACGCGGTAGTTCTCCTCCGACAGGTTTGCCAGATGGAAGAAGCTCGTAAAGGCGCGAACGATGACCTGCTGCTTATCGAGCGGCAGGCTGTCGATCAGATCGACGACCTCGCGGAATGCCACGGCGGTGGACTCATCGGCAGTAGGCACGCCCTGCTCGTCGACGGCCTCGTCGGCAGCGCGCGTACCGGGGTTGCCGGCATTGGCCACAATCTCGGCCGACAGGATTTTGTCGAACAGGTCCGCGATCTCAGGATCATACTCGCTAAGCACACGACGCTCCAGGCGCAGGAACAACGCCAGATTGTCGCGCAGCTCCTCGGGGATCTCGATCTCGGCGAGACGCTCCCTGGACTCGGCATTCGAGCCGATTCGGTTAACGAGGCGGTTGACCACGGCAGCGACGCGCGCCGCGGCTTCGGGTACAGACTGGTTGCTTAGGTTCTCAGCCACGTTTCCTCCCATTCCTCCTTCTATGCACATAACATGCGGTATTCATTATAGGCGCTTGAGAAATACTTTCGACACTGATTGCGCTTTACCACACAAAAGTATTTTCTGCATTGCAAGGGTTTTTGCTCTAAGTGGTCGTATTTCTCGGTGGACGGCATACACAAACGGAGGCATTCCGCATAAATGCGAAACACCCCCGTAACAATCGCTCGCAATGAACTGGGCGTTTTGGCAGGCCAACAGTTCAATAATATGCGCTACAGGCGCTCGCGAACCGCCTCGACGACGTTGGCCAGATCGGCGAGCACCTCGTCATGGCTCTCCATGTCGCGCACCTTGACCTTGCCGGCGGCTAGCTCGTCGCCACCCAAGACCAAGATGAGCTTGGCGCCCACCTTGTCGGCCTGCTTAAACTGGGCCTTGAGCGAACGACCCTGATAGTCGGCCTCGGTCACGATGCCTGCGGCGCGAAGCTCCTGTGTAATGGCAAAGACGTTCTGGCGCAGCTCCTTGCCGGCGTTGGCGACATAGA
The DNA here is from genome assembly GCA_902496945.1 of uncultured Collinsella sp. Classification (GTDB taxonomy): domain Bacteria; phylum Actinomycetota; class Coriobacteriia; order Coriobacteriales; family Coriobacteriaceae; genus Collinsella. The sequence continues at coordinate 60,912 of CABVDE010000004.1, forward strand.
CGCACGGGGCCTCATCGGCACCCAGGTCGCTGTCAAAGGCCTGAAGGGCAAGCAGGGCGCGCTCAAAACCGACAGCGAAGCCGACGCCCGCCGTGGGCTTGCCGCCCTCGAGCTCGACCAGACCGTCGTAGCGGCCGCCGCCACCGATGGAGCCGACGCCGGCACCGGGAGCCTCGACCTCAAAGACGGTGCGGGTGTAGTAGTCCAGACCGCGCACCAGGGTGGGATCCTCGACATACTCGATACCGGCGGCATCCAGATAGCGCTTGACCTGATCGTAGTGCTCGCGGCACTCATCGCACAGGTTGTCGCCCATCAGCGGCGCGTCGGCCATGATCTCGCGGCAGTGGTCGTTCTTGCAGTCGAAGGCACGCAGCGGGTTGAGCTCGGCGCGCTCACGGCACTCATCGCACATCGCGTCGGCGTGATCGAGGATGAACTGCTTGACCTGCTCGCGGTAAGCCGGACGGCACTGGGCGTCACCCATCGAGTTGATGAGCAGACGAAGCTTGGAAAGATCGAAGCCCAGGCGCTTGTAGAACTCCATGAGCATGATGATGCACTCGGCATCTGCCGCCGGATCGGGAGCGCCGAGCCACTCGATACCCACCTGGTGGAACTGGCGCAGGCGGCCCTTCTGGGGACGCTCGCCGCGGAACATGGCCTCGGCGTAGTACGCCTTAAACGGCGTGGAGCCCTGGGGCACCAGATTGTTCTCGACGACGGCGCGCACCACGCCGGCCGTGCCCTCGGGGCGAAGTGCCAGGCGCTGCTTGGGCTTGAGTTTGGTGTCGGTGCCCTCGGTAAAGACGCGCTCCAAGTTGGCGCCGCTAAAGACGCGGAACATTTCCTTGCGCACAACGTCGGTCGACTGGCCGATGCCGTGGACAAAGACGTCCACCTGCTCGATCGCGGGCGTCTCGATGGGCTTAAAGCCAAACGGCTCAAACACGCCGGCCGCAATCTGCTGCATCTTTTGCCAGGCGCGCATCTCGGCGCCGATAAGGTCGCGGGTTCCCTCCGCCTTCTGTGCCTGCATGGGCAAACACCTTTCTTTTGTATCGCGTCATAGGTAGTGGACATTATACGGCACAAACGCAAAGCGCGGCGGTGCGTCTGACCGAACGAGGGTATGGGGACTCGTTCGGCCAGACGCACCGCCGCGGCAGCACGCTTACTCTCCCGCCACGCTTGCGCGCAGCTTGGCGGCGATGGGCTCCGAGGCCAGCAGGAATACGAGCATGATCACGGAGCACACCAGGCACACGATCCAGGTGCTCGCAAAGGAGCCCGAGGCATCGAACAGCACGCCCGAGACAATGGCGCCCACGGTGCCGCCGACCATCTCGAGCGAGGTAATGGTGCCCGTGACCTTGCCGAGGTCGGCCATGCCGAACTGTTTGGACGCCGCGATCGTAGGCGTGATGGTGCCCATGCACGTTCCGATACCAAAGCTCACAGCTGCCACGATGGGACCGAGGTCCGTCGTCGGGAAGCACAGCGCCACGCAGGCGATGATGCATGCAACGGAGCCGAGGATATTGCCAAAGCGCAGGCCAAAGCGGTCATAGATCGCACCGAGCGAAATTTTGGCGATAACGACGGTGACCATGTAGGCCGAAAGCACCGTACCGGCCCACATGGGATCGTGGCCGCCCGTGACGATCTGGGCGCCGTTGACGGTAACGCTCGTCATGTTGGTGACCTGGTTGGGCAAGATGGCGCCGTTGACCAGACCCATAAAGAGGAAGGCAGCGACGAGCAGCCAAAACGCCGGGCTCTTCTTGATACGAGACCAGCCGACGCTAACCTCGGGGGCTGCCTTCTCGTTTTTATCACCTGTGGCAGAAGCAGACGGGTCGCCCGGGTTCTCGCCGTACGGCTTGAGGCCGATCTCGGAAGGCTTGGTGCGGAAGGAGTAGGCGGTGATGGGCAGTGCCGCCACAATGCAGACGGCAGCGAGCGCCAGGAACGCAGAGCGCCAGCCCACGCTCACGATAAGCGAGCTCACGATCGGCGAGAGGATGGCTCCGCCAAAGCCCGAGCCCGAAAGTGCGATGGAAATGGCAAGGCCGCGTTTGGCGGTAAACCAGTTGGCGGTCACCAGGCTAATGAGCAGACGGGTCGAGGCCACGGCAAAGCAGCCCGAAACGGCAAAGAGCACGTAGACCTGCCAAAGCTCACCCACAAAGCTCATGCCCGCGAGTACTGCCGAGGTAGCGATGACAGTGAGCGAACCCAGAACACGGCCGCTCACCTTATCGGCGACGTGGCCGATAACAAGCGAGCCCACAACGCTCACCACGGTGGAGATAGCGTTGGAGACGTTGTACTGGGCAAGCGTAATCCCGAGGTCGCTGACGATGAGCGGCTGGAACAGGCTCATGCAGTTGACGAAAATTGTGTAGCACGTGGCCATGATCACAAAGCCGGAGGCCACCACGAGCCAGCCGGGGAAGAATTTATGCTGCTGGGACATACCGCTCCTTATTTAACAAACGAATAGCCTGCGCCGGGCGCCGATAGTGCCCAAGATTGCCTTGAAAGACAAGGGCATAGGCCTTATGGCCATGCCCGCAGGCTTGAAAGGCAAGGTTGGGTGCTACCGGTGGTCGGCGATGTAGCCCAAAGCGACGGCGGCATAAGCCGCAGCGCCGAGGGGAAGCTCGGCATCGTTAAAGCGCGCCTTGGGATGATGCTGGGCAAAATGCTCGTCCGTATCGGTCACGGCCGCGCCCACGGTAAAGTACGCACTCGGAATCTCGCTCGAAATGAGCGCGAAGTCCTCGCTTGCCATGGCGTGGAACAGCGGCAGGAAAGCGGCCTTGGGCAGCACCGCGCCCACATAGCCAAGCGAGGCCTGCGTCATATCGTTGTCGAGCACAAGCGGCGGAACGTCCGAAAGCGTCTCGATGGTCGCCGGTGTGCGATACGTTGCCGCGACACCGTTCACGACCTCGACGATGCGGGTCTTGAGCTGGGCCATGAGTTCGACATCGAATCCGCGCAGCGTTCCCTCGAGCACGCAGGTGTCGGGGATGACGTTGGCCGCTAAGCCGCCAGCGAACTTACCAACGGTCAGTGCGACTTCCTTTGCCGCCGGCACCTCGCGGGAGATAAGCTCCTGAAGCGCCAGGTGCACATGCACGCCCGCCGTGATGGGGTCGATGCAAATCTCGGGGCTGGAACCGTGGCCGCCCTTGCCCTGGAGCGTGATGCGAAAACCATATACGCCCGAAAGCGCAGGGCTGCCATAGAGCACCAGGCCAACCGGCGACTGGCTGTTGACATGCATGGCGAAGGCCGCCTGGGGATGGGGGTTCTGGAGCAGCCCGTCGGCGATGGCGGCACGGGCGCCCTCGAAGGTCTCCTCGCCCGGCTGGAACAGCAGCTTAACCGTGGCGTTGGCCTCCACAAGCTCGGCCTCGCGGGCCTTGAGCAAACGGGCCGCGCCGAGCAGGGCCGTCGCATGCATATCGTGACCGCAAGCGTGCATGCAACCGTTGGTGGAAGCGAAAGGCTCGTCCGACTCTTCCGCGACGGGAAGAGCGTCCATATCGCCGCGGAGCATGATGACCGTACCGGCCTGCTCGTCCGTGCACGTACCGTTGCCCTGTGCCGCCGCGACAGCACCGGCACCGATCAGGCCAACAACACAGGAGCCGTCGACAAGTGTGGTATAGGGAATGTCCATCTCGCCCAGACGCGCCTGGATATAGGCAGACGTCTGCGGAAGATTGTTACCAAGCTCGGGCATCTGATGGAGATCGTGGCGCCATGCGGCAAGCTCATCGGCAAATGCCTGGGCTTCTTTGACCAGGTCATCGCCGATAGCGGTCTGCGCCGCCGTGGTAGCCTGGGGCGCTGGTTGCGGTTGAAGATCGGACAGAGCTGGTGCCATAGATGCCCTCCAGTAACATTTTTGCAGCACGCACTTCAATAGCGTAAAGCGTAAGGCACAACTTTAAGGGCATGACATAAAATATGCCGTCCTGGGAGGGCGGCGCAACAAGTTGTTTACAATTGCGAGCGAGATTTTCGGCGCAAGAAATCGAAATGCGTCTCGCTCAAGATAATCGACAGGAAGATGAGCGCAAAGCCGGCAAGCAGGCGCGAGGTGAGCGCCTCCCCCATCAGCAGTACCGAGAACAGCACGCCCGAGGGGGACTCCATCGAAAGAAGCAGCGAGCCCGTCGAGGCGGGGACATGCGCCAGACCGACGTTTTGGACGAGCAGCGCCACGCACGTGCAGCCCACCGAGAGGAAGACCATCACGCCGATAAAACTCGGCGTCCACACGGACAGCGGTGCCTGGGTCTCGAACAACAGCGACGTGACCAAACTTAAGACGCCGTTGCCCACGAACATCCAAAACGTGATGACGTTGATATCCATCTTGCGACCGTATTTGGCCGTCACCGCCATCTGGATGGCGAAGAAGATCGCACCGCCCAAGGTAATAACATCACCGGTATTGAACTCGACGCTGTCGAGCGCCACCAGGCCAATACCCGCCAGGCACAACAACGCCGCGCCCAGGTTATACCGGGTAAGCTTTTCGCCGCTCAGGACATAGCTTGCAAACGGCACGAGGATGCAATACGTGCCGGTCAAAAATGCACTCTTGCCCGCCGTGGTCTGCGCCAAGCCAATTGTCTGCAAGCCGTACGCGCCCCACATAAGCGCACCCATACCAAGTCCCACGATAAGGTTGCGGGCATTATAATGCGCGATGATGCGTTTGTGGAAGATGACGAACATAACCAGCGAAGCCGGAAGGAAGCGCACATAGAGCAGCTCGAACACCGGAATGGTGTCGAGCGCGTCCTTCATAGTGGTAAAGGAATAGCCCCAGATGACCGCCACCGAGAGCAGCAAGACTTTCCAGAAGAACGGCGAACGCGCACCAGCGCCGCGGGAGGTGCCGCCGGCACCCAGGTCCTCCCGTGCGACAGGGCCATCGGGCATGTTTTCGATTTCATCAACGGCATTCTGGGCCATAGGGCATCCTCGCGCTCAGTCTGGGCGTGGTGTCCGCACGTGCATAGCCGCGTGCCGCCTCATAGTCAAATAAAAACAGGGCGCACCGGACCCCCGGCACGCCCCGCTACTGTAGCAACAACCAGCGTCACACCGCAATCCAGCCCGCTAAAGTACCGACTTGAATAACCTCGATGTTCCGTCAACGTCAGCGAAAACGACCCTAAGCGAACAAGGTGACGTGAAATAACCTTGTTCCGCCGTTCTGCCGAACGGCGGACCTGCCGACGCTGCGCGGGCCGCATTCACGCCAATCTGACGTTCAATTTCGAGGGCGCGAC
>CABVDE010000005.1 GCA_902496945.1 uncultured Collinsella sp.
GCGCCGAATGCTCGCCATCGAAATTTATCGATGGCCTATTTCAGACTGTAATGGGCGATACGCTCAGGGCCCGGGCAGGCCTCCCGCCCGGGCCCTGCCGCTTCGGGCCGGCCCGCCGGCTATCTCGCCGTCTCCCCGCCGGGCGCCGGCGTCCCGACCCTCGTCTCGAACGGCATCCCGCCCTCCCGGACGGGCGCCCTGGGGAACGCATTGACGGCGGTGGACATGGACAGGCCGAGCTCGTCCAGGATGGCCGTGGCCTCACGGACCCGCCCGCCGCGGCGGCGCACCCTTCTCGGCGGGGTGAAGGACCCCTTGGAATGGTTGCCCTTGAAGGACTCGGGGAAGTACGTCCCATCGAGTTCGCCATGTCCCTCTTGAGGTTGAGGACCAGGCCTTCGGCGTTCATGCCGCCCCTCCATCGTCTCGGTCTACGGGGCTAACGATATGGCACCGTGGGGACACATGTATGTCAATCCTGGTCTAACAGAGCCTTTTCTTTTGAGTGGTTTCGCAGCCCTTCTGGCGGTTGTCGAGAGAGGGTGAATTGAAGCACCTCCTCATGCTCCATGCTACAATCGCCGACATGCCCCACAACTACATCTGCCTTCGAAAGGAGCCTACGTGGCGAACGCCATCGATCAGCTCACGGACCGCGTGCTCGTGCTCGGCCGCCTCACCATCGTCCGCCGCGCCATTACCGCCGTGGCGGTCACCATATCCGCTGTTCTCCAGACATTTCTGATTCAGGCATTCATTCGGCCTGCCGATCTGCTTCCGAGTGGCCTCACCGGCGTCGCGGTCCTGCTCGATCGCGTCACCTCGCTCGGCGGTGTTCATATCGACACCTCGCTCGGCATGCTCGCGCTCAACATTCCCGTGGCGCTGCTGTGCTGGAGCGGCATCAGCAAGCGCTTCGTCATCTTCTCGATGATGCAGGTTGTACTCTCCTCGCTGTTCCTGAATCTCTTTCACTTCGCGCCGTTTTTGGGCGACAAGATCATGCTTATCATCTTTGGCGGCGTGGTCTCGGGCCTGGGCGCCGCCATCGCGCTTAAGTCCGGCGCGTCCACCGGCGGCACAGACTTTATCGCGCTGTGGGTGTCCAACCACACGGGCAAGACCATCTGGGGCGTCATTTTTGGATTCAACTGTTTTATCTTGGCGATCTTTGGCTTTATGTTTGGCTGGGACAACGCGGCGTACTCCATCGTGTTCCAATTTATCTCGACCAAGACCATCGACAGTTTCTACCGTCGCTACGACCGCGTAACGCTGCAGATTACGACGCGCAAGGCAGACGAGGTCATGACCGCCTACGTCAATCATTTTCAGCACGGTATTAGCTGTGCCGAGGTCATTGGCGGATACAGTCGCGAAAAGATGTTCCTGTTGCACACCGTTGTCTCGACTTACGAGAGCCAGGACATTATCAAGCTAGTGTGCGACGTTGACCCTGGCGCCGTGATCAACGTGTTCCACACGCTCAACTTTGTGGGCGGCTGGTGGGGCGGCCATGTCGACGAGCCCATGCCCACGGCTGTTCCCGATCCGGACAAGCCCGCGCGCATGGCCAGCAGGCAGGCGCGCCTGAGCGAGCAGGACAGCCTGCAACAGGACGACGGCAAGTAAGGATTCGCTGTATGTGGTGTATCGTTTTATCAAACTGAGGTAACATATAAAAAGACGTTATATACGTATTAGTTATTTCGATAATTTGATAAGAGTGACCAGATATGCTCGCACCTAAAAATGCACCGCTTTACCAGCAGATTTACGATGAGATCAAGGATTCGATCGAGAAGGGCGTTTATGCACCCAAGGAACGTATTCCGTCCGAGCTCGAGCTTGCCGATCAGTACGAGGTGAGCCGTATTACCGTGCGTCGCGCCGTCGAGGAGCTGTGTTCCGATGGCTACCTAGTTAAGCAACAGGGCCGTGGCACGTTTGTCGCCACGCCGCACATCAATCGCCAGTTTCACGCTTCGACGCTGCAGACGTTTACCGCGCTGTGTGCCGACAATGGCATGAAGGCCGGCGCACACGTCATCGACCGTCAGATTGTGCCGGCGCGCCAAAACGAGATGGAGTTTTTTGGCCTTGAAAAAGACGCGTTGCTGTTGCACATTAAGCGCGTGCGTACGGCCGACGGTGAGCCCATCTTTGAGGAGAACGTCTTTGTGCCGTTCGACGCCTATCGCGAGCTTTTGACGGTGGACCTCGAGGACAAGTCAATTTTTGCGGAGGTTGAGCGCGTCGGCGGCACCCCGATTGCCTCGGTGGGCTATCGAACCGTAGAGGCCGTTCGTGCCAACGCCGAGCAGGCCGCAGAGCTCGGCATTGCCCCGCACGATCCGCTGCTCAACCTGAGCGCCGGCTTTATCGGTCCCAACGGCGAGCCGATTCTGATGGGCAAGCAGTACTACGTAGGCAGCCGCTACGTCATCGTTCTGTAGGTTACGCGGTTGCACCAAACAGCCAAATGATCCGTTGGGGACGGAGGAAAATGGATCATTGTCGCCATGCTGGAGCAAGAAGATCCGTTTTTCTCCGTCTCCAGGGGATCATTTTGCTTGCGGCTGGCAGCTGTGCGATGGCTGTCCCCATGGCGGCGTATAATCGGCGGCAGATGATTCTGACGTTAGGAAACCATGACCGATAGCATGCAGCAGATGGCGCTCGACACGCTCGGCGCCTATTTTGGCTACACCTCGTTTCGCCCGGGGCAGGACCGCATGGTCGATGCGATCCTGGCCGGTCGCGATGCGCTGGGCGTTATGCCCACGGGTGCCGGCAAGTCTATCTGCTACCAGGTGCCCGCGCTCATGCTGCCCGGCATCACCTTTGTGGTGAGCCCGCTGCTGTCGCTTATGGAGGACCAGACCCGTGCGCTGCTCGCGGCGGGTGCGCGTCCCAGCTATCTCAACTCCAGCCTTACCCCGGCCCAGCAAAACACCGTGCTCAAGCGTGCGCGCGAGGGTCGTTACCAGCTTATGTACGTGGCACCCGAGCGCCTGCTCGAGCCGCGCTTTCTCGCCTTTGCGCAGGAGGCCGCAGCCGCCGGCGGCATCGGTGTGCCGCTCGTGGCGATTGACGAGGCCCACTGCGTAAGCCAATGGGGTCAGGATTTCCGCCCCGCCTACCTGCAGATTCGCGAGTTCATTGATTCGCTGCCGCAGCGCCCCATCGTGGCGGCCTTTACCGCTACGGCGACCGAGCGCGTGCGTGCGGATATTCAGCAGATGCTCGGCCTGCAAAACCCGGCGACCGTAGTGACAGGTTTTGATCGCAAGAACCTCTACTTTGGCTGCGAGGAGATGGGCGACAAGGCCAAGACCGCGTGGGTGCGCGACTACGTGATCGCGCATTCGAGCGAGAGCGGCATCGTGTATTGCTCGACCCGCAAGACGGTCGATGCGCTGGCGGGCGAGCTTGCCGAGGCGCTGGGCCCCAGCGGTATTCGCGTGGGCCGCTATCACGCCGGCATGGGCAACGACGCCCGTCGCCAGAGCCAGCGCGCCTTTATCGACGATGACATTCAGGTGATGGTCGCCACCAACGCCTTTGGCATGGGCATCGACAAGCCCAACGTGCGCTACGTGATCCACAACAACGTGCCCGAGAGCATCGAGGCCTACTACCAGGAGGCGGGCCGCGCCGGCCGCGATGGCGATCCGGCGAGCTGCCACTTGCTGTGGAACGGCAACGACTTTCGCATGCGTCGCTTTCTGATCGACCGCGGCGATGCGGCCGACGAGGCGCTCGACGATGAGCAACGCGCGTGGGCGCTCCAGAACCGCTACCGCCTGCTCAGCCAGATGGAGGGCTACTGCAACACTACCAGCTGCCTGCGCGAATACATGCTGCGCTACTTTGGCGACGAGGCCGCGGCCGAGCATGCGGCCGTAGGCGGCACCGCCTCGGATGACGCCGAGGGCTGCGGCAACTGCAGCAACTGCCTTACGCAGTTCGAGGTCGAGGACGTCACCGATATGGCCCGCGCCACCGTGCGCTATGTGGCCACGCGGCCCATGCGCTTTGGCAAGTCGCTCATCGCCGATGTGCTTCACGGCGGCAACACCGAGCGCGTGCGCCAGATGCATCTGGACGAGGATCGCGGTTATGGCGAGCTGTCGAGCGAATCGGTCGGGCGCATCAAGGACATCATCGGCCAGCTGTGTGGCCGCGGTTATTTGGCAACCTCACAGGGACAGTACCCGGTTGTGGGGCTGGGCCCGCGTGCCGGCGAGGTCGAGGACGAGGCGTTTACCTTTACCGTTAAGCGTCGTGCATCCAAGCGCAAGGCCTCGGCCCGCGCCCTCCGTGCGGTGGATCTGCTGCGCGAGGAGGCCGAGCTGGATCAGCGCCCGCGCGTGGGCGACGATGCCGAGCTGTTCGAGCGCTTGCGGGCACTCCGCAAGGAGATTTCGACCGAGCTGGAGATGGCGCCGTACATGGTCTTCTCCGATAAGGCCCTGCGCGGTCTGTGCCGCCTGCGCCCTCAGACGCGCGACGAGCTTATCCGGGTCAACGGCATTGGCGAGAAAAAAGCCGACGCCTTTGGCGAGCAGTTTATGGCGGCGATTGAAGAGTTTGAGTCCGAGCATGCGCGAGATGGAGCGTAACGATGGCAACCGACGATAAAACCGAGCGCGCCGACGTGTCCGCCGTGCCGCTGTACCAGCAGGTCATGGACGACCTAAAAGGCGAGATCGCGCGCGGCGTGTACGCGCCCGGCTCGCGCATTCCTTCCGAGATGGAGCTTGCGAAGTCCTACGGCGTGGGGCGCATTACCGTGCGCCGCGCCATTGAGGAGCTGTCGCGTGCGGGGTATCTCAACCGCCAACAGGGGAGGGGCACCTTTGTGTGCGCCCCCAAGCTCAAACGCAAGATTCGCCAGAAAGGCGATGTCCAGAGCTTTACCGAGGGCTGCGCCGCCAACGACATGGTGGCCGGAGCACGCTTGGTGTCGCGCACGGTGGTCGCGGCGACGCGCGAGGACGCGGCTTTTTTTGGCGTGGAGCCCGGCTGCGAGCTTATCGTGGTCGAGCGCGTGCGCACGGCAGATGGCGTGCCCGTCATGCTCGAGAACAACGCCTTTGTGCTGGCCGATCATCCCTACCTGCAGACGTTGGCCGATAAGGACCTCGCCGATAACTCGATCTTTGCGTTCGTTGCCGAGCATTCGGGCCGCGCACCGCTCAAGTCCGACCCCTGCACCGTGGAGATTGCGCTTGCCGATGCTCAGTCGGCCCCGCTGCTGGAGGTGCCGGTCGGCGAGCCGCTCTTCTATATGGAGGCGTACTTTACCGATGCGGACGGGCGGCCTCTGCTGCTCGGGCGCCAAAAGATCGTGGGCTCGCGCTACTTGTTTGACATCTAACGCCCATAGACAGAACAACATAGAACAAATTTGCTGAAACGACTTCACCTGTGACAGTTCGCATGTTATAAATAGGACAACATAGAACGATCGCAGGTACGAGCTGTCGTCGTTCAAAGCCGCCACACAAGGAGGAGCGTCACGGTGAACGCACACGATCTGATTCAGGAAATTATCGAGCGCAAGGGTAAGATCGAGAACGTCTTTTGGATCGCCTGTGGCGGTTCGATGATCGACCTGATGCCGGCCAACGAGCTGCTCAAGCGCGAGGCCACCACGTTTGCCTCGACGGTCTACACCGCGCGCGAGTTTTGCCTGATGGCCCCCAAGAGCCTGGGGCCGAAGTCGCTCGTCGTCGCCTGCAGCCACAGCGGCAACACGCAGGAGGTCGTCGACGGTTGCGAGATGGCGCTGGCTGCCGGTGCCGAGGTCGTGGCTATGACCGACTATGCGGGTTCCAAGATCGACAACGGCAAGTGGACCACCTGGGTCTATCCGTGGGGCAAGGGCGAGTCGCAGGCCGAGGTCCCGCAGGGCATCGGCGTTCTGATGGCTGCCGAGCTGCTCGACCAGCAGGAAGGCTACGAGGCGCTCGCCGACATGTATGCCGGCCTTAAGCAGATGGACGTGCTGCTGCCCGCCGCCCGCGAGAAGGTCAACGCGGAGCTGGGCGACCGCTTTGCCGAGCTCTGCCAGCAGCACAAGTTCTTCTACATCCTGGGCTCCGGCCCCAACTTTAGCCAGACCTACGCTATGGCCATCTGCTCGCTCATGGAGATGCAGTGGCAGCACTGCTGCTACATCCACTCCGGCGAGTACTTCCACGGCCCCTTCGAGGCCACCGAGCCCGGCGTGTTCTACTTTGTGCAGCTCGGATCGGGCGAGTGCCGTCCCATGGAGGAGCGCGCGCTCGCATTCCTCAACACGCATACCGATACGGTCATGGTGCTCGATGCGCTCGAGTACGGCGTGGACGAGGTGCCGGCCAGCGTGCGTTCGTTCCTGGAGCCGATCTTCTTCTACGCGATGAGCTGCGAGCTGCGCGCCGCCCGCGGCAAGGTGTTCGACCACAGCCCCGAGGTTCGTCGCTATATGGGTGTCGAGCAGTACTAGGTACCGGGAAAAGTATTCACCTTCGATTCGCAAGCGAACAGCGTGCGTAAATAGCGGGCCGCACCGGGGATTTCCGGCGCGGCCCGCTCTGCATTGCGTCCATGCGTGGGGGGTATCGCGTCAACCGACGACTTACTTGGCGTCGTAGGCCTCGGCATCCCACCAGTCGAGCTGGGCGATGTTGTCGCGGATGTGCTGGCAGCTCTTGTGGAAGCCCTCGAGCTCGTGCTCGGAAAGGTCGAGCGTGTAGACCTCCTCGACGCCCTCGGCGCCGATCACGCACGGCAGGGAGGTGAAGATGCCCTCCTCGCCATACTGGCCGGTCATGAGCGTGGAGGCCGAAAGCACGGCGTGCTCGTTGTGCAGCACGGCGGCGCAGACGCGCGCAGCGGAGTTGGCGACGGCGTACTCGGTGCACTGCTTGCCCTGGTAGGTCACATAGCCGCCCTTGCGCGCGAGCTCCTCGACCTCCATGTGATCGAAGGCATACTTGTCGGGGTTCTCGGCCTGAAGCTCGTTGAGGCTCTTGCCGGCGATGGTCGCGGCCTTAAAGGCGGCAAGCTGGCTAAAGCCGTGCTCGCCGATCATGTAGGCGTCGACGGACTTAGGGCTCACGCCGACCTTCTTGGAGATCTCGGTGCGCAGACGGGCGGAATCCAGGCCGCAGCCCGAGCCGATGATCTTTTTGGGATCGTAGCCGGTCAGGTGCCACAGCTCGGTGCACACGACGTCGCAAGGGTTGGAGATGCTCACGAAGATGCCGTCGAAGCCGGCGTCGACGATGCGCTTGGCAAAGGTGCGGGCGGCGTCGGTGGTAAAGAACAGCTCGCCGTCGCGGTTGCCGGCGGCCAGCGCGACCTTGCCGGCGGCGTTAACGATGATGTCGCAGCAGGCCAGCTCCTCGTAGTGGTCGTAGCAGTTGACGATTTTGGTGTTGTACGGGACAAACGAAAGGGAGTCACGCAGGTCCTGAACCTCGGACGTCACCTTGGCCTCGTTGATATCGCACAGGTACAGCTCATCGGCAATGCCCTGCATAAGCAGGCTGTTGGCGACATGTGCTCCCACGTGGCCCTGGCCGACCACACCGATCTTACGCGTCTGGTACATATGAGTATCCTTTCGGCCGAGTTTTTCGCGTTGAAACATTGTAGCGTCCTGCTGCCACTTTGCTAGGATAAAGCGCCGTAGATTTTTGGGACATGCCTTAATCTCTACTTTTGCGGCGTTGGAGGGTAGATTTTTGGGACCTACCCGAAAATCTACCGCTGGGCGATGTGCTCGCGCGGATGGGGTCGCTCGTTGTACCATAGCTGCAACTGACTCGTTAGGAGCTTCCATGCCCATTCGCATTCCCGACGCCCTCCCTGCCGCCGCGCAGCTCGAGAGTGAGAACATCTTTGTCATGACCGAGTACCGCGCGCTGCACCAGGACATCCGTCCGCTGCGCGTGCTCATCCTCAACCTCATGCCCACCAAAATCGCCACCGAGACGCAGATCATGCGCAAGCTCTCCAACACGCCGCTGCAGGTGGAGGTGGACCTGCTGCGCACCAAGACGCACGAGGCCACGCACGTGAGCGCCGGCCACTTGGAGACGTTTTACCGCACGTTCGACGACATCCGCGACATCCACTACGACGGCCTGATCATCACGGGCGCGCCGGTGGAGCAGATGCCGTTCGAAGAGGTCGACTACTGGCCCGAGCTCTGCCAGATCATGGACTGGTCCACCACACACGTGCACTCTACGCTGCACATTTGCTGGGGCGCGCAGGCGGGGCTCTACCATCATTACGGTATTCAGAAGTACGACCTGCCGGCAAAGGCGAGCGGCGTGTTTGAGCATTATCTGGTGAAGCCGCAAAGCCCGCTGGTCCGCGGCTTTGACGACCGTTTCTATGCCGTGCATTCGCGCAACACCGATGTGCGCCGCGAGGACGTGGAGGCCGAGCCGCAGCTTGAGGTCGTGGCCGTATCAGACGAGGTGGGCCTGTACATCGTCAAGTCGACCGACAGTCGCCGCTTCTTTGTCTTTGGCCATCCCGAGTACGATACCGACACGCTGCGCCTGGAGTACGAGCGCGATGTGAAGCGCGGGCTCAACCCTCAAGTGCCGGCGCATTACTTCCCGAACGACGACCCCACGACCGAGCCGCGCAACGTCTGGCGCAGCCAGGCTCAGCTGTTTTACACCAACTGGCTCAACTACTACGTCTACCAGACCACGCCCTACGACCTGGCCCGCGCCGGCGAGGAGCACTAGACTGCGATGGTACTGCTGTAGCCGTGGCTGATGTGGCGGCGATTAGGCGCTGATGATGTTGGGCAGCGGCAGGTCGTGGGCATCGGTGGGGACGTGGTTGATGCGTTGTTCGTCAAAGGCGATGCCGATGATTTGGCATGCGGGTGAGAGCATGGGCAGGTAGCGGTCGTAGCAACCGCCGCCGTAGCCCAGACGCGCGCCGGTTTGATCGAAGGCCACGAGCGGCACAACAATCATGTCGAGTGCTTCGGCAGGCACGATGGGGAAGCGGTCGCTGTCGATGTCCGTGGCCGCGAAGGCCCGCGCGGGGTGGGCGATAAACGGAGCCGCGAACGCATCGTCGGCGGCAACTGCTCGCATGCACATGCGCTGGCCACAAGCTGCGGCATTAATTGCCGAGAGCATGCACGGATAGGCCACGCGCCAGCCGCGCGCGGCGACCGCAGCGGCAAACGCGGCAGGGTTGACCTCGGAACCCATCGCGGCATAGATGGCAACGGTGTGCGGCACTGCGGCATCCGAGCGATCCAACAGCTCAACCAGCCGCGTACAGATAACGGCGGACTTTGCCGCACGCACATCCAAATCAAGAGCATCGCGCCGGGAAATCACCGCCCGTCGCAACTCAGCCTTATCCATCCCAGCTCCCTCTCCCAAACCTACCAAAAAGGGACAGGTTTATTTTGGCAGGTTTTATCTGGGCAAACGTCGAAGCCGCCGTAAAGGCGCCCTTTGTGGCGGCTTCGACTCGACGTTGGCTTCACAGCGCCGCAGCGATCGCTTCAGTCACAAACTTATTGAGTGACTCACCCTTCTTTGCCGCCGCCAGCGCTGCTTGCTTGTGGAGCTCAGAGCCCGTTCTTACGTTGAACGAGCCCTTAAAAGCCCGCTCGGGTTCCTTGCCCTTCTCGGCGCAAAACTCAAGGTAATCGTCGACGGCGTCGTGGAAGCATTGCTCCACTTCTTCAGCCGTGGAGCCTTCAAATACGATTGCGTCCCTAATGCCGGCGACCATACCTGTTAGCACATGCTGTTCGGCATCGAACTCGACTGGGGCGAAATAACCCTTGTATGCCAAAACGTTACTCATGACTACCTCCGACATCTTGCAGAAAGCGAACGATGTTTCGAATGGTCCCCGCTGTCAATTCGTCAGATGGATGAGGCGTGTGCATTACGATCATCCTGCCATCTGATGGCCTGTAGAAGCGAACGCGCGATCCGGATGTCTTGCCTTTGCTGTCCATTTCAAAGCCATATGAAGCCATAACTTTAAGAAAGTCAGCGAATCTATACGTTGAAGGACAGCTAAGCAGCTGGGCGATGAGTTTATCGGATCGAGTCATCCCGCCTCACATTCTGCAACTATATTCTAGTTGCAATTTCAGTTTGATGCAAGCACCTCTACTATAGAACATGTGTGCGTATAGAACAAGTGTTCGAATCACAACTGAGGAAGGAGACAGGCACCTTTGTGGTGGTCTGTGCTGTGGAGTGGGCGTCTGCGGCGGTTTGTCTCAATCTGTAACAGTAGCTCGGCAAAATTGGACCTAGATGTTACAGATTGAGACAAACCGCCGCGGTGGGCTGCGCCGCCCCGCTCAAACCGCAGAAAAAAGGTAGATTTTCGGGCATGTCCCAAAATCTACCTTGGTGCCTTAGGTCAGCAGGTCGACTACGTTGAAGCCGGCGTTGCTCTTGGCGATGACTTCGCGGCCGCCGAAGACGCAGGTGGGCGACTCGGCCGCGATGCGTGTGACGTCGGCGCCGAGCGAGCGTAGCTCAGCGGGCGTTGCCGCGAGCATCTGGGCGCGGCGCTCCTCGCGGGCGTGCGGATCGAGGCCGGCCAGGTAGGTCGTGTTGCGGCGCTTGGTGAGCGCGTACGGCTTCACCGGCGCGTCCATGCCGCTCGCGCAGCTCACGATAAAGCCCTCAAAGGCGGCTTCGTCGGGCTCAAAGCTGCCGAGCCACTCGCCCGCGCGTTCCACGCGCTCAATCGAAGGATCGATTGCCGGGTCGCGGTAGGTGTAGAACGCCGTCTGGCGCTCGCCGGCTGCGCGGAATCCGCAGCCGTACGCACCGCCCTTCACGCGGATCTCGTTCCACAGGTAGTCGTAGGAGAGCGCGTTGGCAGCCACCGCCCAGGCGCCCGTCACGTCAATGTGCAGGCGACGAGGATCGCACGCAAGCGCGGCAAAGCAGATGTCGCTGGGGATCACGAAGGCCTCGTGGCGGTCGCACGGCGCCGGCACCACGAGCGCGTCGCGGCCGGCACCATCGCCCGAACCCAGCCCCAGGTCGCCCGCGGCGGCCCAGTACGCGTTAAAGTCTTCATCGCTGCCGGTAAAGCTCGCCAGGCAGCCATCGGCCACAAAGATGCGGCCCGCCAGCTCGGCAAGCTTGGCGCGCAGGCTATCCAAGCGCTCGTCAAAGTGTTCGAGCAGATCACGCAAGAACAGGTAGAAGTCCACGCCCGAGAGCTGTTCGCGCACCACGGCCGAAGGCGAGCTGTAACTCATCGCGCGACCGAGTGCTGCCGAGTGGCCGTTGTTGATAAAGCCCTGCTCAAGCCCAATGCGAATCTGCGTGAGCACGTCGCGCACGCGATCGGCGTCGGCATCGAGCAGCAGCGTGCTCGACCACACCTCGCGCGGCAGGTTTGCCAGCGCATCGATCTTCTCGGACAGGGCGCCGGCGCTTACCAGCAGGTAGGGGCGCACGCCGTCCACGTCGGGCTGCGTCA
The DNA here is from genome assembly GCA_902496945.1 of uncultured Collinsella sp. Lineage (GTDB taxonomy): Bacteria > Actinomycetota > Coriobacteriia > Coriobacteriales > Coriobacteriaceae > Collinsella. The sequence goes on from CABVDE010000005.1 coordinate 11,506, forward strand.
TGACCTCGGTCGTAAAGCTCAAAAAGCCCAGCTTGCCGGCGATAAGGTTGTCGAGCTCCTCGGCCGAGTGTTCGCTCGTGGGCAGCTGTTTGAGCAGGCGGCAGAGTAGCGTCACATAGGGCAGGTCTTCAAACGCGACACAGCTCAGGTCGAAATACTGCATGGCGTAGGCCAGGCGGTTGGTGGGGATGCCGTGGCGCAGGCAGGGGATGGGCGCGGTCGTGTCCACAACGAGCGGCGGCTCGGGGCGTGCCTCGCCAATGTCGGACACGCGCAGGCGTGGCAGCGTGGCTTTGGCCTCGGGCGCGTCATCCGCCTCCTGCGCGGCGCGCAGCGCAGCCGTGCGCTCGACCACATCGGTCAGCTCGGCATCGGTCATGGCATCGCGCTTGGCTGCCAGCTCGGCAGCCTCGGCACTCTCCGCACCCTCGGCGGCATCCACCGGCACCAGCTCGACCAGCGCCATGTGGTCGTTTTCCAGCACGAGCTCGCGCAGCAGGTCCTCAAAATAGCTGCCGTCCAGCTCGCCGCGCAGCTCCTCGTACACCGGGCCGTATTTGAGCGCCAGCGTCGCGGCGTCGTCATCGTAGAGCCAGGTACTCAGCGCGTCGCACGCAATGGCCACGCCGTCGGCGATACCGTAGTCGCGCTGGCGCAGGTCGTATTCGTTGCTGCTGATGATGGCCTCTAGGCGCTCGCGCGGAACGCCGTGCTCGCACAGGTCGCGGCAGGCGTCCTGGAACACGCGGCGCAGCTCGCGCGCCACGCCGGGCTGCGCGTTTTGCAGCATGATGAGCTCGTAGGGCTGCAGGCTCTCGGCCGCGGTGTAGCTCACCACGTTGCCGCCCAGGCCGGCGGCAAGAATGGCCTTCTTAACCGGCGCCTCGTTGGAACCCAGCAGTGCCTCGAACAGGATGTCCGCCGCGATCGTGCGCTTGCGGTCGAGCGCGCTGCCCAGCACAAGACCCAGGCCCACCAGGGCGTTCTCGGGCGTGGTGGCCATCTCGACGCGCTTGTACTCGCAGGTCACGGGCGCCTGCACGACCAGCGGATTGGGCGCCAGCGTGGACGGGTCCTCGCCGGCGGCGACGGCTGCGTCCATGCGGCGACTCGCGGCACTCGGCTGCGACAGATAGCGCTCGTCCAAAAAGGCCAGTGCACGGTCCACGTCCAGGTCACCGTAGAGCGTGATGTAGGAGTTGGAAGGATTGTAGTGGCGCGCGTGCGTGTCCAGGAACTGCTCGTAGGTGAGCGCAGGAATCGCGCGCGGGTCGCCGCCGCTCTCGTGCGCATAGGCGGTGTCGGGATAGAGCGCGGCGTTGACGGCGTCGTCCAGCACGCTCATGGGGTCGGACAACGCGCCCTTCATCTCGTTGAACACCACGCCGTTATAGCGTAGGGTTCCCTCGCGCAGGCTTGCGGAACTGCCGTTGCCCTCGCCCTCGTTGCTCTCCGGCAGGTCCAGCTCGTAGTGCCAGCCCTCCTGCTCAAAAATGGTGGGCTTGGTGTAGATGGCCGGGTTGAACACCGCGTCCAGGTACACGTCCATCAGGTTGTACAGATCTTGCTCGTTGGTGGTGGCGACGGGGTAGATGGTCTTGTCGGGGTAGGTCATGGCGTTGAGGAACGTCTGCATGGAGCTCTTGATCAGGTCCACGAACGGCTCCTTGACGGGAAACTTGGCCGATCCGCACAGCACCGAGTGCTCGAGGATATGGAACACGCCGGTGGAATCGGCCGGCGGCGTCTTAAAGCCAATGGCAAAAGCCTTGTTTTCGTCGTCGCACGCCAGGTACAGCAGGCGAGCGCCCGAGGCGGTGTGGCGCAGCACGTAGGCGTCCGAGTCGAGCTCGGGCACGGTCTCGCAGCGCTCGACGGCAAAGCCGTGACAGGTGGTGCCAGGCACCAGCAGCGCGGCGGCAGCGGCGCGCGGGTCGGTTGAGGTGGTGGGCATATGCAGTCTCCTTTGACGCCCCAGCGGGGGCGAATCGAGTCGAATCCTCGAGAGTATACCCATATGGGGCCGCGGCTCTGCGGCGAACTGGAGACGATGCCGTCGGATTGGACAAAGGCCCTGCGTGACCGCCGCGCGAGCGTGGATATTCGGACACACGAGCGCGGATTTTCGGACGGAATCAGCCTCAAAACGCCCAAAAGCCGTCCAAATATCCGCCCTCATTTCCCGACCGTCCAAAATCCACGCTCATCCGCCGCCCGCACATCTCTCATCTCTCATTCGTCACTAATACGAGAGATAACAGAAAGACGAGAGATGAATATGAGAGATAACTGAGCAGCAAAGAGACAAGAAATCACGGTATTGTCTCAATACTGATTGTTCTACCAGCAAAAACATGTTTAAATGAAACAGATGGTAGATATCTTATCTCTCATCTTTCACTCATCTCTAATACGAGAGATAACAGAGAGACAAGAGATAATTACGAGAGATAACTGAGAGACGAAGGAAATCTATTCGCGGCATTCTCCGCCGGACCGAGCGAAAGGACGTGCAGATGAACGAGAACGAACTGATCGGTCTGCTCGAGTCTTTAAGGCGCATGGGCTCGGACGATCTTAGCGTCGAGGTCAAGGAGAGCGCCACGACGCTTTCTCGCGACGTATGGGAAACGGTTAGCGCATTCGCGAATACCGCCGGCGGAATTATCGTGCTCGGCGTGAGCGAGCGCGCGGGCTTTGTCCCGGTTGAGGACTTTGAGACCGAGAAGGTGCTCAACCAATTTGTCGCAGGCATGGGTGATGCCGGCGGTCGCGGAAAACTGGCCAATCCGCCCAAATACACTATTGAGCGCGTGGAGCTTCGGGGCACCGTGGTTCTCGTTATCACGATTGAGGAGCTCGACCCGTCGAGCAAGCCCTGCTATGTAATAGAACGCGGCGCCCAGGGCGGCAGCTACAAGCGCATTGATGACAAAGACGTGCCACTTTCATCGACCGAGGTTTTGGCACTGTCGTCATACGAGCGGACGAGTCCTAGCGATCGCGATGCAGTGCCCGGCGCGGTTGCAGGCGATCTTGACGAGGCACTGGTCGATCGCACGATAGAGCGTGCTTTCTCGCTGACACCTCGGGCAATGCGCGGCGCGCCGGACAAGAAAACGAAGCTGGAGCGCCTGAATTTCCTCGACTCCCAGGGCAAAGTTACTAAGGCCGGACTCCTGGCTGCGGGTGCCTATCCTCAGCAGTTCTATCCCAAGCTCTTTATCGATGTGGCGGTCTATGCCGGAACGCAGAAGGGCGCGGCGGGGTCGTTGAGGTTCATGGACCGTACGATCTGCGAGGGAACGTTGGGCGAAATGATCTCGGATGCCGTCGCGGCAATCGCCAAGAATTTGCGGCGAACCTCGACGATCCAAGGCGTCTCGCGTGTCGACTCGCTGGAGATTCCCGAGGAAGTCCTACGCGAGGCAATCGCCAACGCCGTAATCCACCGAGAATACGGAGATCGGTTCTGTGGGCAATCGATCGCTGTTGACGTTTTTGATGACCGTATCGAGGTGACGAACCCCGGCGGCCTATACGGAGGAAAGACTCGCGAGAACCTGTTTGACGGCAACTCCCGATGTCGCAATGCGACGCTTGTGAAGCTCATGTCGATTGTCCCGCTGCCGGATGGCGCAGGTTCGCCGGCTGAGGGCAATGGCTCGGGCATCCCGATGATGATCGATGCCATGCGCGCGCATGGTCTGGCCGAGCCCCTGTTCTGCCCGGGGTTCGATCGGTTCAAGGTCGTACTTTACCGTTCAAAGATCGAGCCGGTCGATCGTGGCGGGGGCTTAATTGTGACGGCACTCAAACATTACGGCGAGCTGGGGACGCGTGAGCTGGCAGAGCGCACGGGGCTCACAATTTCCCAGGTTAGGTCGCGCGTCAACGCGCTCATTGCTCAAGGCGAGCTTGAGCCCACGGCGCCGGCGACGAGCCGCAACCGCAAGTATCGACTGTTGGAGCGCGTGGAATAAATGCGTTAGCGGACGAGGCGACCCAATAATCGACCCTCGATTGGCGCCCACTAAGGTTAAGCGGTTGTTGCCCAGTTGACGGTGATGCTAAAGACTCGGCTTACGCCGGCATGGCCGCGAACCCGTCCATCAAGAACAGCCTAAGAACCAGCTTGATGACATATCCCGGTTTGACTTCAGCCGCGTCAAAGACATGGCGCTCGGCGAGCTCGCTGCAGTATGTATAGATGTCGCGGATAAGGTCCGCGCCCGAAAGCGTAAACATGTAGCCTGCGTCCGAAAGCGCATTGGGCGCGGCGGGCAACTTGGCCATGTGGCAGAACGTTTGCAGGTCGGGCGCCATAACATTCTGGTAGTCGAGGTGGCCGCTGGCATCCTGTGCGGCAAGCTCCAATTGGCGCACAAAATCCAGCGCCGCCGCTAACACAAAGCTCGGCGTAGGCGCATTGACGTCCTGAGTGGTCGCCACAAGCCTGCCCGCCGCCTGCGTGACAAGCCAAGCGACCTCGCGCTGGCAACGCACGGCCTTGCGCGTAACCGGCTTGATGGACGAAGAAGAAACGCTTCCCTTGGGCGGATTCGAAACAGCCACAAGAACCTCCCATGAACGACCCGGCCCAACAAGCCCGGATGAAACACGTGCTACATCAGTATACGGGGAAGTGGGGTGGAAAAACGGAGTCGACAGCGTGAACTGCCGGCTCCGGATTGCTTGCCTTAGAGGCCGTACACTTCGACCATAGCTTCGCCAATGCGATGGGGCACGCCGGTGACGAGTGCGTTGCCCATGCAGAAGGCCCGATGGCCGTCGGTCATGCCCGTATCGGTCCAACCTTTCGGGAATCCCTGAAGCTGATCGAGCTCGTCGGGAACAAGACGGCGGAAACGGCCATCGGGACATTCGATGACGTGCTTGAAGCGGCTCGCTCCCGTGCCGCCTTCTCCTGTGAGGATGGTGCGGCTCGGCTTGTCGGTGGCATCCGGGAAGCTCATGGCTCCCTCGGAATACGTGTACGTAAAGCCTGTCTTTTTGTTAGTGCGCTCTTCGCGCTTGCTGCCCTTAAGGTAGCGCCAGTCGGGAAGCTTTTCGTCAGAGATGTAGAACTGCTCCGGGACATCAGCCTCGTCGACAAGCACGTCGCCAAGCACGTGGCGCTCACCGTGATAGTCCTCGGCAAAGTCGCAGGTCAGAACATGACAGCCCTGCATGACGCCAGCATTCTTGAATTGAGAGGTCTTTTGGCCGACGCCAAAACGAGTTGAGTTCTCGTAGGGGTCGGGCAAAACGTCGAGCTCGGACATCTCGTCGGGATAGATGGCGGGGAAGGCTTTAGCCATGACGCCGTTGTGCATGCGATTAACGAGATCAACCTTGCCAGCGTCCTTTTCGCAGAAGATATAAACACGCTTGCGACGCTGGGGGAAACCGTATTCGGCAGAGTTGACCACGCGCCATTCGACCGTGTAGTCGAGGTCGGCAAGACAGCTTAGAATGATGGCGAAGTCGCGACCGCGTTGAGACGCGGGCGACTTGAGCAGGCGGTCGACGTTTTCGAAGAGACCGAACTTGGGCTTCTTCATTTCGAGGAAGTGATAGATGTCCCACCAAAGGACGCCCCTCTTGCCCTCGATGCCGTGTGCCTGATTGAGCGGACGCGCGACAGAGTAGTCTTGGCAGGGGAAACCGCCAACAACCATTTGGACATCGGGGATTTCGATTTCTTTCGCCTCGGCCTGCTCCAGGACCTTATTGATGTCTTCGTTGACGACGGAATCATTGCCGAAGCGATCCATGTAGCAACGGGCCGCGAACTGACGCGCCTTGGTTCCGGGCGGCTCCCACTGATTGGCCCAAATGGTGCGGAAGGGGCCGGCGGGCTTCATATAAAACTCGGGATGGCGAGGGTCGGCATAGCCTTCGAGACCCAAACGAAATCCACCGACGCCCGCAAAAAGCTCGGCAATATTAATCTCAGACACGTTTCTCCAATCGCTGCTGTGTCCGGTTATGGTGGTCACAACAATAACCGATCGAGGGGACAATCAAGACCTCAATTTTCTGGGCGTTAGTAGTTGCTCTGAACTACCATGAGGTTAGTTGCGAGTTTCGGAGGTATCCCGTGTCTAAGAAGCGCCTCGATTTCAAGCGCATGCTTGACGATACTGATTTTTCTGACCCCTCAAGCATCGAGCGCTATGCTGCCAATCTCGACGGGATGACGTTTCGCGATATTCTTGAGCTTGGCATTGCGCCGGAGGGGGAGAGCGCGCCCAAGGACTTTGGTTCCAAAAAGTACAAGGGCGGCATGGGGACCCTAATCGAGGAGCGTTACTTTGGCTACAAGGCCAACAGCGACGACCGGCCGGACTTTCCCGAGGCGGGTGTCGAGCTCAAGGCAACGTGTTTTGACGTACTTAAAGACGGTCGTAAATCTGCCGGTGAACGTCTTGTCTTGACGATGATTCCCTACGACCGTCCCGTTTCGCTCGACTACGACAGCTCGCATCTCAAGACCAAGCTCAGCAATATCCTGCTGATTTACTACGGCCGAGATCGTTCCATCGATAAATACGACCAGCGCATTGAGCGTGCGGTCATGGTGCGTCTTCCCGAAGAAGACATGAAGATCATTCGCGCCGACTACGAGAAGATCATTTCTTATATTCAGGATGGCCGTGCGGACGAGCTTTCAGAAGGCATGACAACTTATCTGGGTGCTTGCACGAAGGGCGCAACTGAGGCCACGATGTGGGCGGACCAGTATTATGAATACTTCAATACCGATACGGGTGAGATTGAGCACCATCGCGCAAAGCGTCGCGCCTTTTCCCTCAAGCGCTCGTATATGGACTATGTGCTCCACACTTATGTCCTCGGTGCTCCGCGAGTCGGGGAGAGCATTGTTCAGGACGATGGCAAGTCTATCGATTTCGAAAGTTACGTAACTGGACTTATCGAGCAACACTATGGCGAAACTGATCGCCAGATTGCGGAGCAATACGGGTTGGAGTACACGGGCAATAAGGCGCAGTGGACAACGCTCGTCTATCGTATGCTCGGAATCAAAAACAATGCTGCCGAGGAATTCGTCAAGGCAGGCATATCCGTCCGAACCGTTCGAGTTAATAACAGGGGGCACATCGAACAGGCTATGTCGTTCCCACCGTTTGAGTTCAAGCGTTTGATCGAGGAAGACTGGGAAACGTCGCCTTTTCATGTGTGTCTTGAGACCAATCGTTTCTTCTTCGTTGTGTTTCGCGAGGACCACGATGGCGTGCTGCGTCTCGACCGTTGTTTGTTCTGGGCGATGGGAGAAAACGAAATCGAAGGCCCTGCGAAAGCTTGTTGGGATGAGACGCGAAAGGTAATACGTGAGGGCATTGAGCTCAATCCATATCGGGATGCGAGCGGAAAGCTCAAAGTGACTAACAATCTGCCCGGTATGGCGGACAACCCAATTGTTCACGTTCGTCCACATACGTCAAAAGCGGCTTACAAGTTTGCCGATGGAACAGAGGTCGGTGACATCGCAAGGAATGCTTACGAACTGCCCGACGGGCGCTGGATGACGAAGCAATCGTTCTGGTTCAACAAGGGCTACCTGGAGCACATTCTGGGGCTGTAGCGTTTTGGGATTGTTTAACGATCGAGTTCCTGCTCCTCAATGCCTCGATGTCATCTCTACAAATAAACCCCCTCACCGAGTTGCTTGTGGAACTCGGCGTGATGGTCACGTGCCCAGGTAAAGAGTGCCTGGTCATAATTGGTATGCGTGGCCGGAACGCCAAAGACGCCGGCAACTTCGACGCGCACAAACTCCAGTGCCGGCAGCTTGTTGATGGCAGTGAGGGCAAACGGGGATGAGGGCTCCTCGAACAGATAGCGGCTGCCTTGCAGCGCGTCGCAATTGGTGCACGTGTTGCCGAGCGACGGGGCTTTGGAGGCTCGCGCGCCCACGGGCTTGTAGCCGCAGCGCTTATGAAGGTAGTCGCGGATCTCGCCCGGTGCGCAGCCAAGAGCGGGCACGATGGCGAGTGCGTTGGCGTTGGCCGTGTCGATGGCAATGTGCCCGGCTTCGTTGGGCGCGTGCGCGATGGCGATGCTCTCGTCGTTATCGGTTCGATAGGGAATGCCGAAGGCCGCGACCGAGGTCTCTTTGTGACACTTCCAGCACTCGCGCTTGCCCAGTACTAGATATATATACGGCGCCGAGAGGTCGGATCGGTCAACACCGGGCAGCCACTCGGCAAAGGGTTCGGGGTTGACGCCGCTGGGCACATACCAGATCTTCTTGGTTCGGTCCCATTTGGCGCCCAGCGCCTTGGCTTCTTCTTTGTGCGAAAAGGGAACATCGAGCTCGGTGCGCATGGCGGCTCCTTGGTGCTGCAGGTGCAAGTGGCTCAAGGATACCGCAGGGCGCAGGCATCGCGGCGTTTTGCTGAGAAGAAGTTGCGGTGTGGACTGATTGGTTACGCCCTGGATTAATTGGCAAGTAGATGGTCGGCTTTTGGCCAGCTGGGCGGCAACCTTGCCAAAAGCTTGACGGATTGCGGTTTAGACATCGGCGGATGAGCATTTGGGGGTGTGCGATGGCAAAATAGCCACGGCCAGTTGCCAAAACTCAAAAAGGAGCGCCACCTGTCGCTCGTGCACATCAAGCGAATTTATATTCGCGATGGATATCAAAGTTATTGTTGATGTTGGGGTATTGAATTTGTTTGGCTGCCATTTGTCGGGTGAATTGATGTTACGTTGCGATGACGGATGGAACTGCCAGCGGATTTGACGACATAAAACAAAACAGCCCAGATGACATAGCCTCTGAGCTGTGAACATTTGGTGGGCGTTAGAAGATTTGAACTTCTGACCTCTTCCGTGTCAGGGAAGCGCTCTCCCCCTGAGCTAAACGCCCGATCAAGGGTGCGCAAGCGCGCAAGGGATAATATAACGGAGTCTGAACTCGGTGGCAAGAACATTTTTAATAATCGCTTACATTGTGGAATTCGGGGGCTTTGTCATATCCATTTCACAAGAGCCTGCTGCCGCGATTTGGCTGTCGCATAATGCAAGGCCATTGCAGTATCGAGCTATGGAAAGACGCCCGCGGAATTGTCCTACCGATAAGCGGACAAGCCTCTAGCTGGTGCCTTCGCCGTGGTAAGGTAAGCCGAATTGTTTCCAAGCTGTTTCGGGGGAGTGGAATGAGCAAAGAGTGTGTCGAGCAGGTCGAAGGCGCAGGGGCTTTGGTGCTGATGACCGATATTTCGAACCTTGATGTGCCCGAGGGCACCGACGAGCTCAGCCGTAGCACCCGCCGAGCCTGGCGCGAGCGCCTGAACAGCGCTTCGACGCGCAAGATGATCACGGGCGTTTTGGCTACGCTGGTGGGCGGTTCGTTTTGGGGCTTCTCGGGCACCAGCGCGAGCTTTCTGTTCGATACCTACCACGTCGACACCCTGTGGCTTATGAGCGTGCGTCAGATTCTCGCCGGTCTACTCTTTATGGCCGTGGTTGTTACGCGCGACCGCGAGCGCCTGATTAAGCTCTGGACCACACCCTCCGATCGCAAGCAGCTGCTGCTCTTTACCGCCTTCGGCTTGCTGTTCAACCAGTTTTGCTATCTTTCGGCCGTGCGCCTGACGAACGCCGGAACCGCGACGGTGCTCCAGTGCCTGCAGCTCGTTATCATCATGGGCTACACCTGCGTGACCGATCGCCGCATGCCGCGTACCCGCGAAGTCATCGGCATTGGCCTGGCTCTGGCTGGCACCTTTTTAATCGCCACCGGTGGCGACCCCACCAGCCTGACTATCTCGCCGCTCGGCCTGGTTGCGGGTCTCATGTGTGCGGTCAGCGCTACATGCATGGTGGTGATTCCCGCCAAGATTCTGCCCGAATACGGCAGCCCCATCGTCACGGGCTCGGCAATGCTCACGGCGGGCGTGGTCTCGTGTGTCTTCGTACAGCCCTGGGCGCATATGCCGGCGCTCGACGCTGCCGGCGTCGAGGCGCTCGCGGTGTTCGTGGTTATAGGCTCGTTTTTTGCTTATATGCTCTATATGCAGGGCGTTAAGAATATCGGCTCGGTGCGTGCGAGCCTCATCGGAACTGTGGAGCCGGTTTCGGCGACCATCACCAGCGCCGTTATGCTGGGCACGGTGTTTTTGCCGACCGACCTTATCGGCTTTGCCATGATCATCGTGATGATGTTCCTTACGGTGTAGCTGGCGCCGCCGCCAGGACAGAAAAGGTGTTGTGCCACATTTTCGCCAATTGATGTCCGTGTCTGGAGTTTAGCTGTCGATGCTCAAAATGCCATAAACTAGTAACGATATGGACTTTTTCATTGCGACTCAATTGCGAGGATTTCTTTATGGCTGGTAATCACTTTAAGGGCAGCGATAGCGGTCGTCCTGCAGTTCCGCCGCGTCCGAACGGGGCTGGTAAGGCCGGCACTCCGGGTGGCGCTGGACAGGGCGGTTCCGGTAAGCGCGTGTCCCCGGGCGAGACGGCGATGTTTACCGCTCTGTACGAGCAGTCTCAAAAGGCAAAAAAGACCGGCCATGCAAGAGGGAATGTCTTTGCGGGCGGTGCAACCTCCACGCCGCAGCCGAGCGGGGCTCCTTCGGTACCCGCTAACAACGCAGGTGCTGCCAACGCCGCGAATGCCGCCGATGACGTTAATGCCGGCAAGGCCGCCAACAATACTCCCTCTGCCGGTGGCGCGGGGCTTACGGGTAACCTTGGCACGATTTACACCGGCGCCTCCGAGACTGGCACGTTCGCCCGCCTGGATGATAGCGGTGCCGAGTTTGCGGGCTCGGGTTCCAAGGAAGATTATTACGATTTTGGCTTGAACTACGGTGGCGACGCTTCGTCGAGTTCGACCTTTGACGGTCTGGTCCGTCATCGCCATCGCGAGGGCGAGCGCAAGAAGCGTCACGCTGGTGCCATTGTCGCCGCTGTTGTCGCGGTGCTCCTCGTTGCGCTTGGTGCAAGCGGCTTTATGCTGCTTAACTCGGCAAAGACCGTAAAGAGCGAAGCGAAGGAAGCCGTTGAGATCGTCGACGGCCTTAAGGACAAGGTCACGTCGGGCGATTTTTCGACGCTGCCCGACGATGCGAAAAAGATCGACGAGCTCTGCGACAGCATGAAGGCGGAGACCTCGAGCCCGCTGTGGACGGCGGCTTCGTTTATCCCGGTGTATGGCAGCGACATCAATGCGGCCCGTACCATGATTGATGCCCTGTCCGATGTCTCGAGCAATGCGCTGGTTCCTATGGCCGACAACCTTTCGCAGGCCACGCCCGGCAAGCTGTTCCAGGACGGCATGATTAACGTGTCCGCGCTGCAGGCCGTTGCCGATTCGCTTTCCGATAGCTCCAAGGTGTTCAAGAGCGCCAACGAGAAGATCCAGGGTATTGGCGATACTCATATTCCTCAGGTGACCGAGCTGGTCGATAAGGCCAAGGACGGCTTTGCCACCCTCAACGGCGCAGTTGACGCGGCAGAAAAGGTCGCCCCCGTCCTCCCCCAGATGCTCGGCGCCAACGGCCAGACGCGCAACTACCTTGTGTACGCCATGAACAACGTCGAGATCCGTGCTTGCGGCGGCTTTGGCGGTTCGCAGGGCCTGATTTCGGTTACCGACGGCCAGATGTCGATTGGCGAGTTTGTTCCCCGTATTGGACTCAGCGAGGATGAGGCGGTCGAGAGCGTCGACGAAGAGGATGAGGCGCTGTTCGGCAATCACAGTAACCTGTACAACTCGGGCAATACCTATTCGCCTGATTGGCCCCGCAACTCGCAGCGTGTCGCAGCTCTGTGGAAATCTCAATATGGCCAGGACGTTGACGGCGTCGTGGGTATCGACCCGGTGTTCCTGCAGTATTTGCTGGGCCTGGTCGGTAACGTGTCGCTGCCCGACGGAACGGTTGTCGACGGCACCAACGCAGCAAAGGTCCTCATGCACGATGTGTACTGGAACTATCCGGTCGAGGAGTCGGACGGCATCTTTGCATCCGTCGCCAGCGCTGCCTTCGACAAGATTCTCGGTGGCATCGGCGACGTCGACGTTACAAAGCTTGTCGGTGCATTCGAGCGCGGTGCCGAAGAGGGCCGTCTGATTGCTTGGATGAGAAACGATGATGAGCAGAATGCCATCAAAGAGATGGGCATTGACGCCTCGCTGCCCGATCCGGATGATCCGAGTGCTAATCCCGTTGCCGGCGTTTACTTTAACAACCTGAGCTTCTCCAAGCTCGACTGGTATCTGAACGCCGACACGCAGATTGGCCAGGGCGTGAAGAACGGCGACGGCACGTGCTCCTATCGCATCACCGTTACCCTGACGAACATCATGACGCAGGAGGAGGCTGGCAAGCTGCCCGACTACGTTGCGGCGAGCGCACCCGATGCCGCGCGTGACGACGAACGCCTGAATGTCGCACTGTTTGCCCCGACGGGCGGCAACATCAGTGACCTTACGGTTGAGGGCGCCCAGTTTGGTCTTGGCGCCGCTACGTGGCATGGAATCCCCTTCTATTCGGGCACCGTTGACCTGCATGCTGGCGAGACGACGACGATTACGTATACGCTGACCACGTCGGCCGAGGCGGGGGACAAGCCGCTTACGCTGCGTCAGACTCCTACATGTCAGGCGGCTCGCGACAGCGCGTCGGCGTAGGGTTTTTCTGGTAGCGCAGATAATCGAGTACCATTTTGGGGCGGACAGGCAATCTGTTCGCCCCTATTTTGTAAGGAGAGCGCATGAAGTACTTTGGCACCGACGGTTTTCGCGGTGAGGCCAACGTTGGGCTGACGGTGGAGCACGCTTATAAGATTGGCCGTTTTGTGGGCTGGTATTACGGTGCCAACCGCAGTGCTAAGGCGCGCGTCATCGTGGGCAAGGACACACGTCGCTCGAGCTATATGTTCGAGGCGGCGCTGGTGAGTGGCCTGGTCGCGAGCGGCGCGGACGCCTATATGCTGCACGTGATCCCCACGCCGGGTGTGGCACATCAGACCGTGGAGGGCTGCTTCGATTGCGGCATCATGATCAGTGCGAGCCACAACCCGTTTTGCGATAACGGCATTAAGCTCGTCAATAGCGACGGTTTTAAGATGGACGAGGACGTACTGGAGCTCATCGAGGACTACATCGATGGCAAGAGCGAGGTGCCGCTGGCCACGGGCAACCATATCGGCGCCACGGTGGACTACATGCAGGGCCGCAACCGCTATATTGCTTCGCTCATCGCCAGCGCGAACTTTTCGCTGCAGGGCGTCAAGATCGGTATCGACTGCGCCAACGGCTCGGCGTCCTCGGTGGCCAAGCCGGTGTTTGACGCGCTCGGTGCCGACGTGCGCGTAATCAATGCCGCGCCCGACGGCTTTAACATCAACGTCGACTGCGGTTCCACGCATATAGAGCGCCTGCAGCGCCACGTGGTGGAGCAGGGCCTAGACGTGGGCTTTGCCTATGACGGCGATGCCGACCGCTGCCTAGCCGTTGATGAGCGCGGTCGCGTGGTCGACGGCGACCAGATCCTGTATGTGTGCGGCGTGTATCTGAACAAGCACGGTCGCCTTTCGGGCGGTACCGTGGTGCCGACGATCGCCAGCAACTTTGGCCTGATTAAGTCGTTGGAGCTTGCCGGCCTAAGTGCCGTGACCAGCGGTGTTGGCGACCGTCACGTGTATGCCAAGATGCGCGAGGGCGGCTACAGCCTGGGTGGCGAGCAGACGGGCCATACGATCTTTGGCGATATCGAGCGCACGGGCGACGGCATTATGACCTCGCTGCGCGTGATGGAAGTGATTCGTGCCGAGCGCGAGACGCTTTCGCAGCTCACGGTTCCGTGCAGGCTGCTGCCGCAGGCGCAGGTGGCCATGCGCGTGGCGGACAAGGGCGCCGCGCTCGAGAACATGGGCGTGCAGAACGCGATCGCCGAGGCCGAGGCCGCGCTGGCGGGCGAGGGTCGCGTGCTCGTGCGCAAGAGTGGAACCGAGTCGGTGATCCGCGTGCTGGCCGAAGCCCCCGACCAAGCATCCGCCGATGCCGCCATGAAGCGCATCGCCGCTGCTCTCGAGGCTTTATAGTTACGCGGTTTTACCAAACCGCGTAACGGCTCGACGCTGCAAAAACATCGGCGTCAACCTAGTTGTTGGGCGTTCTTTAATGACTAGTCGTTTAAGAACACCCAACGACTACCCAATGACTAGGTGCACAAGGGGGCGCCGCAGGATTGATCCTGCGGCGCCCCCTTGTGTTGGTGTGTCGGCTAATTCTTACAGCTCGTAGAGCGTGGTGAACTTGTCCTGCAGGTAGCTGCAGTAGTAACGGGCGTCAAAGGCCATACCGCAGGCGCCCGAAATAAGCTCCGGCGCGTCTTTGGCGCGGCCCCACTGCCAAATGTGCTCGCCCAGCCAGGCGCGGACGGGCGCCAGATCGCCGCTCGAGCAGGCACCGGTAAGGTCGACGCCGTCGCGGCACATGGCCGGCACGAACATGGCGTCGTAGGCGCTGCCCAGCGCATACGTGGGGAAGTAGCCAAACGAGCCACCGCTCCAGTGCGTATCCTGCAGGCAGCCGCGCGTGTCGTCGGGAACGGGAATGCCCAGGTACTCGTTCATAAAGCGGTTCCAAAGCGCGGGGATGTCCTTGGCCGTGGCCTCGCCGGCAAACAGCATGTGCTCAATCTCGTAGCGCACCATAACGTGCAGCGGATAGGTGAGCTCGTCGGCCTCGGTGCGGATCAACGACGGCTGCGCGATGTTCACGGCACGGTAGAGCGTGTCCTCGTCAACAGCGCCGTAGACCTCGGGCGCATGACGACGCAGCACCTCGAGCAGCGGATCCATAAAGGCGCGGCTGCGACCCACAGTGTTCTCGAAGAAGCGGCTCTGGCTCTCGTGGATGCCCATGGAGGTACCGCCCTCCAGGCACGTGCGCGCATAGGCGGGGTTCACGCCCAACTCGTACATGGCGTGACCGGCCTCGTGGATGATGCTGTAGACGTTGGAGATGCAATCGTCCTCGTAGATGTGCGTGGCGATGCGCGCGTCGCCCACCGAGAAGCCCTCGCTAAACGGATGCTCGGTAAAGGCGAGCGTGGTGTCGTTCAGATCCAGGCCGACGAGCTTCATCAGGTCAAAGCTTATCGCGCGCTGCGCGGCTTCGGGCACATGGGCATGCAAAAAATCGGCCGCCGGCTGCTGGCCGCGCTCGCCGATAGCGTGCACGAGCGGCACGACCGTGGCCTTGACCTCGTCGCAAAACGCGTCAAAGCTCTTGGCGGAAAGGCCGCGCTCGTACTGGTCGAGCCACACGTCGTATGGATCGCGCTTGGGGTCCATGAGCTCGGCCTGATGCTTAAGCTGTCCGACGATTCTATCCACATAGGGTTCAAAGCTAGCCCAGTCGTTGGCTGCCTTGGCCTTGTGCCACACGGCGTCGGCCTCGCAGGTGAGCCTGGTCCAGGCCTCGGCCTCCTCGGTGGGGATGGCGCTGGCCTCGCGCTGGTCGCGGCCGAGCACGCGAATCTCGTCGAGCAGCTGCGGGTCGTCGATACGACCGCCCGCAACCGTCTCGCGCGCCAGCGAGCGCACGAGCTCAACGGACTTTTCGCTGGTCAGGAGCTTGTGATGTTCGCCGGCAAGGGTGCCCATGGCGTCGGCGCGGGCGGCGGCGCCGTTGACGGGGGCAATTGTCGCGCCATCGAACTCGGCAATCTTGAGCAGATACTCGCGGGTCCACAGCTTGCCCTCGAGCTTGCGGAACTTTTTGACGGCCTTATCTACCCTCTCGGCCTTCATGCCCTTGGCGGCCTTTGCTACGGCGGCCTTGGCCTTCTTATCGATTTTCTTTCCCATACCATATCCTTGATCTCGCAGGCCGAGCGCCGCAGGCGGGTGCAGGGCCAGTTTGCACAGCTACCTGCCTTGTACCCAGCGCGAACAAAACGGAACGCGGCGATGCGCTCACACAATGTGGTATCCTATAGCCCAATGCGTTGACGGAGAGGGTTTTGCCCGCCGCGTCGCCGGCAAGAGAGGGAAGGTCATGGGCTGCAAGCCTTCCTGCGGTGGCAAGGGCCAAGCGTTCACTCCCGAGCAGCGACCTCAACGGGCGCGCGGCCAGCGGCGGCGAAGCCCCAGTAGGGAAGCCGTGAGCCTCGCGACAAGGGGCACAGAGTGGGCACGGCGGGCCAGACATCCGCCGGGTCAAACAAGGTGGTACCGCGGAATTCAACCGTCCTTGGGCAATGCACATGCCCGAGGACGGTTTTTTGTTACCGAACCGGGCCGCGCATCCGCAGCATCGGGCGGCGTCAGCCATCCCGGAGCGCGGATACGCGAGAGACGAAAGGGAAGACATGAGTCTGATTGATGATCTGGTCAAACTCGAGGAAGAGGCCAAGGAGCTCGTCGCTGGCGCCGACGACGCCGCCAAGCTCGAGGCCGCGCGCGTTGAGCTGCTCGGCCGCAAGGGTCGTATTACCGGCCTGATGCGCATGATGGGCAAGCTCGCCCCTGAGGATCGCCCCATCATGGGCAAGCGCGCCAACGAGATGCGCCAGTTGATCGAGGGCATGCTCGACGAGCGCACCACCGAGATGAAGGCCGCCGCCCTCAAGCATGCGCTCGAGCACGAGGCTGTCGACATCACGCTGCCGGGCATCCGTCCGCAGATCGGCCACCAGCACCTGATCAAGCAGATCATCGAGGAGGCCGAGGACATCTTCTGCGGCATCGGCTACACCGTCGAGTCCGGCCCCATGGTCGATACCTCCTACTATAACTTCACCGCGCTCAACGCGCCCATGGATCATCCGAGCCGTTCGGCCCGCGACACGTTCTACGTGGTTGACAACAACCCCGGCAGCGTCGCGCACCCCGAGGCTCACGCCCACGGCGAGTCCGATGTGCTGCTGCGCACCCAGACCTCGGGCGTGCAGATCCACACCATGGAGTCGCAGAAGCCGCCCATCTACATGATCTGCCCGGGCACCGTCTACCGTCCCGACACGGCCGACGCCTGCCACCTGCCGCAGTTCAACCAGATTGAGGGCCTGGTCGTCGACGAGGGCATCACCTTTGGCGACCTGAAGGGCACGCTCGACTACTTTGTTAAGTGCATGTTTGGCGAGGACCGCAAGACGCGTTACCGCCCGCACTTCTTCCCCTTCACCGAGCCCAGCTGCGAGGTTGACGTGAGCTGCCACGTGTGCGGCGGCAAGGGCTGCAACTTCTGCAAGCACAGCGGCTGGATCGAGATCCTGGGCTGCGGCATGGTCGACCCCAACGTCCTCATCAATTGCGGCATCGACCCCGAGAAGTACACCGGCTTCGCCTTTGGCATTGGCGCCGAGCGCGTCGCGGCCCTGCGCTACGACCTGCCCGACCTGCGCACGCTCATGACTGGTGATATGCGCTTCCTTAACCAGTTCTAGAACGCTTGCTTCTTAGTTGAAGTTTTCCGTCTGCAGCTCTGCAGACTTCCGATATGAAAGGAGAGCTAGATGCGCGTTTCTTACGACTGGCTCAAGACCATGATCGATATTCCGGAGGATCCCAAGACCCTTTCGGACGAATATATCCGTACCGGCACCGAGGTCGAGGCGATCGACACTGTGGGCGAGTCCTTCGACCGTGTGGTGACCGCCAAGGTGCTCACCAAGGCCCCGCATCCCGATAGCGACCACATGTATGTGTGCTCGGTTGACGTGGGCGACAAGAACCTCGACGCCGACGGCAATCCCGCTCCGCTGCAGATCGTCTGCGGCGCACAGAACTTCGAGGCCGGCGACCACATCGTCACGGCCATGATCGGCGCCGTGCTGCCCGGTGACGTCAAGATCAAGAAGAGCAAGCTCCGCGGCGTCGTGTCCATGGGCATGAACTGCTCCGCGCGCGAGCTCGGCCTGGGCGGCGACCACTCCGGTATCATGATCCTGCCCGAAGACACGCCCTGCGGCATGCCGTTTGCCGAGTACGTGGGCTCGAGCGACACCGTGCTCGACTGCGAGATCACGCCCAACCGCCCCGACTGCCTGTCCATGATCGGCATGGCCCGCGAGACCGGCGCCATCTTCGATCGCGATTTCCACGTTGAGCTGCCTGCCATCAAGGTCGAGACCGGCCGCGCGACCGACGACGAGCTTTCCGTTGAGATTGCCGACGAGGGCCTGTGCGACCGCTACGTTGCCCGCATCGTGCGCAACGTGAAGGTCGGCCCGTCGCCCGACTGGATGGTCAAGCGCCTCAACGCCCTGGGCGTGCGCCCGCACAACAACATCGTCGACATCACCAACTACGTGATGATGCTCACCGGTCAGCCGCTGCACGCCTTTGACCTTGACACCTTTGCCGAGCGCGATGGCAGGCGCCGCGTGGTGGTTCGCGCCGCCCAGCAGGACGAGAAGTTCACGACTCTCGACGGCGAGGAGCGCGTGCTCGACGCCGGCATGGGCCTCATCACCGACGGCGAGCGTCCCGTGGCGCTGGCCGGTGTCATGGGCGGCATGGATTCCGAGATCGAGGACGATACCGTCGACGTGATGGTCGAGAGCGCCTGCTTCAACGCCGGTCGCACCTCGCACACCAGCCGCGACCTGTCGCTGATCTCCGACGCCTCCATCCGCTTTGAGCGCCAGGTCGACGAGGCCGGCTGCGTGGACGTCGCCAATGTGACGTGCGCGCTCATCGAGGAGATTGCCGGCGGCGAGGTCGCTCCCGGCTACATCGACGTGTTCCCCGCGCCCAAGACCATCGACAGCATTAAGCTTCGTCTGGCCCGCGTGCACGCCATCTGCGGCGCCGACATCGAGCCCGACTTTATCGAGCGCTCGCTCACCCGCTTGGGCTGCACCGTCGAGCGCGACGGCGAGGACTTTATCGTCACCCCGCCGAGCTTCCGTCCCGACCTGCCGCGCGAGATTGACCTGATCGAGGAGGTCCTGCGCCTGTGGGGCATGGGCCGCGTGACGGCGACCATTCCGGCTGCCAAGAACCACATCGGCGGCCTGACCCGCGAGCAGAAGCTCACCCGCAAGGTCAGCGAGATCCTGCGCGCCTGCGGCCTCAACGAGACCACGACCTTTGGCTTTGCCGCACCGGGCGACCTGGAGAAGATCGGCATGTCCACCGAGGGCCGCGGCTGCCCCGTGGTGCTCATGAACCCGCTGGTGGCCGAGCAGACCGAGATGCGCCGCTCGCTGCTGCCGGGCCTGCTGCAGTCTGTGGCCTACAACGAGGCTCACGGCACGCCCAACGTGCATCTGTACGAGGTCGGCAGCCTGTTCCACGGTCGCGAGAATGCCAGCCTGCCCAAGGAGACCAAGTCCGTGGCGGGCGTGCTCTCGGGCCAGTGGAGCGAGCAGTCCTGGAACATGAAGTATCGCAAGCTGCGCTTCTTCTTTGGCAAGGGCATCGTTGAGGAGCTGCTCGCCCAGCTGCGCATCGAGAAAATTCGCTTCCGTCCCGTCGAGGGCGAGGGCTATGCCTTCCTGCAGCCGGGTCGTGCGGCCGAGGTCCTGTCTGGCGGCACTGTGCTGGGCTGGGTCGGCGAGATCCATCCCGAGGCGCGCGAGGCCTGTGGCATCGACGAGGTCGTCGTTGCCTTTGAGCTCGATCTGGACAAGCTGATCAAGGGTGCCCGCAACCAGGAGAACTACCGTGAGTTCTCGCAGTACCCGGCCGTTGAGCACGACCTTGCTATCGTGGTCGACAACTCCGTGACCTGTGAGGATCTTGAGCGCCGCATTACCAGCGCCGGCGGCAAGCTGCTCGAGGGCGTGCGCCTGTTCGACGTCTACCGCGATCCCATCCGCATCGGTGCGGGCAAGAAGTCCATGGCCTTCGCGCTTACGTATCGCTCCGACGACCACACGCTCACCAGCGAAGAGGTCGAGAAGGCACACCAGAAGATCGTCACCAAGGTGTGCAAGGGCGTGAACGGCGAGGTCCGCGGCTAGTATATACGGCCCGAGTTGACGCGCGACGGCCTGATCGCGTCGCCGCCCTCAGGACCTTGCGTCTATGACAAGCGTATTGCAAACGGCGTGCTGCTTTTATGGCGGCGCGCCGTTTTGCTATCATAGCCTGCGGCGTGTTACGAATCGTTCGATACGTAACACTGACAATATGGTTCAAACGGCGTTGCAGCCCCGCGCGCCGACAATCGGGAGGCGTATATGCACATTCCAGATAATTACCTGTCCCCGCAGACCGATGCCGTCATGGCAGTGGCAATGGTCCCCGTGTGGGTCCACTGTATCAAGAAGGTGCGCGCCACGCTCGATCGCGAGCACATGGCCTTCCTGGGCATTTGTGCTGCGTTCTCCTTCTTGCTCATGATGTTCAACGTGCCGCTGCCCGGCGGCACCACGGGTCACGCCGTCGGCGGTGCGCTCATCGCGCTGCTACTGGGACCCGAGGCCGCGGCTATCGCGGTTTCGGTCGCGCTGGCGCTGCAGGCGCTGCTGTTTGGCGACGGCGGCATTCTGTCCTTTGGCGCCAACTGCTTTAACATGGCTTTTGTTCTGCCGTTTGCCGCTGCCATCGTGTTCCGTGCGCTCAACAGCCGTCTGCACGACAAGAGCTGGGGAACCTCGGTCTCGGCCATCGTGAGCGGCTGGGTCGGCCTATGCCTGGCGGCTCTGTGCGCAGCGATTGAGTTCGGTATTCAGCCGATGCTCTTCACCAACGCCTCGGGCGCGCCGCTGTACTGTCCTTTCCCGCTGTCCATCGCTATCCCTGCCATGATGATTCCGCATATGCTGGTTGCCGGCGTGGTCGAGGGCGTGGCGACGACCGCCATCTACGGTTTTATCAAGAAGACGGCACCGGGCATTATCGTCGGCCCCGAGGCCGTCGATGGCCAGCTTACCGCCGATGGCGCTGCCGCCAAGAAGACCTCGCTGATTCCCACGCTTATCCTGGTTGCTGTGCTCGTTGTGGCCACGCCGCTGGGCCTGCTGGCAACCGGTGACGCCTGGGGCGAGTGGGATGCCGAGGGCGCCGCGGTTGCCGTCCAGGAGGCTGGCGACGACAGCCTGCAGGCTTCGGTCGGCTTGGATGCTCCGACGTTTGCCGATGTGCTGCCCACGGGAGATTACCTGCAGGCCTATTCCGAGGAGCAGGGTCTTGGCTTTGCCGGCCAGGCTGCTATGTATATCCTTTCGGGCGTGATTGGCGTGGCGGTACTTACCATCGCGTTCCGCCTGATCTCGCTGACGGTTAAGGAAAGCGGGGCACATGGCAACGGTCGAGCTGCCTAGCTGGCTTGCGGCCGAGGAGCGATACGAGCCCACGGGCGCTCGGCATCGCGTGATGCAAAAGAACGTCCTGCACCTGGCGAGCCTGCTTGAGCGGGTTCGCCTGGGCGGTGGCGCACACAAGGGCGGGTCGATGATCGACCGCGCCCTTTCTAGCGTTTCGGCCCCGGTGCGGCTGGTGGGGATGTTCGTCTGCATCCTGTGCGTGTGCCTGACGCAAAGCCCGCTGTACCTCATGTTGATGGCGGCCGTCGCATTGGTGCTGGTTGCGGTGCGCCCTGCACGCGGGCTGCGCGCGACCTTTGTGCCGGCACTCGGTGCCGCGGGACTCGCGGTGGTCTTGGCACTGCCGGCCTTGCTGTTGGGTGCTTCTGCTACGGGCGCCATGCTCAAAATTGCGCTCAAGACGTTCATCAACGTGTCGCTCGTGCTGGGGGTCTCGTGGACACTCACCTGGAGCCGCATGTCGGCGGCGCTCAAGATGCTGCATCTGCCCGATGAAGTCATCTTTACGTTCGATATGGCGCTCAAGCACATCGAGGTGCTGGGACGTACGGCGCACGATCTGTGCGAATCGGTCATGCTGCGCAGCATCGGTTCTGCGCCTGAGGGATTTTCACGCACCGACTCGGTGGCGGGTATCATGGGCATGACGTATATCAAGGGGATGGAATGCAGCCGCGCAATGGACGAGGCCATGCTCTGCCGCGGCTTCACTGGCGCGTATCCGGCGCCCGCGCGGAGTGGACTTAGCTGGCGCGATACGGTTTATGCGGCCGCCGTAGCGTTTCTTGCGGTGCTGTGTGCCGCGCTGTAGCGCGGTCGGTCTGGCTGTCGATGTGAATAGGGAAGGGCGACGTTTTGGCAAGCGATAAGAATAGCGCGATGGGCACGAGCGGTGCCACCGGTGCCGAGACCACGCCGCTCATCGAGCTGCGCGACGTGGTGTTTTCCTATGCGGGGCATACGGTTGTCGACGGCGTTTCGCTGCAGGTAGACCGCGGCGAGCTCGTCGCCCTGCTCGGCCCCAACGGCTGCGGCAAGACCACAATCATGCGCCTTATCAATGGCCTTGAGCTTGCCGACGCGGGCACGTATCTGTTTGACGGGCGCGTGGTTGACGCTGTGCATCTTAAAGACTCCGTGGCCGCCCAGCGCTTCCATCAGCGCGTGGGCTTCGTGTTTCAAAACGCCGATGCCCAGCTGTTTTGTGCCACAGTAGGTGAGGAGGTTGCCTTTGGCCCCGCACAGATGGGGCTGCCGGCAGACGAACTCGAGCGCCGTGTGCGCGATGCCATGGAACTGTTCCAGGTTGCCGACCTGGTCGATGCCTCGCCCTATCAGCTTTCGGGTGGCCAAAAGAAGCGCGTGGCGCTGGCGGCGGTCGTGTCGATGAATCCGGACATCTTGGTGCTCGACGAGCCGACTAACGGCCTCGATGAAGACTCGTGCGACATCGTGGTCAACTTTTTGCTGGCCTACGTTGCTGCCGGTAAGACGGTTTTGATGAGCACGCATCATCAGGATTTGGTACGACGCTTTGGGGCCCGTGCGATCAACATCGATCGATATCACCACGTGGTTGAGGCGCCTGTGCCGTCGTATGGAACCGAAAGCGGCTCCGCGGAATAGTTACTGCGTAGGGCATGCATAGCCGCCCGCGCGACTCTGCCGTGATGGTATAGTTATCCAGGTTTTTTATGGGGGTGGCTATGCCAAGCTGGAACATTCATATCGCTCAGACGGAGCGTTTGCTGGAGCGCACCGGTGCGCTTGCCAATAGTGTGCGCGACCGCAATGCCTTTTTGTTTGGCTGTGTGGTTCCGGATATCTTCGTGGGCTATATGGTTCCTGGCATTGCCAATCCCATCCCGTACCGCATCACGCACTTTGCCAAGCCCGAGCCTATCCCCAAACCGCGCGAGCATGAGTTTTGGGATACCTATGTAGCGCCGCTGCTTAAGGGTGCGCCGGCAGGCTCGCCGGCAGCAGCGACCTCGATTGTCGAGGAGCGCGAGCGACTGAACCGCGTGCACTATCCCCAGCGCTACAGGGACGCCGAACCAGTTGCAGAGCCCGGTGCCAGTGAGTTCTCACTTGCATCCGAGGATGTGGCGCAGTCGCTGCTCGATTTAACGCTGGGTGTTTGGTCGCATCTGGTGGCCGACACGGTATGGAACACGCGCGTGAATCAGTATCTGGAAGCGCACGGCGGCAAGCCGAGTGAAGAGTTCCGCATCAAAAAGCAGGGTGACTTTGACTGGTTTGGCAAGACGCTCGGCATTGTTTCCATCCCGCGTGCAACCGATCGCCTGTACACTGCGGCCACGCGTTTTGGGCAGTATCCCATCCATAAGGAGTATGTGCTCAAGACCATCGGCGTCATGCACGAGATCGTGCGCGAAAACCCCGGCGAGCCCGACCATCCTCCGTACCGCCTGCTGACCGAGGAGTTCTTCGATGCAACGTTTACCGAGGTCATCGAGCTGACCGAGACTGGCTTTGCGACTCGCGTTGCCGCTCCTGGTGCGCCTGCGATTCCCCTGATCGCCAGCTGCTAGCTGGCCGGCTTAACGGCGAACAGCTCGTCCCAATTGACCAACAGCTCCCGTCGCAGAGCATCTTCGGCGGTGCGCTCCTGTTTGGTCTTTGGGGTGTAGGGAAGCCCAGCCTTTTTATGGATGAGCTTGGCTATGTGGTCGAAACTCTTCTTATCCTTAATCTGGTCGTAGGTAATTTGGATGACGTCGTAGCCCATGCTGGTGAGCGCGGTGGTGCGCTCGGCATCGGAGAGGCTTGCGGTCTCGCTGTCGTGGGCCGAACGCCCCTGACATTCCAGGATGACGCCTATGCTGTCGGTAGTACTCTCGATGAGGATGTCGGCGTAGCAGCAGGTTTTGTCATACAACGAGCGTGCGGCGTCACTGAGTGGGATGCGCACGTTGTTTGCGATTTGGACGCCCAGGCCGCCCTCGTCGCGGGGGATCGAGATAAGCATGGAGGTCTGAACCTCGAAGGGCGAGGCGGCCTGACCCGTCATGCGCTCGGCTGCCCAACGAAGCTGCTTGACGCCGCGCAGGCCTGCGGCCTGCTTGGCGAACGCGGCGAGATCCGCTACGGTAAGGAGCGGCGTGCGCTTCCACAAGTTGGTGTACTTGCCGTTGGCGTCGACAATGCGTTCCCAACCACAGTCGGGCGGAATGAGCTTAAGGGATATTGCCTCATCGAGCTGCTGTTGCGCGCGCTTGCAAGGCGTGAACACCGCGAAGGAGCTGCACATTTCATAGCATGCCATGAGCAACTGGGCTGAAGAGACCTGCGTGGCAAGGTTGAGCAGCGTGAACTCCGGTGACGTGACATCAAACCCATGCTCAGTCTGTCTAAACGACCCAGGTGGCGGTTCTTGGGTTTGCAGATGGGACCTGAACAAGTTTCGCGATCCGACTTGTGAGCGGTTAAACACAAGTCGATGAAGCGGTATATGAAGAAGGTCTTCAACTAACTCATGGTTTCCAAGGGTGCAACATCTGCGATCCATGTTGACTAGGCTGATGGTGGGGTAAAGGCCTAATACCTGCGGCGGGATGCGGTGATAGTTAAAGGCGGATTGGCCGCATAGCGTCAGGTCCATGACGTCCTCCTGGTCGAAACGTGCTTTTGGCTCATGCGATGCCAGCGTCAATTCGGAAGTATGCGGCAAAAACTGAACCCTATGAGCAGACCTGGCTTTTTAGGCTAGTTTATCAGGCATTTTGTTGCAAAAAAACAGGGTGTGCTCGGAGGTCTCAGAATTTGCCGCATACTTCCGAAAACGCGGTTAATCTGAACCTTGCTAAAACGGTTTAGCGGTATCGGCTGAGGTGTGGTTTTGCCACCGGGCGAACACTTCTTGGACTGAAACTTCATTTTTAAGGCTTGGGAGGAAGATTCGAGCGCCTTTGGTAAAGAAATGGGCGCGTTGTTTGCTGTGTTTCGGCATTGGCGAACACAAAAGGGCCCGGAAGGCTTCGCCTTCCGGGCCCTTTGCAATGCAAGTGTGCTTGCAAGTGCGATTTAGCGCACCTGAGCGACGTAAGCGACGTTGGTCGAGGAGACCTTGTCCTCGAGCTGGACGCTCATGCGGGGATCGCCGGCGGTAGCGACGGTCAGGTCGCCAGCCTCGACGTAGCCGAGCTCCTTAGCGGTCTCGATCGCCTTGACGATCGTGCCGTTGACGGTGCCCTGGGTAATCTCGGCCTGGTGAGGGATAACACCCCAGTACATGATCATCTGCTGGACAGCCCACTCGTGGCGGGAGAACGCGCAGATCGGCATGTTGGGACGGAAGTGCGAGATCAGGCGAGCGGTGCGACCGGTGGTCGTCGGCACGGTGATGCACTTGGCACCAACGGTGGTGGCCATGTTCACAGCGGACATACCCACAACGTTGTTGACGACGCGGGTGCCGTGAGCGTCAGCAGGAACCTCGAGCGGAGCGTGGGCCGGGAGGTACTTCTCGGTCTCGAGAGCGATGCTGGCCTGCATCTTAACGGCCTCGACCGGGTACTTACCGGCAGCGGACTCGCCAGAGAGCATAACGGCGTCGGTGCCGTCGTAAATGGCGTTAGCAACGTCGGCGACCTCGGCGCGCGTCGGGCGCGGGTTCTGCTGCATGGAGTCGAGCATCTGCGTAGCGGTGATGACGGGTTTGTATGCCGCGTTGCACTTGGCGATGATCTCCTTCTGGATGTGCGGAACGAGCTCGGGCTTGATCTCGATGCCCAGGTCGCCACGGGCGACCATGATGCCGTCGGAAGCCTCGAGAATCTCGTCGAAGTTCTCGACGCCCAGGGCGCACTCGATCTTCGGGAAGATCGTCACGTGCTCGCCGCCGTTTTCGCGGCAAAGCTCGCGGATGCCGCGGACAGACTCGCCGTCACGGATGAAGGAAGCGGCGATGTAGTCGATGTTCTCGGTCAGGCCAAAGAGGATGTCCTGACGATCGCGCTCGGTGATGGCGGGCAGCGAGATGTTGACGTTGGGCATGTTGACGCCCTTGCGCTCGCCGATCAGGCCGTCGTTCTTGACGACGCAGGTCATGTCCTGGCCGTCGACGGAGTCGACCTCGAGAGCAACCAGGCCGTCATCGATCAGGATGAGGGAGCCCTTCTTGACCTCGGAGGGCAGAGCCAGGTAGTCGAGGGAGATGTGCTCAGAGGTGCCGTGGAAATCCTCGGACGTGGGCTGAGCGGTGACGACGATCTTGTCGCCGGTCTTGACGGCAACCTTCTTGCCGTCGACCAGAAGGCCGGTGCGGACCTCGGGGCCCTTGGTGTCGAGCAGGATGCCGACGGGCATACCGAGCTCCTTGGAAATACGACGGACGCGCTCGATGCGGCCGTGGTGCTCGTCGTAGGAGCCGTGCGAGAAGTTAAAACGGGCGACGTTCATGCCCGCCTTGATCATCTCGCGGATGGTCTCGTCGCTATCGCAGGCGGGACCCATGGTGCATACAATCTTGGTGCGCTTGTACATTCAGACCTCCATCTGACATCGTCTTGCGCTGATAGATAAACCATAAGAAATAAAACTGAATTGATTATAACGAAATGCCGACCGAATACCCCAAAAAAAACGACCGTATGCCGATTAAGAAGTTTATTTTTTACGGGAAAAACGGTATATGCAAAAACTTTACCAACCGCTCTTACCGCTGCTATCTGGGCGATATTTCAGTTTGACAATGTGCCGAAGAAAAAACGTTTTACCAACATTGAGCATCACACGGTCTGCACCGTTGCGCCCGAGCCGTGTTTCCAATTGGAATGTTTTGGCTAGACGCGCCGCTTTGGGGTACCATAGCTCCACTATCAACTGCCGCTCAGCACGGCAGCCTTGATGAGCCCTTGCCCTTCTCCTGGGAATTATGATCGGGCATCAATCTGCTGAGTGGCCCGAATCCCAGGAGGGGACTCTATATGCAAAAGGAATACCTGTCCGCCGCGGCGGAGGTGCTCAGCGACCAGGGTGTCGATGAGAACCTCGGCCTGAGCAACGACGAGGCGTCGTCGCGCCTCGCCAAGACAGGCCCTAACAAGCTTGAGGAAGCCGAGAAGACGCCGCTGTGGAAGCGTTTCTTTGAGCAGATGGCCGACCCCATGGTCATCATGTTGATCGTTGCCGCCGTTATCAGCGCGCTCACGGGCATGGTTAAGGGCGAGGCGGACTTTGCCGATGTCGCCATCATCATGTTCGTCGTTATCGTCAACTCGGTGCTGGGCGTGGTCCAGGAAGCCAAGAGCGAGGAGGCCCTCGAGGCCCTTCAGGAGATGAGCGCCGCGCAGTCCAAGGTTCTACGCGACGGCAAACTCGTGCACCTGCCGAGCGCCGAGCTCGTACCCGGCGACGTGATCATGCTCGAGGCGGGCGACTCCGTCCCGGCCGACTGCCGCGTGCTCGAGAGCGCCACGATGAAGATCGAAGAGGCCGCGCTCACCGGCGAGTCGGTGCCGGTCGAGAAGCACGCCAGCGTGATCGAGCTTGCCGCGGGCACCGATGACGTGCCGCTCGGCGACCGCAAGAACATGTGCTACATGGGCTCCACCGTTGTGTACGGCCGTGGCCGCGCCGTCGTGGTCGGCACCGGCATGGATACCGAGATGGGCAAGATCGCCGGTGCCCTGGCCGAGGCCAAGGAAGAGCTCACGCCGCTGCAGGTGAAGCTCGCCGAGCTCAGCCGTATCCTCACCATTATGGTGATCGTCATCTGCGTCGTGATCTTTGGCGTCGACATCGTCCGCCACGGCGTGGGCAACGTCCTTACCGACCCGACTGCCCTGCTCGACACCTTTATGGTCGCCGTCTCGCTCGCCGTCGCTGCCATCCCCGAGGGCCTGGTCGCCGTCGTGACCATCGTGCTGTCGCTCGGCGTGACCAAGATGGCCAAGCGCCAGGCAATTATCCGCAAGCTCTCTGCCGTCGAGACTCTCGGCTGCACGCAGACCATCTGCTCCGACAAGACCGGTACCCTTACCCAAAACAAGATGACCGTCGTCAAGCACGAGCTCGCTGCGCCTAAGGAGAAGTTCCTGGCAGGTATGGCGCTGTGCTCCGATGCCCAGTGGGACGAGGAACTGGGCGAGGCCGTGGGCGAGCCGACCGAGTGCGCGCTCGTCAACGATGCCGGAAAGGCGGGCCTCACTGGTCTGACTGCCGAGCACCCGCGCGTGGGCGAGGCCCCGTTTGACTCGGGCCGCAAGATGATGTCCGTGGTCGTTGAGACCCTGGACGGCGAGTACGAGCAATACACCAAGGGCGCGCCCGACGTGGTGATCGGCCTGTGCACCCACATCTACGAGGGCGATAAGGTCGTCCCCCTGACCGAGGAGCGTCGTGCCGAGCTCGTGGCCGCCAACAAGGCCATGGCCGACGAGGCCCTGCGCGTGCTGGCGCTGGCAAGCCGCACCTACACCGAGGTCCCGAGCGACTGCAGCCCCGCCGCGCTCGAGCACGACCTGGTCTTCTGCGGCCTGTCCGGCATGATTGACCCGGTCCGCCCCGAGGTCGCCGACGCCATCCGCGAGGCCCACGATGCCGGTATCCGCACCGTCATGATCACGGGCGACCACATCGACACCGCCGTGGCCATCGCCAAGCAGCTGGGCATCGTCACCGATCGCAGCCATGCCATCACCGGTGCCGACCTCGATCGCATGAGCGACGAGGAACTCGACGCGCACATCGAGGACTACGGCGTGTACGCCCGCGTCCAGCCCGAGCACAAGACCCGTATCGTCGAGGCTTGGAAGTCGCGCGACCAGATCGTGGCCATGACGGGCGACGGCGTCAACGACGCCCCGTCCATCAAGCGCGCCGACATCGGCGTTGGCATGGGCATCACCGGTACCGACGTTACCAAGAACGTCGCCGACATGGTGCTTGCCGACGACAACTTCGCCACCATCATCGGTGCCTGCGAAGAGGGTCGCCGCATCTACGACAACATCCGCAAGGTCATCCAGTTCCTGCTTTCGGCCAACCTTGCCGAGGTGTTCTCGGTGTTTATCGCCACGCTCATCGGCTTTACCATCTTCCAGCCGGTGCAGCTGCTGTGGGTGAACCTGGTCACCGACTGCTTCCCCGCGCTCGCGCTGGGCATGGAGGATGCCGAGGGCGACATCATGAAGCGCAAGCCGCGCAACGCCAAGGACGGCGTCTTTGCCGGCAATATGGGTCTGGACTGCGTGGTCCAGGGCTTGATCATTGCCGCGCTGGTGCTGGCGAGCTTCTTTGTGGGCGTGTACTTTGACATGGGCTACATCCACATCTCCGATATGATCGCCGGCGTCGCCGACGAGGAAGGCGTGATGATGGCCTTCATCACGCTCAACATGGTCGAGATCTTCCACTGCTTTAACATGCGCAGCCGCCGCACGTCGCTGTTTAAGATGAAGAAGCAGAACAAGTGGCTGTGGGCCTCTGCCGCGCTGGCGCTGGTGCTGACGGTGATCGTAACCGTGCAGCCGACGCTTGCCGAGATGTTCTTTGGCCCCGTGACGCTTGAGCTCAAGGGCGTTATCGCCGCGCTGGGCCTTGCCTTCCTGATCATTCCGCTGATGGAGATCTACAAGGCGATCATGCGCGCTGTGGAGAAAGAGTAACTTACCTGTCCGGGCCCGCCCGCCTGCGGGGTTTCCACGGGCACGTCCTCGCCGCGTTGCGGCTGCGGGATGTGCCCTTAGGAAACCCCTCCCGGCGGGCGGGCCCTGTGGTGTCCTTGCTGCTTTTTTCCCGTGCGGATGATAAAGGCTGAGGGAAAGTTTGTGAGCTGGTCGGGCTTTGCCCGGCCGACTCGTTTTGGATGGGATGGGAAAGTGGGGTTGCCTTGCTGCGGGCTGGCTTAATAGAATCCAAACCCTACCATTTCTCCGTAGGGAATTAGTGGCATAAAGAAAATAATGACGGCCATAACGCCCCAGTAGATTTGCAGCAGGAGTGGCGCTGAGGTCAGGGCTTTAAAGAAGGTCAGTTCCTTTTTATGTCCGTATAATTGAACTGAGCTGAGGAGTGCGATTCCAAACGAGATGGCGCTCGGCCAACAGGCTTTGATAATAAGACAAAGGAAATAACAAGCGACCGTTATCGCTATGCAGCCAAATCCCCACAGCCACTTTTTGTTTAAGAAGTACTGGATGCCCCAGACGCCTAGTATGGGCGCAATGATGACTGAGAACATGGTTGCGTCCTCAGCTGTTCACACAGCGCACGTATTCCCCGGAGTTGGGAGGATATACGCTGCAGGGAAGGCGATAGACATTTCCTGCTGGGACAGGGCGGCCGAGGAGCTGGTTGGCTGCGTAGCTGACCCAGTAATCGCCAGTTTTTCCTGTTATCTGCTTGATAATTCCGTCAATTACGAGACCTTCAACATAGCCTTTTAGGGCCTTCCCAACATAAACGGCGATTTTTACAATCCACTGTCCAATTCCTCGAGTCTCGTATTCCTGGTCATTAATTGCAAGATGCTCGAATTGGGCAACGACATACATCTCACCTTCGGGATTTAATGCGTAGGTTGTCCATCCTGCTCCCGATTCATTGATGGCTTCGATGTACTCCTCGGGAGAAGAAAATTCTACGTCGAGAGGTTCAGCTTTGGACTGCTTCGGTGATGCGACGAGGGCGCAGAGAGCGATTGCGCTTGCAATAAATGATTTGCGGCTCACGGGGACGTTGCGTAGCATAACTGCCTCCTTGGTCTAGTTTGTCATCGTCGCGCTGTTGAGTTTTGACCTCCAATCTGTAAAGCGCGATTCGAACGATTCGAGGGTTGATAGGTCAAATTCGGACAGTATTTCGCCATTAGAAATGGCGAAAATAGAGGGATAGAACTCAAATGAGGGAAATAGTGCTTTGAGTGTTTTCCTGTCGGTCTCCTTTTGGCTCTTGGGAACAACGAGGGTGACGATGTCGCTTTTAAGGGCCGGTGAAAGCTCCTGCTCGGCCTGTTTGAGCTTTTCGCAAGCCGGGCAACCCTCCAGTTCAATTTGGACGATAAGCGTTTCATCATTCGCTAGCCTAGATTTGAGCTCGGGCACTGAGATGGTTCTTGAGTCGAACTCGAGCTGAATCAATAAAACGAGAGCGATAAAAACCAATAGCGGGATAGTGATAAGGGCAGCGTGTTTCTTCATGTCGTCCTCCAAACTCTCTAAATCATAAATACTTAATACAAAACATTAAAGATAGAGCTTTAAAGGTGAATGGTAGTTATTTACTGGTAAATGGTTGTGGGTCAGAGGGGGCACGGCAGAAAAGTACAATGGACTTGTTGAAATAAAAGAATGCAAGGAGAAGAGATGAAAGGTTCGCATGCTTATCTACGTCTGACGACGGGCTTTCTGACGATTTTCTGCATTGCCCTTGCAGTTCAGGCCGTGGCCTGTTTGGTGCTGTTTGCCCATATGGTCGGCTTGTTGCTCGATAATGGAATCTCGGCTGATGGCGGGAGGTTTCTTCTCCTGCTCATGGTGAATACGCTCTGCGATGCCGTCACGTTTTTTCTGTTTACGATTCTGACGGCGAAGGTCAGGCGAGGCGGTCGGCCCTTCGGAAAATGGCAAACGGGGATGCTTGTCGCAACGGGAATCTTAATGTCTCTAAAGGCGGTTGTCAGCACCATGTGGCCGACTTTTCAGCTGCCGTATAGCGAAATACTTGGAGCAGCTGAGCTTGTGTTTCCTGAGTTCGATTTTCAATCGCTTTCTTACGGACTCGTTTTCTTTGCGTTGGCGGGGGTCTTTGAATACGGTAGGGTATTGCAGGAAGATACAGACGAGATTCTCTAGGGGGTGGCACGGTGCCGATTGTTATGCGTCTTGACCGCGTGATGGCGGACCGTAAAATCTCATCGCAGGAACTTGCCGAAATCATTGGGATATCGCCTGTTAATCTGTCTCGAATTAAAACGGGAAGGCTCAAGGGGATTCGTTTTTCTACACTTCAAGCGATGTGCGAGGCGCTTCATTGCAAGCCCGGCGATATCATCGATTGGATGGATGATGATGAGTATGCCGCCGCATTCGGTAAGTCTGACGGAGCGATGCGTTAAAATACCTGCTCAGTTGTGTGTTGGAGTGCTGGGAGGCGCTTGTGGGCAAGGCTAAGGCGAAGGCGAAGAAAAAGACGACGGGGGCGCGGGCCAAGCGTGATCGTCGTCGGAAGCTTGCGACCGAGGCCCCCGCGTCTGCCGAGGAGCTGCTGGCAAGCGTGCCGGGGCTTGACGCGCTGCAGGATGTTCCGGCGTTTGATGACCTGCCGGTCGATGCGGCTCAGCAGGCTGCGTTTGACGACTTTTGCGCACAGGCCGAGGAACCCGAGCAGATGCAGCTCGGTGCCGTGGTGCGCCTGGACCGCGGGTTTCCGCTGGTGGCGACTGTCGCCGACACCTTCCGCGCCGAGCACGCCGTGGGGTTTGCCAAGTCGCGTGGCGAGGACGAGGTCCTGCTTCCCGCCGTGGGCGACCGCGTGGCGGTGCGTCGCGCGCCCGGGCATGACATGGGCGTGATTGAGTGCGTACTGCCCCGCCGCACGAGCTTTGAGCGTTGGCGTGGCCGCGCTCGCGGCGAGCGCCAGGTGCTCTGCTCCAACGTTGACAGCGTGCTGATCGTGCAGGCGCTCGGCGCCGGCGAGGTGCTGCTCGACCGCGTGGCGCGCTCACTGGTGTTGGCGCTCGATTGCGATGCTGAGCCGGTGGTGGTGCTCACCAAAGCTGACCGCTGCGATGCCGACGAGCTCGAGCGCGATCTGGACCGCGTGCGCCGCCTGGTGGGTCCGGACGTGCGCGTGATCGTGACGTCCTCTGCCGAGGGCCGCGGCCTGGACGAGGTCCGTGCCTACGTGCCTGCCGGGAGCTGCGCCATGATTCTGGGCGAGTCGGGTGCCGGCAAGTCGACGCTGCTCAATGCGCTGCTGGGCCACGATGCGTTGGCGACCGGCGGTGTGCGCGAGCGCGATGACCAGGGCCGCCACACTACCGTCGCGCGCGTGATGGTGGCGCTGCCGGGCGACGCCGGCGTGATCGCCGACGCCCCGGGTCTGCGCAGCCTGCCGCTTGTGGGCCACGAGCGTGGCCTGGCGCGTGCGTTTCCCGAGATCGTCGAGGTGTCGCGCGCGTGCCGGTTTGGCGATTGCACGCACACCCATGAACCGGGTTGCGCCGTTCGCGAGGCCGAAGATGCCGGGCAGATCGACAGCCTGCGTCTGGAAACGTTCCAAAACTTGGCCTCATCCATGCGTGTGAGTGCTCAAATGCTTGATCCCGATGTCCATCTGTAATCGATTTTTCCTATGACAGCCGTCTCTCAACTGTTCGGGAGGCGGCTTTTTTGCTGTGGAAAAGCTTCGAAACATGCAGTTTGCTGACGTGCCGACCAAAACCTTGCCACGAGCTTGACGGGCTGGTCAGCTTTTGGCCAGCGATTGGTTTGACATCGAAAACCAAGTTCGCGATCGCGCCGCCATGTGCCCTAGTCGCCCAGACAATGGTGGTACGGGCATTCGCCCGGCACTGCCATGAGAGGAGCGGCCGTGAACAAGAGCAAGCGCATCGCCATCAGTTTGGTCTCGGGCGTGCTTGCCGCGGCGCTCTGCATGGTCTACGGCTCGTCGATCCGCTCGCAAGCCGAGCAGGCCCAGGCCGAGACTTTGGCAAAATACGGCAGCGATCGCGTCGAGGTATGCGTCGCGGCGCGCGATATCGATGTGGGAGAGACCCTCGACGAGACCAATGTCGTAACCCAAGAATGGCTGACGAGTCTGCTGCCGCGTGACGCGGCGACCGAACTGCGCCAGGTGCGCGGCGACGTGACGACTTCGCGTATCCCCAAAAACGCCGTGATCTGCAATGTCTACACCAGGGCCGAGAGTCACAAGCTCGAGGTGCCTAAGGGCAAGGTCGCCGTTTCGGTGGCGGTCGATGCCGAACACTCGGTCGGCGGAGCAACGGGCGTGGGCAGCTACGTGGATGTGTATGTGCAAAAAGACGGCGTAACCGATCGGCTGTGCGGCGCGTACGTGATCGATACCAGTGAGGAAGCCGGTGCCACGCGCGAAGGCAAGATCGAATGGGTGACGCTGGCGGCTGACCCCGAAGACGTCAAGGAACTGCTGGGAGCCTCGGGCAAGGGAACGGTCAGCTTGACGATTCCCGCCACGGCGCGCGGCAAAAAGAGCGGAGGCGACGAGTGATGAAGGCGATCTGGCTTGCGTGCTGCGCGTGCGGCGATTACGGGCTGTTGCAGCGGGAAGTCGAGGGCCGCGACGCGGGCGCGCAAGTGCTTCGCGTAGGTGACCTGGACGGGCTGGTTTCCATGGCGCGGGCGTTTCCGTCGCGCCGCGGGGCCGCCATCATCGCGGCGTCTCTGTTTGATACCGAAGATGTGCGTAAGACTGTTGCGCGTCTGACGGCCGAGGGTCGCGTGAGTCGCGTGGTCGTGTTGATAGAAGCGCTCGATCCGTCGGATATCGAGGGGCTGTTTCGCGCGGGGGCGACCGAGGTCATCGCTGCGCACAGTATATGTGGCAACGGGCGCACGGGCGAGGGAGCGGTTGATTCCGATCGGCGCACCACGATTGAGCCCGATGCTTTTGTTGATAGGGAACCCGGGGCGCCTCGCGCTACAAGAGGCCCGCGTGTTGATGATTGTGGAAAAGCGGAAGCCGAGCATGGTCGGCGCCCCCGGAACCCCCTTATATGCGATGACGCTGGAGGGCCGGCACCGCATGCTGGCGACTCCCCGGCTGTGGATATGGGATACGTGCACGGCGTGAATCTGGCGGATGAACTCGACGAAGTTGAGGGCTTTGCCGTGTGCGGCGAGTTGTCGCCGATGCAGCATGAGCAGACTGGACAGAACGAGCCTGCCTCGCAGACCGAACAAGCTGTCATGCCGGCTTGGACGCAGCGCGTGGTTGCGGCGGGGGAGACGGGGGCGTTGTCAATGACGACCGCTTCGCCGCCTCCGATGCCGCCGGCAGACGCTGCCGCTCCGCCGCATCGAGCTCCGGTCATCTGCGCCATTTCGGGTTCGGGCGGCTGCGGCAAGTCGACGATCGTTGCCACCATGGCACACACATCGTCGCTGTTGGGCTTGCGTGCCGCCGTGCTCGACCTGGACCTGATGTTTGGAAACCTTTACGACTTGTTAGGAGTCGATGCTCCGCGCGATATGGCGGCACTTATCGAGCCGTCGGCGGCGGGCGCGCTCACCGAGCCGGATATCGTAACCGCCTCGATGCGCGTGGCGCCGGGCGTTACGCTCTGGGGTCCCGTCGCGGCGCCCGAGCAAGCCGAGCTCATGGCGCGTCCGGTGGAGCAACTGCTTGATGTTCTACGTCGCGAATCCGACGTGGTCTTTATTGATACCTCGGTCTTTTGGGGCGACGCCGTGGCGGCTGCGGTGGCGGCGAGCGACCGCTGCCTGGTCGTTGGCGATGCGGCGGTGTCGTCCGCGACATCGGCGTCGCGCGTCATTGAACTGGCGAGTCGCGTAGGCGTGCCGCGCACGCGCATGAGTGCCGTGTTCAACCGGTTCGGTGCGCGCGGGGCAGACGAGGACGTCGCCATGCGCTTTGAGATTGCCTGTGCGTTGAGCTCCAAGATTCGTATCGCCGATGGCGGGCAGGATCTCGCCGCGCTCATGGCGTTTGGGCGCGCCGATGAGGCGGTGGGGCAGGCCAGCGCTTTTGCGACCAGCGTGCGCGAGGCCACGCGCGAGATGCTCGTGGAACTGGGTTGCGCCGTCGGCTCCTGGAGCGACATGGTCGCCGACCGCGCGACACGTACCGAGCGTCCGCGTATCCGCCTTCCCTGGTCGCGCGAGGGTGATCGGCGATGAGCCTGCAAACGAGGATTAAGGCTGCCGGTGCGGCAGCGGCGGCAGCGCCTGTCGATGCGGGACGTCGCCGCGCGGTGAAACGACGCGCCAAGCGCGCCGTGATGGACCGCATGGGTTACGACGAAGTGGCGCGTATCAGCGCCTATATCGACCCGGCACTTGCCCGCTCGGAATTGCGCCCCGCGGTGGAGGCGGCGCTCAATGTTGAGGAGCCGACCGATCTCGCGACGACCGAGCGCGAGACCATCATCGACGAGATTTTGGATGACGTGGTGGGCTTGGGGCCGTTGCAGCCGCTCATCGAGGACGACACCGTTACCGAGATCATGATCAACGGCTGCCGCTCGGCCTTCTTTGAACGTGGCGGCGTCCTGTATCCCATCGAGCATGCATTTGAGGATGATGAGCAGATCCGTGTGCTTATCGACCGCATCATCTCGCCGCTTGGCCGCCGTATCGACGAGCGCAGCCCCATCGTCAACGCTCGACTCAAAACGGGCTATCGCGTCAACGCGGTGATTCCGCCCGTGGCGATTGACGGACCAATTCTCACCATCCGTAAGTTCTCGGACCGCATCTGCTCGCTGGACGAGCTTGTGGGGCTGGGGTCGCTGCCGCTCTGGTATGCGCAGCTGCTGTCGTGCGCGGTGTCGCTGCGACAGGACCTGGCAGTTGCGGGAGGCACGGGATCTGGTAAGACCACCCTGCTCAACGCGTTGTCATGCGAGATTTCCACCGGCGAGCGCATCGTGACGATCGAGGACTCTGCCGAGCTCAAGTTTGCGCATCATCCTCACGTGGTGCGCCTGGAGGCGCGCGAGGCTTCAATTGAGGGCGAGGGCGCGGTGACGATCCGCGACCTGGTGACCAATGCCCTGCGTATGCGCCCCGACCGCATCGTGGTGGGCGAGGTGCGCGGTGCCGAGTGCTGCGACATGTTGCAGGCCATGAATACGGGACACGACGGGTCGCTCACCACACTTCATGCGGGTTCCGAGCAGGAGACCGTGGTGCGCCTGACGTTGCTTGCACGTTATGGCATCGATCTGCCGAGCGAGCTCATCGAGGAGCAGATTGCCATGGCGCTCGACGGCATCGTGATGTCCGAGCGCCACGCCGATGGCAGACGCTTCGTCTCCTCGTATTCGGGGGTGCGACGCGCCGCATCGGGTGGTGTGGAGCTTGAGCGCTACGTGACTTTCGATACCGCCGAGCGCACCTGGACGCTTGACCGCGAGCCGCCGTTTATCGCAGAAGGCCTGCGGTCGGGGACGCTCACACAAGAGGAGGTGGACGAATGGAGATCGCTGTGTCCCTCGTCGTAGGGGGCTTGGCAGGGTTTTCTGTCGCGACGGCGTGCGGGGCGGAACCCCGTGTGCCGCAGGTACCGCCGGCGGAGATGGCGCGTCAGGCACTCGAGACGGTGGCAGAGAAGCTGCCGCGTGAGCTGGTGGAAAACGACCTGCTTAAAAAGATCGCCCGTTCGTGGACATCGTTGGTTCCAGTACATCGTCTTGGCCTCGTGACCGAGGATGCTGCGGGACATTTGGCGTTTCTGCTGCTATCGAGCGGTGTCTGCTGTGTTTTGCTAACGGTGGTGTCGTTATCGCCCCTCGGATTTGCCTTGGGACTTGTTGCTCCGTTTGCCGTTGGCGCCGCCCGGGATGGCTTTAAGAGCCGGCGCGGGCAACACGATGTAGAAGAGGCCATGCCCGAGGCGTTTACCGCGCTTTCCATGTCGCTTGCCTCGGGGCATTCGCTGGCCCAAGGCATGCGCTTTGTGGGCGCTCATGCGCAAGAGCCGGTGCATACCGAGTTTTTGCGGGTGGCGGCGGCGATCGATTGCGGTATCTCGGCGACCGATGCGCTTGACGACTTGCTCGTGCGCATCGATGCCCCCGGTCTTTCGCTTGTGACCTTGGCGCTTAAGGTGTCGCAGCGCACCGGCGCTCCGCTTGCCGGCTTGCTGTCCGAGGCGTCGAGCATGGTGGGGGAGCGCATTGAACTCAAGCGCCGCCTGGATGTCAAGACGTCGCAGGCTCGCATGTCGGCGCATATGGTCGCGGCGATGCCGGCGGGTATGTGCGCGGTGTTGGCGCTGCTTTCGGCAGATTTTCGTCGCGGTCTTGCGACGCCCGTCGGTACGGGCGCTGTGGTGCTGGGTCTAGCCCTCAACGCCGTTGCCCTGGTGGTTATCCGGCGCATTATGCGGGTGGAGCTATGAGCGCCCTGGTTGCAGTTGCGGCTTGCCTGTGCGCCCTGAGTGTATTTGTCGCGACGGGTTTGGATCGGGCGGATGCGCGCAAGATCGCAGGGATCTGCAAGCGCGAGGCGGTGCTGGTCGCTGCTGCGGGTCGCTCGGTGGTCGATGCCCTGACCGCGCGAGTGAAGGGCGCGATTGGGGCAGACAACTCAGCACAGGTGTCGCTCGGCGAAGTGTCCGAGATGATCGATGTGGTGCGCTTGGGTCTTTCGGCCGGCCTGTCGTTCGATGCGGCGCTCGAGATCTTTTGCGCCAACCGCCGGTCAGTGCTGGCTCTTCGCCTTGAGCGGGCCTGCATGGCGTGGCAAGTGGGCGTGGGCACGCGCGAGGACGAGCTATTGGCCGCCGCGCGCGACTTGGACGTTCGGGCGCTCGAGACCTTTGCCATTACGGTGGGGCAGGCGCTCGCCCTGGGTGCCCCACTTGCCGAGGCGCTGGCCGCTCAAAGTTGCGAGATCCGTGTGGCTCATCGCGCCGCGGTCGAGCGCGAGATTGAGCGTGCGCCCATCAAGCTGCTGATTCCCACCGGCACGCTCATCTTGCCGGCGTTGCTTCTGTCCATATTGGGCCCGCTGCTGGGAGCAGGCGGGATGATGTAGGGAGGAATACATGAACAAGATGATTGAAGTTGCTGACAAGACTTGGAGCTGGGCTTTTTGCCGGGCGATCCGCGCTCGCCAGCAAACCAAGGAGCTGTTGCGGGAGGAGAGCGCGCAGGGTACCACTGAGTACGCCATTTTGGTGGGCGTGCTTGTGGTGATCGCGATTATTGCCATCGTTGCATTTAAAGGCAAGGTAAAAGAGCTATGGGATGCGATCAGCGAGGGCATCAACAGCCTGTAGAGGGTGGGCTGCCCATCGGCGCTCTGCTGGTGCTCGCGATTTTGATTGTGGCGATAACGGTGGCGCTCTGGGGGCTTAACGCCGCGCGGCAGCAGCGTCCTGGGACCGCCGCCGATTCGGGCTCAGATTCGGTGGCGGCGTTTCAAAAAGATGAGATGCGAGATGCGGACGATTCGGATGTCGCCGTCACGGCGCAAACCTTTCTGCGGACGCTCGACAAGCGGTCTAGCACTGCGACGGATTCGCCTGAGGGCAACGCGATTGCGGTCCGGCTTGCATGGTCCGAGGACCGACCGATGACCGAGGCAGCGGCGGATATGTTACGCGCTTATCGCGAGGTGCCCACGGCACAGCTTGCTCTGAGCGGATACCTCGATATCAAAGGCGACGTGTGGGGCGCCATCGTGCGCGATGGACGCGGCTGGGTCGATATGGTGACGGTTGCCGAGGACGCTGGCGATGCGTCGTGTCGACTGCGTGCGGTGCGCCTGGCTCCGCAAGCTGTGGACTCAAAGGAGGGATCGTGAAATGCATGATGTCCTGTGCGAGGAATCTGCCCAGTCGACCGTCGAATACGCCATCGTCACGGTGGCGCTGCTTTCGATCGTGCTGGCGATCGCAGGGCTTTGGCGTGCCGGAACCGATGGGCGCTTGGCGGCTCTGGTTGAGCACGCGGCATCTCATGGCGTTACCTCGACATCGGTTATCGATGCCGCCGCGGGCGCAAAGGATATCGCGCTGTATTGACAGCGTGCGCGAGGACCGGGCTCAGTCTACGGTCGAGGCCGCCTTTTTGCTGCCGACGTTTCTGACGCTCATCCTTCTCGCACTGCAACCGGTGTGCCTGCTCTATACGCGCGCGGTCATGGAGTCTGCCGCCGCCGAGACCGCGCGGCTCATGACCACGACGACGGCGGAGGACGACGATCTTAAGGAGTTCACCCGCCGCCGGCTTGCCGCAGTGCCCAACGTTTCGATATTTCATGCCGGCGGGCCGTTGTCGTGGGATATCGAGCTTAGCCGGGCTGGTACGGGTGGCGTCTCGTCCGTGTCCGTTTCCGGTGAGGTCAAGCCGTTGCCTGTGATCGGTGCGTTTGCGCAGGCTATGGGTGGCGCAGGCGAGGGCGGCTACATCGAGCTCAAGGTCGATGTCTCGTATCAATCGCGTCCCGAATGGCTGGAGGGAGATTATGATTCGTGGATTGCTGCATGGGATTAGGCATTTCTGGTCTAGGCGCGTTTTGACGCGCCGACGCTCGAGTTGTCATCGCAAGCGAGGTGGCTTTATGGGCCGCGCCGGTGTCGACTTGTTTATCGAAGACGGCGCCTAC
This sequence comes from uncultured Collinsella sp., assembly GCA_902496945.1. Classification (GTDB taxonomy): domain Bacteria; phylum Actinomycetota; class Coriobacteriia; order Coriobacteriales; family Coriobacteriaceae; genus Collinsella. Next base: position 52,082 of record CABVDE010000005.1, read on the forward strand.
ACCACGCTTTCCTCTGCCGTGGTCATCCTAGTGGTGCTCACGTTGCTGTTTTCCTCGACCGCGATGATATGGAGCATGTCGCGTGCCGGGGATACCCAGGTGGCGGCCGATAGCGGCGCGCTGGCGGGCGCCAACGTGGTGTCGTCCTACCACACGGCTGCCACGGTGGTTGATGCGAGCATCTTGAGCCTGGGGCTGGCGGGGTTTGCCACGATCGGCACCGGCCTGGTCGCCATCCTCATCCCGGGCGCTGAGCCGGTTGCCGGCAATATGGTCGACACCGGGATCGAGATTATTAAAACGCGCAATAAGTTTGCCAAAAGCGCATCGGAAGGCTTACAGAAAATCGAGACGGCTCTGCCGTATCTGATCGCCGCGCGAGCTACGCAGGCCATGTCGGCGCAGGATACCAATAGTGTGACCTATACCGGAACGGCGCTTGCCGTGCCCCGGGCATCCGAGTCGGATTTCGTTGCGCTCAAAGGGTCCGAGATCTCGACCGATGCCATTAAAGGCACATCAGATGATTTAGAGCGTGCTGCCGAGGAGTTGCGGAAGGCTTCTGAGGACACGGCGAAGGCTAAAGAGCGCGCTTGGGTAGCGGACTGTGGCGGGTCGGACGAGAGTTCAATTGACAGGTACTCATGCATGTGGGAGCGCGCGGGGAGTTTGGCAAAGCTTTCGAATATTGAGAATCCACACTATGCCTCGAGCATCACATGGGAGCCGCAGGTTGCCCTCAACCGAGTGAAGGCTTATTACCATCGGCGCCTAGCGAATGAAAAGCCTCAAGGCTCGAGCACGAAGATGGAAGCTGAGTCCGTCGCGCGGAAAACGTTCTACATCTATGCAATTGAAGAACTCGAACATTCATACATTAAAGACGATGGTGAAAAAATTTCGTCCCAGATTCCATTCCTGCCGCGCACGCCGGGCGAGGTGAAGGGAACCCAGCTCTACACCGATGCCATGTGGCCTACAAGCGTCAACGGTGACAAGACGTACCTGCACTACGGGACCGAATGTCCTAACTATAAGAGTGGATCTCCGGGTGGGTTGGCGTCCGTTGTCGATTACGACGGACGCGATGTCTGCGATGAATGCGAATTTGACGTGGTCACTCTTGGTCGTGCCCTTATGCCCCCGTCATTTATCGAAAACGGCTTCGAATATCACTTTGACGAGTTCAAAAAGGCCTTGGAGGAATACGTCAAATGTCGGAACAAGGAACTCGAACTTGAGCGTCAGACCGAGGATGAGGCCGACCGTGCGGGCAATGCGTTTGACCGGGCCATCAAGGAGCTTTCCGGCGAGCGCCCGCGTATCGCGCCGCCCGGCCGCAACGGCGTGGTCGCCTTTGCGGTTTCTGGTGATATTTCCAGCCCTGGCGAACTCAACTCCTCGTTTAACACGGCGGTCGAGCTTGGCAGCCGTGGTGCCATTGCCGCCGCAGTGCTGGCGCCCGATGAGGCGACGGCGCAAAATAACGTGCTTTCGCGATTTTTCTCGACATTGAAGGAACGCTCGGGTGGCGTTGCCGGCGTGCTCGACGGCGTCATGGATGTTTGGGGGCGTTTGCTCGTGGGGTACGGCGATATCCAAGGTTCGGCAGATGAGCTCATGGGCGAGATGATTGACGATCTGGGAGGGGGCAGTGGCGCGTTGGGCTCCATTGCATCGTGGCTCGGCGATACCGTTTCGGCGTCCGTGGCGGCGCTGGGCTTAGAGCCGTGCGATTTGCGCTTGCGAAAGCCGGTACTGACCGATTCCGCCAACGTCATCAAGAGTCCGGGGTCTGACATTGCGGGTTTCTCTCAAGCGCAAGACAAGCTGCGAAGTATTCCGCTGGGCGTGGCCGATCCCAAGGCGCTTTGCGAAGCGCTGGAATATCAAGTCGAGCGCACGATCAGCGGCACAGTATTTACGCTTGCGGAGATTCCGCTGCCCGGCGGCGGCTCCATTCCACTCACCGTCGATGTCGCTACGTTGGTGGGAGCCTTGGGCGGTGGGTCGTAATGGGCATCCGTACGCGTCTGCGCGAGGAATGCGCCCAGGCGACGGTGGAGATGGCTGTGGTTACGCCCGTCCTGCTCGTGCTGGCACTCATCGTGTACAACGTCATGATTTTTGCCGGTGCGGTCGCGCGCTTTGACCGCGTGGTGCCCGACATCGTGTTGGCGCACGCCGTGGCGCCGGAGGGGGAGGGCGACGAAAGCCCCATCGACGCTTCCTCGACGGTTCAGGCTCAAATTCAAAATGCGATGGAGGGATATGACCTGCAGATTGAGGTTTCGAGCGAACAAGGCACGGCGACATCGGATGGCGGCCTGCTTTCCCTTTCCGGCACGTTTAGGACGTATACCTGCACCATGCACTATGAGCCGTGGCCGACCTCCCTCAGCATCGCCGGCGTTCCGCTGGGGGCGCCGGCAAAGCTGTCGCACGAGCGCGCGGTGACGATCGATCCTTGGCGCCCGGGGGTGGTCATGTGAGTGCGGTTTCGTCCTACATCGCCTACGCGCGGGCGCTCAACAGGCTGGGATGGACGCCGGCCGAGTTTGTGGTGGCGGAGTCGTTTGCCGTGCGTCTGCGCGGCATGCTGGGGCGGCGGCCGGTTGCCGCCAGCGGGCTGCCGCTCGTCATGGCGTTTCCGCGCTGCTCTTCGGTCCACACCTGCTTTATGGCCTATCCCATCGATATCGCTTTTATCGATCGCAACGGCAACGTCCTCGCGTGCCACGAAAACGTTCGCCCTTGGCGCATGTGTTCCCACCCATGCGCCTGGGCCGCACTGGAACGCCCCTCAATCCTCGTATCGCCTCCTGCCTTTCAGCAGGTGCCGGCTTAAGAAATAGCGACAGCTGATTTTCGTCATACGAAATTGGGTAAGATGGAGGAGAAGATGCATGGACGTGGAGATTCATCCCAACACCATAAAGCACCTGACGAAAAGCAGGTGCTTGGTGCCTGGCCCGCGGTTACTGAGTGTATCCGCCGCGAGTCGGAAGACGAGCCGCCGAGATGGCTTGCGATTGGATGGCTTCCGGACGGTCGGAGTGTGGAGCTCGTTGCGATCTAACTTATTCGTGGATGGCTCATCATTCATGCATTGTCTTCGGTTCAGAAGAAATTTTGGCAAGAGATTGAGCGAGCTCGGCAAAGGGGTCGATGATGGGCAAGACATATACGGCCGCTAATGGTCAGGTTGTAACGGATGAAATGATTGACATGTGGTGCGAGTCGTACGAGCGTGGCGAGTTTCCGGGTGGCGAACACACCGTTGGGGGGATCGTGCACGGGCGGCCCCCACTCTCAAGTGAGGGGACGGTAACGCTATCGGTCAAGATTCCTCTAGGAATGAAGGAGGCGATTCGCCGAAGGGCGGCAGCCGAGGGAATAACGCCAAGTGAGTTTGCTCGTGTGGCCCTGAGCGAAAAACTTCTTGCGGCCAGTTGATGCCTCTGACGTGCCGATTTACAGAGTCTAGGGGGCACTCAAAAACTTTTTTAAAATTCTCGGTTGACCGGTGCGCGTCCTTGGTTATACTAATCAAGCCTTGAAACAAGGCGCACCTCAAATGGCTGGGTAGCTCAGTTGGTAGAGCAGAGGACTGAAAATCCTCGTGTCAGGGGTTCGATTCCCTTCCCCGCCACCTTGAATTGACTAGGATCTCTGCAAAGGGGTCCTTTTCTTTTATGAAGCTCCCACATGGAATCGAACCCTGTGAGGGCGCGGAGCTGAGTAAACGCGTAAGCGTTTGCCAGCGCAGCTCGCAAGGCGCGTAAGCGCCGCAGCGGTCCGTCCGCGCAGCGCGCGGACGCGATTCCCTTCCCCGCCACCTTGAATTGATAAGGACTCCTGCAAAGGAGTCCTTTTCTTTTATGCATCCGGGCACACCATCCCGAGCCCCGCCTGCTCCCAGACATCCCTCCCACTTTCGCGTCACTTTACAGACCGTTCGGTCGCCTGTCCGCACGCGCGGGTATACTCAAAACGATACTTATCCTATGCAATACGATGCGGGTTCGACCTGCATGATCCGAAAGGGGGCAGTGATGGAGAGGATGCTTGGCGTTAATCTCTCTGGCTGGTTTATTCCCGAGCCTTGGGTGACCCCGTCTCTGTACGCGGCGACCGGCGCATCTAACGCGGCCGAGCTGCAAGAGGCTATGGGCACCGCCGCTTATAACGAGCGCATGCGCCGTCATTACGAGACGTTTGTGAGCGAGGATGATTTTCGCCGCATGGCGCAGATCGGCCTCAACGCCGTGCGCCTGCCGGTACCCTGGTATGCCTTTGGCTCACAGGAGTCCGATGCCTCCTACATCTCGGTTGTCGATTACATCGACCGCGCAATTGAGTGGGCTGCCAAGTACAACATTCGCGTGCTGCTCGACCTGGCGACCGTACCCGGTGGCCAGGGTGATTCCAACGATTCGCCCACCACGCCGGAGACTGTTGCCGAGTGGCATTCGTCCACCAATGGCCGTCATGTCGCGCTCGACGTGCTCGAGCGCTTGGCCGATCGCTACGGCGAGGCTGAGAGCTTGTTGGGTATCGAGCTGCTTGACACGCCGCAGATGAGTGTTCGCAAGAGCCTCTTTACCATGACGGATGGCATTCCGGCACATTACCTGCGTAACTTCTATCGCGACGCTTACGAGCTCGTCCGTTCGTATATGCCCGAGGATAAGATCGTTGTCTTTTCGTCTTCGGGGCATCCCAGCGAATGGAAGCACTTTATGCGCGGCGCCAAGTACAAGAACGTCTATATGGACCTTCATCTGTACCATTATCGCGACGAGTACGCGCTCGATATCACGAGCCCTCGCGGACTGACGACGGCGATTTCGCGCAACAAGCGTGAGCTCAAAGAAGCGATTTCGACCGGGTTCCCCGTGCTGGTGGGCGAATGGTCGGGTGCAGCGATCTTTGCCAACTCGTCGGTTACGCCCGAGGGCCGTAATGCCTACGAGCGCGTGTTCATCGCCAATCAGCTGGCTTCGTTTGCGCCGGCTGCCGGTTGGTTCTTCCAAACGTGGAAGACCGAGAAGCGCATTGCAGCATGGGACGCCCGCGCGGCGCTCGGTACGCTCGAGCGCGGCATGATTGAATAGGTTGATATGACGCAAAACAGCGCCCATACGGGCAAACTCTATGTGGTCGGCACGCCCATCGGTAATCTGGGCGACCTGTCCCCGCGCGTCGGCGAGGCCTTTGCCGCCGCCGATGCCATCTGCTGCGAGGACACGCGCGTGACGTCAAAGCTGCTGATGCACCTGGGCATCTCCAAGCCGCTTGTCCGTTGTGACGAGAATGTGATCGCAAGCCGCGCCGCCGGTCTGGTTGACCGTCTGCTGGCGGGGGAGACCCTCGCCTTTGCCTCGGACGCCGGTATGCCGAGCGTATCCGATCCCGGTCAGGCGCTGGTCGAGGCGGCGCGCGAGGCCGATGTACCCGTTGAGGTTATTCCCGGCCCTTCTGCTTGCGTCACGGCGCTCGTGTCCTCCGGAATTCCCTGCGAGCATTTCTTCTTCGAGGGCTTTTTGGGTCGCAAGCATGGCGACCGCGTGCGCCGTCTGCAGCACTTGGCCGTGGTGCCCGGCGCGCTCATCCTCTACGAGTCTCCACATCGCATCGTGGCGACGCTCGAGGCCGTGGCGGAGGTCTTTCCCCAGCGCGAGGTTGCCGTCTGCCGCGAGCTCACCAAGCTGCACGAGGAGGTCTTGCGTGGATCCGCTGCCCAGCTTGCCGAGGAGCTACGTGCTCGCGGCGAGGTAAAGGGCGAGATTGCGCTGGTTATCGCGCCGCCGAGCGAGGACGAGGAGTCCGGCATTGCGCCGACCGGCGTCGTGGTGACCGATCCCGACGAGGCCCTGCGCGAGGATATCCGCGCCGCGCTCGAGGAGGGGGAGCCCGCCTCTGTGGTGGCCAAGCGCCTGTCTCAGAAGTATTCGCGCCGCAAGCGCGATGTCTATGCCATGGTGCTCGATATGCAATAGATGGAGGATATGCGGCCCTTGCGCTAGAATCATCCCCTGTATGCAACGTTTTTCTGGAGGACAGACCCCATGGATCAATCCAAGCCTTCGTTTTTTATCACGACACCTATCTACTACGTCAACGCCGATCCGCACCTGGGCACGGCTTATTCCACCATCATCGCCGACGTTCAGGCTCGCTATCGCCGCTCCGCCGGCTATAACGTTAAGTTTCTGACCGGCATGGACGAGCACGGCGAGAAGGTCGCCGAGGCCGCAGCCAAGCATGGCATGACGCCGCAGGAGTGGACTGACAGCCAGGCCCCGCACTTCAAGGAGCTTTGGAACAAGCTCGAGATCTCCAACGACGACTTCATCCGCACCACCGAGCCGCGCCAGCATCATGCTGTGCAGTACCTGTGGGAGCGCATGAAGGAGTCCGGTTACCTGTATAAGGGCAGCTACGACGGCTGGTATTGCGTGCCTGACGAGACCTATTTCACCGATACGCAGGTCCAGAAGGGCGACGAGGAGTACGGCAGCGTCGGCCAGCACCTGTGCCCCGACTGCCACCGTCCGCTTGAGCGCGTGCAGGAGGAGTCCTACTTCTTTAAGCTTTCCGCCTTCCAGGACAAGCTGCTCAAGCTCTATGACGAGCACCCCGATTTTGTCGAGCCCGCGTTCCGCATGAACGAGGTGCGCAGCTTTGTCGAGGGCGGTCTCAACGACCTTTCCGTGAGCCGCACGAGCTTTGACTGGGGCATTCAGGTCCCGTTTGACGAGGGCCACGTGACCTACGTGTGGTTCGACGCGCTGCTCAACTACATGACGGCTGTCGGCTACGGTGTCGATACCGACGAGGCCCGTGCCGAGCTTGCCTATCGCTGGCCTGCGCAGTTCCATATCGTGGGCAAGGACATCATCCGCTTCCACTGCGTCATTTGGCCCGCCATGCTCATGGCCATCGGCGAGGCCCTGCCCGAGCACGTCTTTGCCCACGGCTTCTTGACCGTGCGCAATGCCGAGACTGGTAAGGCCGAGAAGATGTCCAAGAGCCGCGGCAACGCCATCGCTCCGCAGGATGTTATCGACATGCTGGGCGTCGAGGGCTACCGCTATTACTTTATGACCGACGTGGTCCCCGGCACCGACGGCGCCATCAGCTTCGATCGCATGGAGCAGGTCTACAACGCCGACCTAGCCAACAGCTGGGGCAACCTCATCTCGCGTTCGCTCAACATGAGCGGCAAGTACTTTGACGGTTGCGCGCCTGCCAAGCCCGTATCGCTCGATGCGTTCGACAACCCGCTGGCAAAGATCACCGACGGCCTGGTCGAGCGCTACATGGCCAAGATGGACGTGCTCGATTACGGTGGAGCTAAGGACGAGGTCATGGAGCTCATCCACGCCGCCAACCACTACATCGAGGACTCCGAGCCTTGGGCGCTTGCCAAGGACGAGGCCAAGGCTGACGAGCTGGCGTTTGTGATCTACAACCTGCTTGAGGCCATCCGCATTGCCGCTCACCTGCTGATGCCGCTCATGCCCCAGACTTCTGCCGAGACCCTGCGCCGCCTGTCCTGCGAGGGCGAGGCCGCGAGCGACGACCTCAAGGGCATTTGCACTTGGGGCCAGCTTGCCGGCGGACGTCCCGTCGAGAAGGGCGACCCGCTGTTCCCGCGTCTGGCGTAGAGACCGCGGAAGCGCCATATCGGCAATTTGCTGTTTAGATGTAAGGGCATGGCCGCAACGGTCCATGCCCTTTTGCTTTACGATGCAGCCACCATGTTAAGGAGGCAACCATGACAACTTCGCCTTTGGCAAACCCCACGGCAACTAGGGAACTGCTGGAGGAGTTTGGCCTTGCGACCAAGCATCGTCTGGGCCAGAACTTCCTGATCGACAACCATGTGATCGAACGTATCTGTGAGCTCGCTGAGCTTGCGGGCGATGAGCGCGTGCTCGAGGTCGGCCCGGGTTGCGGCACGCTGACATTGGCCCTGCTGCAGGAGGCGGCGTGCGTTACGTCGATTGAGGCCGATCCCGAGCTTGAGCCGGTGCTTGACGCCCACGCCGCCGACTATGCCAACTTCCGCTTTATCATGGGCGATGCGCTCAAGGTGGGCCCGGAGCAGATTGAGCAGGCTGCCGGCGGCGAGCCCACGGTATTTGTCGCGAACTTGCCCTATAACGTGGCGGCGACGATCATTTTGCAATTTTTCCAGACGATGCCGGCGCTCAAGCGTGCCGTCGTCATGGTGCAAAAGGAGGTTGCCGATCGCATTGCCGCAACGCCCGGTAACAAGACCTATGGCGGCTACACGGCAAAACTCGGCCTGTATGCGCAGGTGACGGGTCGCTTTGAGGTGCCGCCGCGTTGCTTTATGCCGGCGCCGCACGTGGACTCGGCCGTTGTGCGTATTGACCGTGTTGACGGCGTGGTGTCTGAGGGGCTCGATCGCGAGTTCGTGGCCCGCGTGATCGACGCTGCATTTGCCCAGCGCCGCAAAACCATTCGCAACTCCATGAGCGCCAACGGCTTTGCCAAGGACGCGCTCGATGCCGCCTTTGAGGCTTGCGGTATCGCGCCCACTACGCGCGCCGAGACGCTCGAAGTCGCCGACTTTGTGCGCCTGGCTCGGGAGCTTTCCCATGACGCTTAATGCCGAACGCGTGACGTTTACCAAGAAAAAGAAAACGATTGTTTGTCCGGATCCGCTGGCGCCACTTGCCGACACGCATGCACACCTGCTCTCATTTTGGGGCAAGAAAGTGCCCGAGACGCTCGTGCGTGCCAAGGCGGCGGGCATCGACCTGTTGGTGACGATCTTCGATCCCATTGCCGATAAGCGCAGCGTGACGGACTATAGCGACTGGCTGACGCGCGAGATTCTGCCGATGCAGGATATCCCGCAGATCAAGTATCTTGCCGGCGTGCATCCGTATGGCGCGCCGGACTATACCGACGACGTTCACGCACAGGTCGTTGCCGCACTCGATGATCCCTTATGCGCCGGTATTGGCGAAATCGGCCTGGACTACCACATGGACTATGACGACGATATCGCGCCGGCACCCCATAACGTGCAGATTGACTGTATGGTGCGCCAGCTCGAGCTTGCCGCGTGCCGTAACGTGCCAGTGGAGCTGCATCTGCGTCACGAGGACACAGACCAGGAGCGTACCTCGCATGTGGATGCCTACAACGTACTGCGCGAGGTGGGCGTGCCCCAGGCCGGTTGTGTGCTGCATTGCTTTGGCGAGGACCGCGCCACGATGGAACGTTTTGTGGAGCTGGGCTGCTATATCGCTTATGGCGGCGCGGCCACCTTTAAGCGCAACGACGACGTGCGCGAGGCATTTGCGGCAACCCCACTCGATCGAATTTTGTTCGAGACGGATTGCCCGTATATGGCTCCGGAGCCCATCCGCGGTCTTGAATGCGAGCCCGCAATGATCTCCATTACGGCAAACGCGCTGGTTAACGACCGTGTCGATCGCACTGGTGAGGACACCGAAGCAATCGCGCAAGCCGCTTGGGAAAATGCCTGCAAACTTTTTCTACAATCGGCTGCCAAGGGACTGACAAAACTGATCTATTACCTGCCTTTTGTCTGCCCTTGAGCTTACGACGGGGCGTTTCTATAAATAAGTGCCTACGGTCAGCGTCATGTTCCCGCATCCTCGCGCAAGCATACGACAAGCGATTGTCGTTGATCGAAAAACGGCTTGTCCACAACCCTAATATCTATCACGTCATCGCCGGACGGGACAAATAGAACCCTTGGTCCCTCCGGTGCATTCTTGTGTTGTAAGGAGAAGATCGTGGCAGATATCAAAGACAAGCAAATTTCTCGTCGGTCCTTCTTGGGTCTTTTTGGCGCGAGTGCCGTGACGCTCGGCCTCGGTCTCGTCGGTTGCGGCAGCGTCGCCGGTAAGGGTGGTGCGGCGACCGCTGGCTCGGGTGCCGCTTCTATCGATAAACTTACCATGGTCTGGCTGCCCAACGAGTCCAGCTCAGAGTTCGACGCGGGCCGCGAGGAGTTTGGCAAGGTTCTCGAGAAGTATGCCGGTGTCAAGGTTGAGCTCATGACCACCACCGACTATAACGTCGCTATCGAGGCTATCGCCTCCGGCAAGGCCCAGCTTGCCAACATGGGCGCCGAGGGCTTCATCCAGGCTCAGAAGAAGAACAGCAAGGTTCTTCCGCTCGTGACCACCTCCGACACCGATGGCAAGCTCGACGGCGCCAAGTACTACAGCCGCATCTGCGTGCCCGAGGCCGAGATGAGCGCTTACGCGGATAGCGCCGAGGAGAGCGGCTATTCCATCAAGAACATCAAGGGCAAACGCATGAGCTTTGTCTCCGCTACTTCCACCTCCGGCTTCAAGGTTCCGTGCAACGCCATCATGAAGGCGTTCCCGGACGACGTGAAGTCCTCCGACGAGCTCAGTACCCCGGGTTTCTTCTCCCAGGTACTCTTTGGTAACTCTCACCCCGGTTCTGCTGTCAACCTGCTGCAGGGTGATGCCGATGTTGCCGCCTTCGACGATGTTGACGTCGACACTTACCTTGATGTCCCCGAGGGCGAGCGCGACGCCGTGAATGCCGCCGGCTCCGTCTACTCCGTCAAGGCCGACGCTCCCCAGCCCTTCGATCGCGTTCAGGGCAAGAAGTTCGGCATCATCCAGTCCACCCCGGTTCTCAACGGGCCTATCGCCGTCAACACTGAGAAGGTTCCGCAGGAGATCATCGACAAGCTCGTCAAGGGCTTGACCTCCAAGGAGACCTCTGAGGACGAGCTGCTCTTTGCCCCTGAGGATAAAGAGGGCACCGGTGCCGTTTGGAGCCTGGGCGATACCGCCGGCTTCATCGCGGTCGAGGACTCCTGGTACGACCCCATTCGCGCGCTTGACTAATACATGTTCCTGCACGGATGCGTGCAGATGAGCGCCATCGCGTAGACGATTCGCCGCTGCCAAAACGGGCCGGGCGCGAATATCCGCGTCCGGCCTCGACGTTGATGGGAGGGCATGGGAATGCCACAGAACGCACAGCCTCTTTTGCAGGTGAGCGATTTGACCAAAAGCTACGAGGGCAAACGAGGCGCACGGGAGCAGCATCACGCGCTTTCCGGTGTAGATTTTGCTTGCGGCGAGGGAGAACTGGTTGCGGTGATCGGTCCTTCAGGCGCCGGCAAGTCGACGTTTTTGCGCTGCATCAATCGCCTCATCGAGCCCACGGAGGGGTCGGTTGTCTTTAATGGTCGGGACATTACGCATCTGCGCCGCAACAAGTTGCGTGGCGTGCGCACGCAGATCGCCATGATTTTTCAGAACTACAACCTGGTGTATCGCCTTACCGCCATCCAAAACGTGCTGCATGGGCGTCTGGGTTACAAAGGTGCTGTGGCGGGG
>CABVDE010000006.1 GCA_902496945.1 uncultured Collinsella sp.
ACTGTAATGGGGTACAGGATCAATCGCAAGCGACCGATCAGTCGAATACGCAGGAACAGCCTCAGGCGGCGTCCGAGCAAACGGCTCAGCCCAGCTCGCAGGACAATGCTGCCGCTGCGCAGAATGACTCCCCGTCGGCCCAGCCTGCCCAGCCTGCTCAACCCTCCCAGCAGACGGCAACGGCCGATATCGCCCTCACGCTCAACAACGCCTCCATCACGTACAAGGGTCAGGTTGTTGCGCAGCCGGCCCAAAAGGTGATGGCGCCTACGAGCGACAACTTTCAGTTCACCGTTCAGCCGGACAACGGCTACAAGCTGAGCAAGGTCACCCTCACGGTGAGCGGTTCCGACCGCGAACTCAAGGCCGATGCCAACGGCTTGTACACTGTAGACGCCGCCGACGTGGCACAGTCTCCGCGCATCACGCTCCAGACCGAGCAGGAAAAGAGCGCCGAGACCGCCAAGGAAGCCACGCCGATCGAGGACGCCGAGGGTGTTGATGGCGAGTCGAACGATGTTGCGACTGTGGCCGATGAAGGCAACGTCTCTGTCGCGAGCGACGCGAGTGGCGAGCCCGGAGAGGCCATCAAAGCAAAGGTTGGCGATACGGTTACCCTGAAGGGAACGAGTAATAAGGGCTACTGTGACTATTCCCATGGGTGGGAAGTGGCCCCCGAGAACAAGAATGATGTAATAATTACCCCCAATGGGAGTAATGCGACGGTCTCGTTTAAGAGCGCTGGCAACTACACAATCGAGCATAAATACTGCAAGAAAAGACATATGATCTTCGGCGACCACGAGACTGAAAATGAGAGCTTTGAAGTAGAGGTCTCCGACAATGTCGTTACCAGCCTCACTATTTCTGGCAAAAGCTCGGTCAGGCAGTTCGAAACTATCCAGTTTACGACGAATGCATCCAATGTCACGTGGTCCTCGAGCGACGAGAAAGTCGCTACTGTTGACCAACAGGGCAACGTTAAGGGCATCGCGCAAGGAACGGCGACCATTACCGCACAGACGCCTGGCACCAACGGCCAGCCGCTGCGTGCCACCAAAGAAATCACCGTGACCGCCGCGTCTGGGACGAACGTTCAGGTTGCGTATTTCTATTCCGTGAAGCCGGGTTCTCTGCCTTCGTCCAACGATGCTGTCGACTGGTATCCGGCGGGTGGAGCCGAAACGACGGCAAACAAGGGCAGTATCAACATTACCGGTATGGAGACCAATGGCTCATCGGCCGGCAACTCCTACGATAACGTTGCGAATCGTGTAGTGTCGTGGCCGAGTGGGCTGGGCACCACGTCGTCGACGGGCAGCGGGCTGGTTCTATCGCGTGGCAGCTATTGGGATACGCTGTTTGAAGCCTATAAGTCCAAAACTGGAATCACAAACAAGGATGACGTGAAGGACATCATCCTGCATCCATATAAGATTTCCAAGCCGGGTAGCTATCACCTTGACTGCACGGTTGAGATCGTCGCTAAATCTACCGTCACTGCCGAGTTCAACGTGTGGTATCCGGGCGATACGGGCTACACCATGATCGATACGCATACTTATCGTCTTGATGGGGATAGCGTATCGGTGCCCGAGACCACGAAAACACTTGAGAAGACAAAGGAATATAACGGCGTCACGTACAAGCTTTATAGCTGGTACGACAATCAGAGCATTTCGGGCAATCCGGTGAGCTTCCCGGCAACTGTCTCGAGCAATGTTAAGTACTACGCCAAGTACGTTGCGCAAGATCAGACTGTCACCGTGAAATACGTTGACAAGGCAACCGGAAACCTGCTTTATTCCAAGATCTTGACCAATCTGGTGAAGGGACAGAAGGTTACCGAGAGTCCCAAGTCTATTAAGGGATATGAGGTCGACACCGACTCTAACAAGGCCATTACGGTTACCGCGGGCGAGGAATCCGAAATCGTGTTCTACTACAACGCGAAAAAGGGCGAAGCCGGCTATTATCTGTCTGTCCCTGGCGCAACGTGGTCTGGTGGCACTCCCTCTGATCTGACCTCTCCGTGGGGCGATAGCGACCTCAAATATAAGTACAACTATGGATTTGCAAAGGACGACACGTTTGACGTGACGTACGCCGTTCCCGTTGCGGATGGTAAGGTGTTCATCGGCTGGCTTGATAAGGATCGAGGTGAACAGCCTTCCGCTATTCGTCATGCAGGCGATTCGATCAAGTTTATCTATAGCGGCGATCAGACCTACTGCCTCGATGCCCTGTGGGCGAGCCTTTCCGCCACGGGCGAAAACGTTACGTATGATGGTAAACCGCACGGCGTGAAAGTTGATACTGCCATAAACGACGGCAGCGACCTGTTGGATAAGTATAAGCAGCAGGCAAAACAGCACGTAACTCTGGATAGCGATAGCGTGGAGTATAAGTACGGCGACAAGGACTGGACCGCCACGGCACCCTCATTCGTTGACGCTGGCGAATATCCCGTTTCCGTGCGCGCTAGCGTGACAGTCGATGGTAAAACTCAACAGCTGACTGCCGAGACAAAGGTTGTTATATCCAAGCGCAAAGTGACGCTTAAGTCCGCCAACCTTTCCAAGCCGTACGACGGCACGCCGCTCATCAACGGTACGACTGCGCTCGAGACCGAGACCGGCTTTGTCGAAGGCGAGGGCGCGACCTACAACTTCACCGGTTCTCAGACCGTCGTCGGCTCCAGCAAAAACACCTTCAGCTATACGCTGAACGACAACACCATTGCTGATAACTACAACATTACTAAGACCGAGGGTACGCTGACCATCAACAACCGTGATGCTGACGGTAAATACCAAGTCACGGTTACCGCTAACTCCGACACGCAGACGTACGACGGCGAAAAACACAGCGTTTCCGGCGTAAGCGGCACAACCTATACCAACGACAAGGGTGCGGTCTTCACCATCGAGGGCCTGAGCGCGACCGTCTCTGGCACCGATGCCGGTGAGTACACCAATAAGGTGACTGGTACCGCTGTGGTGAAGGATGCCCAGGGCAACGACGTCACCTCTCAGTTCAAGGTGACTACGGCTGACGGCAAGCTCACCATTAGTAAGCGTGAGGTAACCATTAAGCCCAAGGATGCCACTAAGGTCTACGACGGCAAGAAGCTTGTCGCGACGGATTGGGAGGTTGCGAAAGGCTTCCGTGATTTTGTTAAGGGTCAGGGCATTGCCAATCCCACGTACACTGGCTCTCAGACTAAGCCTGGTTCAAGCGAGAGTGGAATCTCGAAATGGGGCTATAAGGACAATACCAAGGCAGATAACTACGACATCAAGGCTGTAAACGGTACGCTGACCGTGACCTCGCGTGGTGCGACTCAGGCCATTACGGTTGAGGCCAATTCAACCGACGCGACTTACGATGGGACTGAGCACTCTGCCAAGGGCCTCAAGTCCACCACATTCACTGTCGACGGGGAAACGTATACCGTTTCCGGTCTTACTACCGAGGATCCGGCCGAGACCAATGCGGGCACCTACACCAATAACATCACCGGTACCGCTAAGGTGACCGATGTCGATGGCAACGACGTGACGAGCGAGTTTAAGGTTGAGACCAAGAACGGAACTCTTAAAATTGCTCAGGCCAAAGTTACCATCGCGCCGAAGGATGCATCTAAGCCCTACGATGGCACGCCACTTGTTGCATCCGAGTTCACCGCTACCGGATTTTTTGGCAAAGACGGCGTGACCAACGTTGTCTACGGCGGCTCCCAAACTGATGCCGGCGATAGCAAGAGTTCTATCGTTAGCTATGAGGCTGCAGAGGGAACCAAGCTCAACAACTACAACATCACCAAGGGCACCGGCACCCTTACAGTGACCGCTACTGATGCTGTCGTTGTTGTCAAGATCAAGGGCAATACCGACACCCAGAAGTACAACGGTAACGTGCAGAGCGTCTTCGGCTATACCGTTGCGGGCGTGACCGTTGATGGTAAGGATTCCAGTCTGTATGGCGCAGACGCTGAAACTGACTTTACGTTCAGCGGCAGCGCAACTGCGGCGCGTACCGATGCTGGCACTACGGACATGGGTATCGTGGCGGATCAGTTTAAGAACATCAACAAGAACTTCTCTAAAGTTACCTTTGACGTCAAAGATGGCTCGATGACCATCACCAAGCGTGAGGTCACGCTGACTTCTGCGTCCGACGAGAAGCCCTATGATGGAACCGCTCTTGCTAACTCCATAGTTACGGTTTCGGGTGATGGGTTTGCCTCGGATCAGGGATTCACGGCTAACGTGACTGGCTCTCAGACTGAAGCTGGCTCTTCTAAGAACGAATTTACCTATAGCCTCAAGGACGGAACGCTTGAGGAGAACTATCAGATTACGTGTGAGCCCGGTACGCTCACTGTCACTGCTAACGACTCCGAGGTTGTTGTTACGATCGAGGGCAGCTCTGCAACCAAAACCTACAACGGCCAGCTTCAGAGTGTTGAGGGCTATAAGGTCGTAAGTATTTCGAGCGATAAATACACCAATAGCGACTTTGAGCTTAAGGGCACTGCCAAGGCGGAACGTTCTGGCGAGGGCACCACGTATATGGGGCTGTCTGCAAATGACTTTGTTAACAAGAGTGCCAACTTTAGCAAGGTCACGTTCCAAGTGACGGACGGCTATATCACAATTAAGCCCAAGAGCATCAAGACCGGTGAGGACATGACGGTCAAGAAGCCGGCAGATGTGCCCTATAACGGAAAGGTCCAGCAGCAGAAGCCTGTCGTCAAGGATGGCGATACTACGCTGGTCGAGGGTACTGACTACAGTCTCTCTTATAGCAAGGATGCCACCAACGTCGGAACGGTGACGGTCACCGTTACCGGTATGGGCAACTACAGCGGTAGTGTTGACGTGACTTATCAGATCACCAAGCGCTCCGTGGTCCTCACCAGCGAGACCGCGTCTAAGCCCTATGACGGCACACCCCTTACCAAGCCTGTTGTGACTGTGGGCGGCGACGGCTTCGTCGAAGGCGAAGTCGCTAATATTCGTGCCACCGGCTCCGTGACGACGGTTGCCGAGGGCGAGGTCGTCAACACAATCGAGTTCGATAAGAACGATACGTTCAAATCGGGGAACTACGACATTACCAAGAATGAGGGCAAGCTCAGCATCACTGAACTCTCTGCGGAGAACGGTCTCACCATTAAGCCGAACAGTGTCGACTATCCGTATGACGCTACGAAGCATGCCGCGGGTGCCGCCACTGCCAAGGCCACTGTAAGCGGTACCAAGGTGAACCTTGAATATCGCGTCAAGGGCGCCGCCGATGACAGCTGGACTAGCGACCCTGCAACCATCACTGCAGTCAATGCTGGCGTAACTGCGATCGAGGTTCGCGCTTCTGCCGCCAATTACAGCGGTTATAAGTATGCCGAGCAGACACTCACTATTAATAAGCGCACCGTTGAGCTCAAGAGCGCCAGTGCCACTAAGGTTTACGACGGCACGCCGCTCGTCAACGACCAGGTTACTGTTTCGCGCGATGGCTTTATCAAGAGCGATCTTGCGGAAGACGTTCATGCAACCGGTATTCAGACCGAGGTTGGCAAGAGCAACAACACCATCTCCTATAAGCTCAAGGACGGCTCTGCGGACAACTACAATATCCTGCCCGAGAAACTGGGCACGCTGACCGTGACCGCCCAGTCCATTGTTCCTGATCCCGAAAACCCGGACGGCTACAAGGGCGTTACCATCAGCAGCCCGTCTAACACCGTCTACAATGGCGAAGAGCACAAGTGGGTGCCCGAGGTTAAGGACGCCGACGGCAACGCGCTCGTGAAGGATACCGACTATACGGTTTCCTATGACACTGATAACTTTGTCGACGCAAAGAAGATTACGGTGACCATTACCGGCAAGGGCAACTATGGCGGCTCTGTCACTAAGACTTACGAGATTACCAAGGCGCCCCTCAGGGTTAACGCCAAGAGCGCCTCGAAGGTCTACGATGGAACCCCGCTGACCGCTGGCGGCACCATCGAAGGCCTCGTGGGCAAGGAGACCGCGACCGTCAAGACTGAGGGTTCTCAGATCGAGGTCGGCAGCTCTGATAACAAGGTCGTCGACGACGACGAAATTGAGTGGGGTACCGCCAAGAAGGGCAACTACTACATTCAGTCGCAGAATGATGGCGTCCTGACAGTTACCGCCAAGGGTGTAGCTGCCCTGGAAGTCGGCACCCTGAGCGACGTTGTGTACAACGGCCTCGACCAGGCACAGAAGCCCGAGGTCAAGGATGGCGAGAAGACGCTTGTCGAGGATACCGACTACAAGGTTTCCTTCTCCAAGGACGTCAAGAACGTTGGCACCGTGACCGTCACCGTTACCGGTATGGGCAACTACACCGGTACCGTCGAGCGCACCTACCAGATTACCCCGGCGACGTTGACCGTCACCACGCCCAACGCCTCTAGGGCCTACAACGGCAAGGCCCTGACCGCCGAGGGCACCATCTCCGGTTTCGTTAATGGCGAGACGGCTGCCTTTGCCACCACGGGCTCCCAGACCAAGGTCGGGTCCAGCACCAATACTTACGCCATTGACTGGGGCGCGAAGGATAGCACTGCCAAGAAGTCCAACTACACCGTTAGTGAGAACCTCGGAACCCTCACGGTGACCCAATTCGCCGACGAAGTCGTCGCGACAGCCGGAAGCTACAAGGGTGTCTATGACGGCCAGACGCACGGTGTCGATGTCACGGTCACCGGCCTGCCCGAGGGCTACACCGTCAAGTCAGCCGTCTCCAACGCCACGGCGACCGACGTTACCAAGGACAAGGTAGCGGCCCAGGTCGACGATCTCGTCATCGTCAATGCCGACGGCGAGGACGTGACTTCCGAGCTCAAGATCACCAAGAATGAGGGCGCTATTGAGATCACGCCGGCGACCCTCAAGGTCACCACATACAGCGCGAAGGCCGAGTACAACGGCCAGGCGCTTACTGCCGGTGGCAAGGTCACTGGCTTCGTGAATAACGAGGCAGCGTCCTTTACCGCAACCGGTTCCCAGACCAAGGTCGGCAAGAGCGAGAACACCTATAAGATCGATTGGAACGACACCGCCAAGCAGGCCAACTACACCGTCGAGAAGGATCTCGGTACCCTCGAGGTCACCAAGAACATGACCGCTGTCATGGTCATCCCGCATGGCGGCAGCAAGGTCTATGACGGCGAGGCCCTCAAGAGCGACGGCGTAACTACCTATGGCCTGCCTTCCGGCTACACGCTCAAGGCTAAGACCAAGGGTTCCGTCACCAATGTCGGCAGCGCGACGGCCGAGGTTGACTCCTACACCATCGAGAACGCCGCCGGCGAGGACGTCACCGACCAGTTTGGTAACGTTACGACCGGCAAGGCGACGCTCGAGGTTACCAAGCGTCCCGTGACGGTTGCCTCCGCCACGGCTTCCAAGGTCTACGACGGCACCGCGCTCACCAAGCCCGAGGCCAGCGTGACTGACGGTTCGCTTGCCAAGGGCGAGAGCTTCGCCTACGAGTTCGCAGGTGAGCAGACCGTCGTCGGCAGCACCGCCAACTCCTTCACCGTTAAGGCGGGCGAGAACACGAACCTCGACAACTACAAGATCAGCAAGGTTGACGGCACCCTGACCGTTACTGCCAAGAGCATCGTTCCCGACCCGAGCGACGAGCACAACAAGATGAGCGTCGACGCGCCGGCGAGCGTCAAGTATGACGGCAACGCCCATAAGTGGATTCCGACGGTCAAGGACGGCGAGAAGACTCTTAAGGAGGGCGCTGACTACACCGTTTCCTACAGCAAGGATGACTTCACGAACGTCACCGGCGTTATTACCGTGACCATCACCGGCAAGGGCAACTATGCTGGTACCGTTACCAGGAACTACGAGATCACCAAGCGCTCCGTCAAGCTGGCGGGCGTCAAGAACGTCACCAAGGTCTATGACGGCACCGCGCTCGAGGCCAAGGACGTGACCGTGACGGGCGACGGCTTCGTCAAGGACGAGGTCACCGACATCAAGGCGACCGGCTCCGTGACCGAGGTCACCGCCAAGCCCGTCGAGAACCCGATTGAATTTACTGCCGGCAAGGGCTTCAAGGAAGGTAACTACACGATCGAGAAGGACCCCGGCACGCTCCAGGTCACCGCTCGTTCCATCGATGACACCACCTACGGCATGAGCGTCAGCAAGCCCAAGTCTGTCGAGTACGACGGCCAGGCCCATAAGTGGTCGCCGACCGTCATGGACGGCGAGAAGAAGCTCGTCGAGGGCACCGACTACACCGTCTCCTACGGCAAGGACGACTTCACGAACGTCACGGGCGAGATCAAGGCGACCATCACCGGCAAGGGCAACTACGCCGGCGCCGTCGAGCGCGTCTACCAGATCACTCCCGCTCCCCTTACGGTTGAGACCGAGGGCGCCACGAAGGTCTACGATGGCGAGGCGCTGACCCACGACGTCGCCACCATCAAGGGCCTCAAGAACAAGGAGACCGCGACGATCCGCGCCACGGGCTCCCAGACCGAGGTCGGCGAGAGCGACAACGGCTATGCCATCACCTGGGACGGCTCTGCCCAGAAGGGCAACTACACTATCAAGACCGAGACGATCGGCAAGCTCGTGGTGAGCGAGACGGCCGACCAGGTCACGGCCACGCCGGCGGATGTCGAGACGACCTATGACGGCGAGGCCCATGGCACCACCGTTCAGGTCACCGGTCTGCCCAAGGGCTACACCGTCAAGAAGGCCGAGTCCAAGGCCACGGCGACCGATGTTGCCGACGGCGAGGTCAAGGCTATGGTCGACGAGCTCGTCATCGTGAACGCGCAGGGCAAGGACGTCACGTCCAAGCTCAACATCAAGCGCGGCACCGCGACGATCAAGATCAATCCCGCCCCGCTGACGGTTACGACCGACGGCGGCGAGAAGGAGTACGACGGCAAGGCGCTGACCGCCAGCGGCATCAAGGTCGAGGGCCTCAAGGGCAAGGATTCCGTCTCTGCCAAGACCACCGGCAGCCGCACCAAGGTTGGCTCCTCGGACAACACCTACGAGATCAACTGGAAGGACACCAAGAAATCCAACTACAAGCTGACCGATGTCCTCGGTAAGCTCAAGGTCACGCCGTCCACCAAGGCCGTGACGCTTACGAGCGGCTCTGCATCGCGTGCCTACAATGGCCACGCCCTGACGAGCGGTGAGATCGAGGCCGAGGGCCTGCCCGAGGGCTTTACGGTCAAGGCCAAGATGGATGGCGCTCAGACCGACGCCGGTTCCTCCAAGAACACGGTCAAGAGCTACGAGATCCTCGACGCCAAGGGCGACGACGTGACCGACATGTTCGCGAACGTCACCGTCAGGACCGGCACGCTTACGGTCAGCCCGAAGAAGATCACGGTTGAGACCGAGGGTGCCACCAAGGTTTATGACGGCCAGGAGCTCACGAACAAGAACGGCGCCATCCACGGCCTGGTTTCCGACGAGCACGCCGATGTCGTGACTAATGGCACCCAGACCAACGTCGGCTCCAGCGATAACGGTTACACCATTGCTTGGGGTACCGCCAAGGAAGGCAACTACACTATTGCTTCCGATACGCTCGGCAAGCTCATCGTCACGCCTCAGTCCGTGAACCCGAACGACCCGTCGTACCGCAAGCTCCAGGTGAACACTCCTGCGGATCTGACCTATGACGGCCAGACCCATAAGTGGGTGCCCGAGGTGAAGGACTTCAACGGCAACGCACTCAATGAGGGCGTGGACTACACGCTCGCCTACGGCACCAATGACTTCACCAACACGGGTGTCATTACGGTGACGGTTGCCGGCAAGGGCAACTACACCGGCACGGTCTCGAGGACCTACCGCATTAAGCCGGCACCGGTCTCCATCAAGACCGAGAGCGCCGCGCGCGTTTACAACGGCAAGGCCCTGACGGCCGGCGGTGCCATTACCGGTCTCGTCAACGGCGAGACGGTCGACTTCCGTGTTACCGGTAGCCAGACCAAGGTCGGCCATTCGGCGAACACCTATAAGCTTGCTTGGACTGGCACGGCCCGCGAGGCGAACTACGCCATTGCCTCCGTCGAGACCGGCACGCTGACGGTGACCGAGTCCGAGGACACCGTGGTGGTTACCACGATGGGTGGCACCTTTACCTACGACGGCAAGGCCCATGGTGCGACGGTTGCGGTTTCGCAGCTGCCCGAGGGTTACACCGTTGACGGCACGCCCAGCTCCGACGCAACCGCAACGGACGTGAACGGCGAAGGCGTCAAGGCTACGGTGGATCACCTGGTGATCCGCAACGCCGAGGGCGAGGACGTTACGTCCAAGCTCAACATCAAGAAGGTTGACGGAACCATCAAGGTTCTGCCTGCGGAGCTGACGGTTACGACCGACTCTGCCACCAAGGTATACGACGGCACGGCGCTGACTGCCGGCGCCACCGTGACTGGCCTGGTGGGCGATGAGGAGGCAACGCTTGAGGCTACCGGCAAGCAGACCCAGGTGGGCTCCTCCAGCAACGGTTACAAGCTGACGTTCGACAAGACGGCCAAGGCCAAGAACTACAAGGTTGTCTCCGAGAACCTCGGCACGCTTACCGTGACCAAGCAGTCCATCGTTCCGTCCGACCCCGGCACGCCGAGCGATAACTACAAGGGCGTTACGGTCGACGACCCCAAGGATGCCGTCTATGATGGCGTCGAGCACAAGTGGACGCCCGTTGTGAAGGACGCCGACGGCAAGACGCTCGTTGAGGGCGTGGACTATGTGGTCGCCTACGACACCGATGACTTTATCGATGTCACGACGATCAACGTGACCATTACCGGCAAGGGCAACTACACCGGTGCGATCGCCAAGAGCTATCGCATCACCAAGGCCCCGCTGCACATTGTGACGGGCAGCGCCACGAAGGTCTACGACGGTAAGGCTCTTACGAGCGCAGCGGTCACGATCGACGGTCTGGCTAAGCGCGACCGCATC
This sequence comes from uncultured Collinsella sp., assembly GCA_902496945.1. Lineage (GTDB taxonomy): Bacteria > Actinomycetota > Coriobacteriia > Coriobacteriales > Coriobacteriaceae > Collinsella. The sequence continues at coordinate 11,010 of CABVDE010000006.1, forward strand.
GGCATCACCGTCACTGGCAAACAGACGACTGTCGGTAGTTCGCAGAACGCCTACGCCATCGACTGGATGCAGACGAGTGCGGACAACTATGAGCTGACCGATGAACTTGGTACGCTGACGGTTACCCCCGCGCCTGCAAAGCCTAAGACCCCGACGACGCCGACCACTCCGACGACGCCCACGGTTCCCACTCCGACGCCTAACAACTCGGACGGCGGATCAACTACGACGACCACGGCGCCCAAGGGCGACGACTCCTCGGCCAGCAACGACCAGGAGCAGAAGGAAGAGAAGATCATCGATGCCAAGAACCCGCTGGGCAAGTTCGACGGTAAGAAGGACACCTGCTGGGTCCACTGGTACATGATCATCTGCGCAGTCGCAACTGCGGCTTACGGCCTGTTTGTTGGCCTGCGCCGCGACAAGCATAGCCGTCGCCTGCAGAACGACCTGGACAAGGTCCTCGGCAACGACGATAAGACTCAGGAATAAAGGGAGGTTAGAGCCATGAAGAAGAGCAACTATCTGGTCCTTGCCGTTTCGGCTTTGGTTTCGATCTTCCTGCTGTACCTGTGGTACTCGCTGGGATTCAACAAGATCGACAGCCCGCTCGATCTGGTGATTTCCATCATCTGGTGGGCGCTGATTGCCGTGTTGGTTGTTTGGATCAACAAGCTCGAGAAGACGCGCCAGCAGCGCATCAGGACGATGTACCTGGCGCCCACGGTTCTGTACAACAGCGAGACGGGCGTTCGTAGGCTGCAGCCCCGCGCAAGCACCGTCGAGGCCATGCAGGAGGTTCTTGAGGGACTGGAGTATGGCTTTGATACCCATGATCTTCCCAGCCGCGATGAGGTCGATTTTGCCTACGTGGTAAAGACCGACGAGTACAAGCCCGCTCAGGACAAGGACTCCGAGCCCACTTGGAAAGGCTCGGTTGTAAAGATCGATCACGCGGGCGAGAACGTCGAGACTGCGTTCGACGGAATCCAACAACTTTCTGCCGCCCTGGCGTAGATGGGGTATAGGGGCGAACCTGCGAGAGCGGGTTCGTCCTTTTTGTTGCCGTTGGGGTCAATAGGATGCTTGACCTGCGAGAATACAGCAGAAAAAATTTCTCAAATAATTGTTGACTCCCATCTTGTAACTAGGCTAATATATCCCTTGCGCGATGGACCTGTAGCTCAGTTGGTTAGAGCGTCCGGCTGATAACCGGGAGGTCACAAGTTCGAATCTTGTCAGGTCCACCACTTTCTTTCGCAATAAACACCCCAACGAGAGCCGAGTCGCCGCTGGGGTGTTTATTACTGTCTCCGTGGGGGTTTAGCTCAGCTGGGAGAGCGCGGGCTTTGCAAGCCTGAGGTCAGGGGTTCGATCCCCCTAACCTCCACCATGATGGACCTGTAGCTCAGTTGGTTAGAGCGTCCGGCTGATAACCGGGAGGTCACAAGTTCGAATCTTGTCAGGTCCACCATCAAAACTGTGAAGAGCCCTGGGGCATTGCCTCGGGGCTTTTTTCTTACCTACTGAAAGTAGTCAAAAAAGCCCGTCCCAAATTAACTACTTTGATTTTGTGTGCTGTGCGAAAGATTGGGTAGTATAGCTATTCAATGCGGCGGTGCCGCCGCGTGTTAACCGCTACGTACCGGAGGTGTTCCATGGTTCGTGTCGACATAGAGACTATCGTCATGGCCGCCGGTCCCGTGCCATCGCTTATCGTGCTTCGTGAGCGCTGCAGCAATACGGACTTGCCCGCGCCGCTGCGTTCCCTTTCCATTCAGACCGGCTCGTTTGAAGCTGCCGCCATCAGCCGCGGCATCGACAGCGGCCGCGCCGAGCGCCCGATTACCCATGACCTGCTGCTCGATACTGTTGGCGCCCTGGGCGCCAAGCTCGAGCGCATCGAGATCGTTCGCGCCGAGCCGCCGATGTTCTACGCGACGATCGTCGTGCTGGCCGATGGTGACGAGCGCAAGATCGACGCCCGCCCCAGTGATGCTATTGCCCTTGCCGTGCGCAGCAATGCTCCCATGTTTGTGGAGGACGACATCATGAATCGCCTGGGCACTGTTTCTACCCATGCCGAGGAAGTCGACGACGAGCGGGAGTTCGAGAAGTTCGACGAGTTTGTCCATACACTCTCCCCCGATGATTTCTAAATGCGGGACGGACAGGTTGCGGGGCATTCGCTGATGGCCGGTGGCATGTCGGCCGAGGCGGCGTCCATCGCGCGTGAGGCACAGATGCGCTCGGAGGCTTCTGAGGCGGCTCGCATTGCCTATGTGACGCAGGCCCGCACGCTTCGCGAGCGCCGCGCCTCGTTTATCAAGATGGTTGTCGTCTCCGCCCTTGTCGCGGCAATCTGCTCGCGCCTTCGTGGTACAGTTGGTGCGCTTGGGTTTTCGATCTCTACGGGCCTGGTGATCTGGGGTGTGGTCGATGCGGTGATGCTGACCAACCAGATCAAGGTGCTCGACAAGCGCGCAGCGGACATGATGCGTACCCGCGACGCTGCCGCCAAGATCGCCGCCGAGGCACAAGAACTGTAACGACGCCGGACTCGATGGGAAGGTCTAAAGATGGCACAGGATATGCAGGACGCCGGTAACGTCTCCGCCGAGCTCGACGCCATGGTGTGCGATCTGATCGGCGCGTTCTTGGACGACCTTGCCGCGGGCGAGAATCCGGGCGTGGTCGTGGCAATTGAGGACGCTGCTTCCAACCGCTATCTGGCGGCGCTCGATGAGGATGGCGAAGAGGCGTGCCTCGAGGCCGCCACCAACTTTATCTCCGAGCACAAGATGGGTCTTAAAGATGAGGGCCTGGGCCGCATTGCCCGCTATGCTATCGGCTACACCGGTTGCGTCGAGATCGAGGGTGGCTACCACGACGCTCTGCTCGTGAGCTTCTTTGAGACGACGCTCGAGAGCGGTTTTTCGGCATATGTACTGTATGAGGGCATGGGTGCCGGCGATGGTTTTATGTGGAGCGACCCTGAACCTGCAGGTGAGGAAACCCCTCTTATCTAAAATCGCTAAAATAAACGAGTTTTCGGTAAAAGGCTCAATATTCCCGCTGAGCGTTGTATTGCTGGGCGGGCCGCATGCGCGTGCCGTTTGTATATGGATAGAAGATAGGGGAACTATGCGCGTAGACAATCTGAGGAACATCGCCATCATCGCCCACGTCGACCACGGCAAGACGACGATGGTCGATAAGCTCCTGCGTGCCACGGACGCCTTCCGTGCCAACCAGCAGGTCGAGGACCGCGTCCTGGATTCTAACGACCAGGAGCGCGAGCGCGGCATTACGATTCTCGCCAAGAACATCTCTATCGAGTACAAGGACGTCAAGATCAACGTCATCGACACCCCGGGCCACGCCGACTTTGGCGGCGAGGTCGAGCGCGTGCTGCGTATGGCCGACGGCGCCCTGCTGCTGGTCGACGCCTTTGAGGGCCCCATGCCCCAGACCCGTTTCGTGCTGCGTCACGCTATCGATACCGGCCTCAAGATCATGATCGTCATCAACAAGATCGACCGTCCGGGTGCCAACCCCGAGAAGGCCTACAACGACTGCCTCGACCTTATGGCCGACCTGGGCGCCACCGACGACCAGCTCGAGTTTGCCATGGAGCACGTGGTCTACGCCAGCGCCATGAACGGCTTTGCCCGCCTCGATCCCGAGGACGGCAACATGGACATGTATCCGCTGCTCGACATGATCATCGACGACATGCCCGCGCCCGAGGTTGACGAGAACGCTCCGCTGGCCATGCAGTGCGTGACCATCGACCACTCCAACTTTGTCGGCCGTATCGGCATCGGTCGCGTGTACTCCGGCACCATCCACCAGGGCGATCAGATCCTGGTTGTGAAGAACGACGGCTCCAGCGCCACCGCTACCGTCAAGCAGCTCTTTACCTTCGACTACCTGGGCCGCACCGAGTGCCAGGAGGTCGGCGCCGGCGATATCGCCGCCGTCGTGGGTATCGACCGCACCGATATCGGTGATGTCTACACCGACCCCGAGAACCCCGTCGAGCTCGAGCCCATCGAGATCGACCCGCCGACCCTGTCCATCGTCTTTGAGGCCTCGACCTCCCCGCTCGTCGGTCGCGATGGCGACATCGTGGGCGCCCGTCAGCTCAAGGAGCGCCTGTTCAACGAGGCCGAGAACAACGTGACCATGAAGATCGAGGAGCTCGAGGACAAGAGCGGCGTCGAGGTCTCGGGCCGCGGCATCCTGCACCTGTCCGTTCTGATGGAGTCCATGCGTCGCGAGGGCTTTGAGTTCCAGGTTGGCCGTCCCCGCGTTCTGTTTAAGAAGGACGAGAACGGCAACAAGATGGAGCCCGTCGAGCAGGCCGTCGTCGAGTGCCCGGACGAGTACTCGGGCAAGGTCGTTGAGGTCTTCGGTACCTCCGGCGGCATCATGACGAGCATGGATACCTCGGGCATCGTGACGCACCTCGAGTTTAAGATCCCGACCCGCGGCATCATGGGCCTCAAGAACCGCATTATGAACGTTACCCACGGAGAGGGCGTGTTCTACCACACCTTCCTGGAGTACGGTCCCTACGCCGGCGAGATCGGCAACCGTCAGAACGGCGCCATGATCTCCATGACCACCGAGAAGGCCGTTGCCTATGCTCTGGGTACGCTGCAGGAGCGCGGCCAGCTGTTTGTTGAGCCGGGCACCGAGTGCTACGAGGGCATGATCGTGGGCGAGCGCAGCAAGGCCGGCGACATGGTCGTCAACATCGCCCGCACCAAGAACCTGGGCAACCAGCGTTCCTCGACCTCCGATATCTCCGTCCAGCTGGTGCCGCCCCGCACCTTCTCGCTGGAGGAGGCACTGGAGTACATCGCCGACGACGAGCTGGTCGAGATTACTCCCAAGAACATTCGCCTGCGCAAGCGTCTGCTCAACGCCACCGACCGCAAGAAGGCTGCCGTCCGCGCCGGCCAGGTCAATAAATAAGCGCTGGGATATATAGCGTCTAACGAGAAAGGGCGTCGACCGCGATGGTCGGCGCCCTTTTTGGTGCACTGGGGTCGGGTTCGTTTGAATCCCCACAAAGGTGTCTGTCCCCTTTGTGGTGATTGGCGGTTAGGCGGCTTGCTGGGGCTTGAGGTGGGCGTTGTGCCAGATGATCTGGATAACGTAGCCGAGCATAAAGACGAAGGCCACGCCGCCGATGAAGTCACCGATGAGAGGCAGTCCTGTGAGGGCGCCTGCGGCCACACCGCCGACGGCTGCCATGGCGTAGCGGTTCTGGTTATGTCCGACCATGCGAGCGATCGCGCAGCCCGCAAAAGCGGTGGAGACCAGCGCGACACCGACCACGGCGCACAGGAGGGCTCCGGCAAGCGACAGACCGGCAATCGAGATAATCAGCAACAATACGGCAGGAGCAATGGTTACCGTACCCAGAAGACCGCTCATCCACAGGGGCGTGGGGCGCTGGTGGAGCATTCCGGCGGCGCTGGCGGTAGCGCGCGGAAAGACGAGCTCGAGCAATAGGGCGATAAGGCAGGTCGACAGGGCTGCGGCCACGATGCCGCCGATGATATCGTTAACCGTCGTGGCGGCACTTTCGTTTTCGGTGCGGTCGATCTTGAGCGCGCCGACCTCGGCTTCCGCGGCGCGCTCGGGGTCCTCGGAAACATGTGCGCTCACGGTGCCGGTGATGCGGGCGTTTTTACCCAAGACGAGCTTGTCGGCCCAAACCTCAACATCGCCGTCGACGGTGCCATCGATGGTCACGGTGTCGCCCGCGAGCATTGCCGACTTGGTAGAACCGCGCAGGGCAACCGTCTCGCCTACCGCATAGAAACAGTTGGCGGTGCTGTCGGCGTTGAGCACAACGTGCTGACCGGCCACGGTAACGCTGCCATCGATCGTGGTTTTGGCGATGTCGATGGTGCGCGCCGCAAGTCGAACGGCGCCACCCACGGTGCAGTCGCGAATCGAGAGGGTCTCGCCCGCGGCGATGATATCGCGTTCGATGGAGGTGTCGTCTAGGTTGAGGCTCCGACCGGCCCAGTACAGGTCGCCTTCGACCCCGGACGGGGTGGAGCCTTCATCGGTCGCGAGAACGTTTCCGGCGGAATCCGCGCCGGCAAAGGCTGCGGCGGGAAGGGCAACAAGCGCCAACGCGATGAGGACGAGTGCGAAAAAGAGGCGACCTCGCGTGTTGCGACGTTGCGTCGGCGGGAATTGATTGCAAGGCATAGATGATCCTTTGTTAGGTGCTCGACGTGTACCTAACAGTGTACCCAACGCGCGGACGCTCTAAAGGAACCTCTTGGCTGCATTTCGAAGGATGGGCCCACGTCATCTACTTTTTGCGGTGCAAAAAGCGCGCGATGTTTTCCTCGGTAGGGCTTTTGATATCAAAGCGTAACGACAGCCAACGCAGCCCCATGGTTATCGCAACGCAAACGATCAATGCGGTGATGTTGCTGACGAGTCCGCTCATGACAAGGCACACATAGCTTGCCGACCCGGCGATGGCGGCGATGGCGTAGAAATTGGTGCGCTGGAAAATGCCCGGCACCACGCCCATGAAGCTGTCGCGCAGCATGCCGCCGCCTACCGCGGTGAAAAAGCCCATCATGATGCAAACCGCCGGCGCAAAGCCATAAACCAGCGCTTTGTCCGCCCCAGTGGCGGCGTAGATGCCGACCGAGATGATGTCGAGCAATGGGATGAGTTTCTCGGGTTTATCGACGATTGCCGGGAAGATGTAGATGATGGCCGCCGTGGCAATGGAAAGCGGCAGCGCCATCGGCTGGTTGAGGATGTAGACGTTGCCCACTTGCAGTGTCATGTCGCGTAAAAGACCGCCGCCCAGGCCACAGACCACGGCAAGTGCGACTGCGCCCACCAGATCGAGCTTGTGCTCGCGCGCGACCAGCACGCCCGAGATCGATGCCGCGACAACAGCGAACATCTCGAGCCAAAAGGGGATAGCGACCATGGCATCCGAGGCGTGTGTGGTAACGGTCATAGCGGCGACGACGGGCAAGATGGGGTCCTTCTTGATTGCGAGCTTAGACAATGCCCGTACATAGTACATGGTTGGCGGGTGTGGCGACCCTATTGCTCGGTAAACGGTTGATGCCGGGCATGGTCATAGGTTCCGAACATGTACATCAGCCTCCAAAGATGTCGAAAAATGTCGCTTTTGGAGGGTGATGTACATGTTTTGGCGCGGGGCGAGCGGGGCCGTCGTTACTCAGAAGGCGACTCTTCGGCTTGATCGCTCTTCCAGTTGCGGATAAGTGTCTTGCGCAGTTCGTTTTGCTTTCGCTGGTACTCGGCATCTGTGCAGCGAGGCATACCGAGCGCCTCGCGAATGCTGTTCATGGCGCGATGAAAAGCGAGCTGGCTCGCGAACTGCGCCGAGGTGAGCGTGATGATGCGATAGCCCATTTGGGCGAGCACCGCTTCGCGCTCCGCATCTGCGCCCTTGCGTTCGGCCTCGTCGTGAAAGCCACCCTTATATTCGATGCCGAGCTCTCTGCGCTTAAAGGTAATGAGGGCGTCGATTTTGAGCGTTCGAGCTTTGGTGCAATGCCAAAGGCGTTGGGGGATTTCGAGCGGCTTGTTCAGCTCGATACCTCGGATGCCGACGCCGCCTTCGCTTGTTGGGAGCGAGAGGGCGATGGACGATGCGGTTTCCATGGGCGAGGCTGAGTGGTCGTAGATGTGTCTGAGCGCGAGTCTGGCGCGTGTGGCGCCGGGTTTGCCGGGGTGCCGATCGAGTAGTTCGACAATTTCGTCCTTGGAGGTGGTGGCCGGCTGCTCGGCATAAGGGTCAGAGGGGCTGAGCCCAATGTGATAGTCGCCGCAGACTTCGTAGCCATACTCGAGGTATTCGATTCTATCCATCCATTCGGCGGCGAACACGAAGGTAAAGGCTTCGTCGGTGATAAAGATGCCGGGCGTAAGCTCGTCAATGTGGTTATAGGGAAGGTTTTGGCCAAGAACGTGGCAATTAACGCCGTTGGCGCGAATTCGTTCGAAGGCAAATACAACAGATATGTCGATGGTCTCAAGCATGCTAGTGGGAATACCGCAGTCGGTAAGGGCCTGTTGGATGCGCGCGATGCGTTGCTGAGTGGAGAGACCCCTTGCGCCTATCTGGTAGTCGTGTTGTGCGACCGCTTGAACCAGGTCTTGTGGCGCATGATGGACGAGCCATGCGGTTTTATGCGTAATGAGAACAGGAGTATCCATTAGGGACCTCTCGCTTTGAGCCGACATGCAATCCTTATGTCCGCTGAAGTGAGGAAATATACCGAACGCCGGCAAAACGGCCGATGGACTTCGCGCGCGATATACAAAGGTGTACATCAGCCTCCAAAGATGTCGAAAAATGTCGCTTTTGGAGGGTGGTGTACACGTTTGGATCCGAGCCGAGATCGAAAGCGATGGGGGCGTGGCTGAATAGGAGGGATGTCATAATTTTGAGCGGAGCTCAAAATTTATCCGGTCGGCTTACGCCGACCGCGCTGCGCTAAAAACGCGCCGCGGTCGCGTTTTCTTTACGCTTCGCGCCCTGGCGGGTTCGACCCCTTCCTCCTCCGCCGTATTTGCTTGTTGGGGGCTCAAAACAAAAAAGCCCCCATCGCTGGGAGCTTTCTTAACCAAAATGGCGGAGGAGGAGGGATTCGAACCCTCGTGACCTTATACAGGCCAAACGGTTTTCGAGACCGCCGCATTCAACCACTCTGCCACCCCTCCGCGTGGGGTAAAAACAAAGCAGGCTCGAAGGCCTGCTTTGGAATTAACTGGCGGAGAGTCAGGGATTTGAACCCTGGAGACGCTTTTGACGCCTACACGATTTCCAATCGTGCTCCTTCGGCCACTCGGACAACTCTCCGTTAAATGCGAAAGTTAGTATACACGAGGAATCGTAAGGTGCAAGCCGAAAACTTAGCATTTTTTGATCCACAGTGCCTCGCGCTGTGGCTAAAACGTGCGGCACATGCAGCCTGACCAGCAAAATCATGCTAAGCGAATTGTTCAAAAAAGGACGTTATAGACCATGAGCAAACGAATTTAAAAAACTTTGAGCGATGTTGTGGACCACTGGTATGCACCTCGCGACCACAGCGATGTGACCGTTGACCTGCGGCTTGGCTCAGCTTGTCCCCGCAGCGCCGTATCTTGTCCATAGATCCGTCAAGCATTTGGTCAGCATTTGGTTGGAAGACGCATGAAGTGCCGTGTGAGTATGGGCATATGTGGAGGTCATGAGGTTGTAGCTGCATATTCTTGCGGCCTGGGAGGTTGAAAGATATTATTACCGAGTCTTTTCCTGCTTCAGGCGCACCTTCACGACCTGAAGCCACATTTGCCCAGAGGAGGTGACAATATGAAGGCTTATGAACTGCTGTTCTTTGTTGACCCGTCGCTCGACCCCGAGACTCGTCTCGCTGTTATGAAGCGTATCGATACCACGATCGCTGAGGGCGCTGGCAAGGTCGACTCCGTTGACGAGTGGGGCAAGCGCAAGCTCGCCTACGAGATCAACGACCTCACCGATGGTGACTACACCCTCATCAACTTCCACGCAGATCCTACCCAGATCGCCGAGCTCGATCGCGTCCTGCGCATCACCGACGCTGTGGTCCGCCACATGATCGTCCGTCGCGACGACCAGGAGTAAGACTGTCGTTTTGGACTGGGCTTGTGCCCCAAGAGGAAGTAGTGAGTTATGAGCATCAATCGAGTGAACATCACCGGTAACCTCACGCGTGATCCCGAGCTGCGCGCCACCGCCGGCGGAACTCAGGTTCTGTCCTTTGGCGTCGCCGTGAACGATCGTCGCCGCAACCCGCAGACTGGCGAGTGGGAGGACTATCCCAACTTTGTCGACTGCACCATGTTCGGCACCCGCGCCGAGGCCGTGAGCCGTTTCCTGGCAAAGGGAAACAAGGTCGCGATCGAGGGCAAGCTGCGCTACAGCTCTTGGGAGCGCGACGGCCAGCGCCGGAGCAAGCTTGAGGTCATCGTCGATGAGATCGAGTTTATGAGCTCCCGTGGTGGCCAGGGTGGCTACGATCAGGGCGGTTACGCCCCCGCAGCTCCCGCGCCCGCAGCACGTCCTGTCGCACCGGTGGCTACGCCGCCCGCGGTCGACGTCTACGATGAGGACATCCCGTTCTAAGGGTTGTTCGCCTATTTTTGAGTGAGAGGCGGCTTCGGTTCGCCGAAGTTGCCAAATGAAAGGTATTTTGACATGGCTAATGATTTTTCTGCACGTCAGCCGCGTCGTAAGTACTGCCAGTTCTGCAAGGAGAACACTGAGTTCATCGACTATAAGGACACTCAGCTTCTCCGTAAGTACATGACCGACCGTGGCAAGATCAAGCCCCGTCGCGTCACTGGCGCTTGCACGCAGCATCAGCATGACATCGCCAACGCCATCAAGCGCGCCCGCGAGATGGCTCTCCTGCCGTACACCGTCCCCGTGGTTTCCTCTCGTGGCAACCGCGACCGCGGCTAAGAAGGGAGACGCATCATGAAGGTTATTCTTCTCGATGAGATCAAGGGCAAGGGCGGCGAGGGTGACGTCGTAGAGGTCGCTCAGGGTTACGCTGAGAACTTCCTGTTCCCCAAGAAGCTCGCTGTTGCCGCCACCAAGGGCAACCTCAAGCAGCTTGACGAGCGTCGCAACAACATCGCCAAGCGCGAGGCCGTCCGTCTGGCTACCGCCAACGAGACCAAGGCTGCCTTCGAGGGCAAGACGGTCACCGTTGACGTCAAGGTCGGCGACGAGGGCATCCTGTTTGGCTCCGTTACCGCCGCTATGATCGCTGACGCCATCAAGGCTCAGCTCGGTATGGACATCGACCGCAAGCGCGTCGAGCTCGGCAAGCCCATCAAGGTTGCCGGTGCCCACACCGTTGCCATCTCGCTGTACCGCGAGATCAAGGCCGAGGTTGTCGTTCTCGTCGGCGTTACCGCCGAGGAGCTCGCTGCCGAGGCTGAGGTCGAGGAGGCCGCTGAGGCCGCCGAGGCCGAGACCGCCGAGGTCGAGACTGAGGCTGCTGCCGAGTAGCATTTGCTGCAACGCAACAATCTTGTTCTAAGAAGGGCGCTCTGGGAAACCAGGGCGCCCTTTTGCTTTTTGGGCGCGATGCGAGTGCCATGGAGGGCGTTGCGGCGAGGTCCATTCACGGGACCGTTCATCCGTTTCGTTCGGTGATGATTGGCGGGGCGCGGCCCGTTTTGGGACTGCGGCTGATACTATGGATGCTCGCAAGCGATATGAATGAGGATGCTCATGGCATATGACGACAGGGAGACGGGGCTGACGGTCGAGGACCGTGGTGCCAAGTTGGGTCTTCCTCAAAACCAAGACGCAGAGGCCAACGTACTGGCCGCCATGCTGCTGTCGCCCGAGGTGGTCGAAGAGGCCCAGGTCGAGCTACAGTCCGATGACTTCTACCGACCCATTCATAAGACCATCTATACCGCGATGGTCGACATGTACAACAGCCGTATCCCCATCGACTCCATCTCGCTGATCGATTACCTGCGAAGCATCAATAAGCTCGATGCCGTGGGCGGTGAGGCGTACATTTTGGAGCTGATGGGTCAGACCCTGTCGCTCGTCAACTGGCAGCACCATGCCGCCATCGTTCGCCGCGATTCGATGCTGCGTGAGCTGATCGGCGCCACCAACGAGATCAACGCGCTGGCCTACAATGCCCCTACCGACACCAAGGAGGTCGTGGAGCTGGCCGAGAGCAAGCTGCTCAAGGTCACGGCGCGCGAGGTCAAGTCGAGCTACAAGACGCTGACTGAGTTTATGGTCGAGGCCTATAACGAGGCCGAGGAAGTGTGTCAGGCAGGTGGGCAGGCCGCGGGCGTGCCCACGGGCTTCCCGTCGCTCGACCGCATGCTCATGGGTTTTCGCGAGGGCCAGCTCATCATCATCGGCGCCCGCCCTGCTGTGGGTAAGACGTCGTTCGCCCTGAATCTGGCGCTCAACGCTGCCGCTGCGGGCTACACCGTCGGCTTCTTCTCGCTGGAGATGTCGGGCAAGGAAATTGCCCAGCGTCTGATTTGCGCCTATGCCATGATCTCGATCAGTGACTTTCGCATGGGTCGCATTAGCCCCGAGCAATGGGCCAACATCAACGAGGCCACGCAGACCTTGTCCAAGCTCGATATCCTGATCGACGATACGCCTGGCACCACGGTGACCGAGATTCGCGCCAAGAGCCGCCGCATGCTCCACAACAAGGAGAAGGCCATCATTATCCTGGACTACCTGCAGCTGGTGAGTCCTCCGCCGGGACGCCGCTCCGAGAGCCGTACCGTCGAGGTCTCCGAGATGTCGCGTGGTCTGAAGATCATGGCAAAGGAGCTCAAGATTCCGCTCATCGCGTTGTCGCAGCTCTCGCGTCAGGTCGAATCCCGTACCGGCAAGCGCCCACAGCTTTCCGACCTTCGTGAATCGGGCTCCATCGAGCAGGACGCCGATATCGTCATGTTCTTGGACCGCTCCGCCGACGAGGCCGAGGCCTCGCGCGACGATCGACCCGACGAGGGCGTTACGCGTATCGTCGTGGCCAAGAACCGTTCGGGCCCGATCGGTGACGTCGACCTGATGTTCCTGCCGGCATCCACCAAGTTCTATGAGCTTGATGGGGTACATGCCGAGGAGTAGTACAGGCGCCCGTTGCACGGGTATACTGGGAATGTTTTGTGCTTCTACGCGCCGGCGTGGCGCGTAGACAGTCCATGAATGTAAGGAGTAAACATGCCGTCAACCGTTTTGGTCGGTGCCCAGTGGGGCGATGAGGGCAAGGGTAAGATTTGCGACCTGGTCGCCGGCGACTTCGACGCCGTCGTGCGCTACTCGGGCGGCAACAACGCCGGCCACACCATCGTCGTCAACGGCAAGAAGTACGGTCTGCACCAGGTGCCCTCCGGCATCATGTATTCCGACCACGTGTCGGTGATCGGTAACGGCTGCGTCGTCAACCCCAAGGTTGTCCTTGAGGAGATCGACATGTTCGAGGCCGACGGCATCACCACCAAGAACCTCAAAATCAGCGGCAACGCGCATGTCATCATGCCGTACCACATCGATCTGGATGGCGCCTTTGAGCAGAAGCTCGGCAAGAAGAATATCGGCACCACCAAGCGCGGCATCGGCCCGTGCTATCAGGACAAGATGGCCCGCATTGGCCTGCGCATGCAGGACATGCTGGACGAGGCACTGTTCCGCGACAAGTTGGAGACCGCTCTTGCCCGCGTGAACCCCGAGCTCGAGCTCATCTACAACCTACCCACCTACACCGTGGACCAGATTTGCGACGAGTACCTTCCTATGGCCGAGCGTCTGCGTCCCTACATCACCGAGACGAGCCTGCTGCTCAACAACATGATCGATGGGGGCAAGGACCTGCTGTTTGAGGGCGCCCAGGCGACGCTGCTCGACATCGACCACGGCACCTATCCGTACGTGACGTCTTCCAACTGCACCGCCGGCGGCGCCATTACCGGCTCCGGCGTGGGCATGAAGAATGTCGATCGCGTGCTGGGCGTCATGAAGGCCTACATCACCCGCGTCGGTTCGGGCCCCATGCCCACCGAGCTTTCCTATGAGTCCGAGGCCGGCCATACACTGACCGAGGAGGGCTATGAGTACGGCGTGACCACCGGTCGTCGTCGTCGCTGCGGCTGGTTCGACGGCCCCATCGCCAACTACGCCTCGCGCGTCAACGGCCTCACCGACATCGCCGTGACCAAGCTCGACGTGCTTTCGGCTTTCGACACCATCAAGGTGTGCGTTGCCTATGACGTCGATGGCGAGCGCTATACCAGCGTGCCCGAGCATCAGGTGCGCTTTGAGCATGCCAAGCCCATCTACGAGGAGCTCCCTGGCTGGAAGTGCGACATCACCGGTTGCCGCAGCTTTGAGGAGCTGCCGCAGGAGGCTCAGGACTACGTGGCGTTTATCGAGGATCTGGCACACACCCGCGTGACGTTCATTGGCGTCGGCGCCGGTCGCGAGCAGATCATCAACCGATTCTGGAAGTAATCGGGACTATTTGGTTATTGCGATATACCCCTTTGCAGCCCAAGCGGGCGGCCGAGGGGTATATTTGCTTGCAAAGGGCTCGCGCGGAGCGGGCCATTCATCCATAGAGGAGGCACCCTTGAAGGCGGACACTCAAACCATCGACATCCTGTTGTTGGGCAGCGGCGGCCGTGAGCACGCTTTGGCAGCGAAGCTCGCAGCATCACCGCGCGCCGGCAAGCTCTACATCGCGCCGGGCAACGGCGGTACCGCGAGCTGTGGCGAGAACGTTGTTCTCGACGATTGCGATCCTGCTGCCGTGGCGGCGTTTGCCCAGAGCCACGGATGCGGACTCGTGGTGATCGGCCCCGAGGCCCCGCTCGTGGTGGGCGTTGCCGACGCCGTGCGCGCGGCGGGGATTCCCTGTTTTGGCCCGGGTGCCGAGGGTGCCCAGATGGAGGGCTCCAAGCTGTTCTCCAAGCAGCTCATGGAGCGCGCCGGCATCCCGACGGCTGCCTATGGTTCGTTTACCGACGAGGCTTCGGCTCTCGCCTACGTGCGCGAGCAGGGCGCTCCGCTGGTCGTGAAGGCCGACGGTCTTGCCGCGGGCAAGGGCGTTATCGTCGCGACCGAGCTTGAGCAGGCTGAGGAGGCCGTGCGCGAGTGCTTTGGCGGCACCTTTGGCGATGCCGGCAACACCGTGGTCATTGAGGAGATGCTCGTTGGCCCCGAGTGCTCGCTGCTGGCCTTTACCGACGGCAAGACCGTGCGCCCCATGGCCACCTCGCAGGATCACAAGCGTGCGCTTGAGGGCGACAAGGGCCCCAACACGGGCGGCATGGGCGTTTACAGCCCGGTGCCTTTCGTGACCGACGAAGAGCATGCCACGATGGTGAAGGTCATGGAGCAGACCGTGGCCGAGCTTGCTGCCGAGGGCATCGACTATCGCGGCTGCCTGTACGGCGGCTTTATGCTCACGCCCAATGGTCCCAAGGTGCTGGAGTTCAATGCCCGCTTTGGCGATCCCGAGACGCAGGTCGTACTGCCGCGCCTTAAGAACGACCTGGTCGAGGTCATGCTCGCCTGTGCCAACTGCGAGCTCGACCAGATTGAGCTCGACTGGCGTGACGAGTGGGCCGTGGCCGTCGTCCTGACGAGTGCGGGCTATCCCGGCAGCTACGAGAAGGGCAAGGTCATCACCGGTATTGCCGACGCCGAGGCCATGGAGAACGTGACCGTGTACCACGCGGGCACTGCCGTGGTGGACGGCCAGCTCGTGACCAATGGTGGCCGCGTGCTTGCCGTGACCGCGCTGGGCGACACGTTCGAGAACGCTCGTAACCTTGCCTACGAGGCCTGCGAGAAGATTGATTTTGAGGGTAAGACCCTGCGCCACGACATCGGCCTGCGCGCGCTGCGCGGCCGCGACGCCTGGGATGCCTAAAGTCCGAGAGGAATGAGACGGATGGACGAAAAGAACGAAGAGCTCGTGGACGCGCAGATCGTCGAGGAGGACAGCCGTATGTATGGGCACGCCAAGGGCGAGCCCGACGGCGAGGTCGCTGACGAGCCGGTGCTGGTGTTGGGCGATGACGACCCGCACGATGCCGAGCTGCACGAGAAGATTCTTTCGGAGGAGTGCGCCTGGAAGGGCAAGATCCTCGACGTCCACCGACTTGAGGTTGAGCTGCCCAACGGTCACCGCAGCGCCCGCGACATCATTCGCCATCCGGGCGCGGCGGCCGTTGTGGCGCTGACCGAGAGCGGCAAGATCGTGCTGGTGCGTCAGTATCGCACCGCCATCGATCGCGTGACGGTCGAGATTCCCGCCGGCAAGCTCGATCCGGGCGAGGACCCGCTCGATTGCGCCAAGCGCGAGCTGCACGAGGAGACGGGCTTTAGGGCCGGTCGCATTCGCTTCTTGACGTCGATTGTCACGACCTGCGGCTTCTGTGACGAGATCATTCACATCTACTTGGCTACCAAGCTCGAGTTCGACGCGCCCAATCCCGACGATGACGAGTTTGTCAACGTGGACCTGGTGCCGCTGCACGAGCTGATCGACGCCGTACTCGACGGCAAGATCGAAGACGCCAAGACCGTCGTTGGTGCCCTGGCTTGCGACAGCATCGCGCATCGCCTGGGTGGCGCGGAGCTCTAGCGGGTGAGGATAATCTCGCAGGTTTGTGCAAGTAAGCGAAAGTGCTCCATTTGAGGCAAGGTGGCCTGAAAGAGGAGGGAAGCGTATGGATATACGCGACCGACGATTGAAGGCCAGATTGTCCAAATGGGGTACTTGCAGCGTCGAGACGAAACGCGGTTTGGTAAAACCGCGTAAGGTGATTATGTTTAAGCGTTTTCTTTCCTATTACAAGCCCCAGACGGGGCTTTTTGTTGCCGATACTGTTTGTGCCCTGGTGCTTGCCGCCATTGACTTGGCGTTTCCTATTATTCTGCGCAATTTGACCGGTGGGTTGTTTACCCAGGGTCAGGCTGCCATTATGCAGGCGCTCGGCATGATCGCGGTGGGCTTGGTGTTGATGTATGCCGTCCGTTGCGCCTGCCGCTACTTTGTGAGCTACTGGGGCCACGTGATGGGTGCGCGCATGGAGTCCAAGATGCGCGAGGACCTGTTTGACCAGTACGAGCGCTTTAGCTTTGCATACTTCGATCGCAACAGCTCGGGCGACATGATGAGCCGCGTGGTCAACGACCTGTTCGATATCTGCGAGGCGGCGCATCACGTACCCGAATGGATCATCATCTGCGGTATCGAGATCATCGGCTCGTTTGTGATCCTCTTTACCATTGCCCCGGTGCTGGCACTTGCCATGGCCGTGGTGACGGCGGCATTTGCGGTCATCATGTTTTGGCAGAACATGCGCATGCGTGAGGTCTTTAGCGACAACCGCAAAAAGATCAGCGGCATCAATGCGCAGCTGCAGGATTCGCTGGCGGGCATGCGCGTGGTCAAGAGCTTTGCGAATGAGGGGACCGAGCGCGCTAAGTTCCGCGCCTCCAACGATCGCTACCTTTCATCCAAGGAGAACATGTACCACGCCATGGGCGTCTATACCGCGACGTATGGTCTGCTTTCGGGCGTGCTCTATGTGATCGTGGTGCTGCTGGGCGGCTGGCTGGTCGCCCAGGGACAGCTGCAGGCAGTCGATATGGCGACCTTCGCGCTCTACATTTCGCTGTTCTGCACACCGCTCGAGACGCTTGTCAATTCCGCCGAAATGTATCAGAAGGCCATCGCCGGCTTTAAGCGTATGGACGAGGTGCTCTCGACTGCGCCGGATATTCAAGATAAGCCGGGTGCTACGGACCTGCAGGTTGCGGCAGGCGCTGTTGAGTATCGCGACGTGTGCTTTAGCTATGAGGATGTCGAGCTGGGCGAGGGCGATGCCGACGAGCGTCCCGTTATCGACCATATGGATCTGTCCATCAAGCCCGGGCAGACCATCGCCTTGGTTGGCCCTTCGGGCGGTGGCAAGTCCACGACCTGTTCGCTGCTGCCGCGCTTTTATGACGTGGCTGCCGGATCCATTAGTATCGACGGTCAGGACGTGCGTGATGTGACGCAGCAGAGCCTGCGCCGCGCCATCGGCTTGGTGCAGCAGGATGTCTATCTGTTCGACGGCACGATTGGCGAGAATATCGCGTACGGCAAGCCGGGTGCTACGGCGGATGAAATCGCCGAGGCCGCTCGCCGCGCCAATATTGATGCCTTTATCGAGTCGCTGCCGCAGGGCTACGACACCGTAGTGGGCGAGCGCGGCAGCCGCCTTTCGGGCGGACAGAAGCAACGCGTCGCCATCGCGCGCGTGTTTCTCAAGAACCCCAAGATCCTGATTTTGGACGAGGCGACGAGTGCTTTGGATAACGAGAGCGAGGAGGCGGTGCAGGAGTCGCTCGAAGAGCTGGCGCGCGGCCGTACCACAATCATCATCGCCCACCGCCTTTCGACCATTAAGCATGCCGATGAGATTGCGACCGTTGAGCATGGTCGCGTTGTGGAGCGTGGCACGCACGAGGAGCTTCTCGCCCGTGGCGGCACCTATGCCCGTTACTATCGAATGCAGTTCGAAGGTGCGCGTGCGCACGAGCTCGACTGATTGATATGACAGGAAGTTTATGGCTGACAAGAACCCTTTGACTCCGGAAGAAGTGACGGAGTTATTCTCCGAAATCGATGCATCCGGCGTCTTGGATCCCACGCTCGCCAAAAAGCGTACCGAGCGCATGCGTGAGAAGGAGGCTGCGGCCAAGCGCGGTGACAAAGCGGCGCTAGCGCAGCTGCGCAGCGAGGACCGCGCGAACCGGACAAAGCAGGTCGACCCGTTGTCCGAGGACGACCCTTCGGGCTCGCAGGTGAGCCATACCATTACGAAGACCGCCATGGCTGTGGTTATCGGCATCCTTGTGCTGATCGTGGGTATGCAGGTCGGCTACGGCGTGATGCGCCGCCTGAATACCGCCAACCTGTCCGAGAGCGTCTCGGTGGACACTGTTTCCACGGCGCTGAAGGGCGGCCTTGAGTGGGGCAACGGCTTTACGCAGTTTCCGCTCGACTTTACCGTCGACGAGGCCGACGAGCGTACGGGCACGGTCGAGGTGACGGTGTTGGACACATCGTCTGCCAACGAGCTCGAGCTGCTGTCCAACGGGCAGATTCAGGCCGCGGCGCTTGCGACCAACGCGTTGCTCAACGATAAGATCGACCGCGTGGTGTATAACGTTCACGCCTATATCGACGAGGATAGCAACATTCAGCACGATTCCTTCTTTGGCATGTTCCCCGCGCGCGGCCACCAGAACGCCATTTTGACGTTCGTGTGGAACAAGAGCTCATCCAACGCCACGAGTATCGACTGGAAGATGCGCATCGTGAGTATGGATGACACCATCGCCGAGCGCATTCAGAAGCAGGTGAACTCGGTGTCGTCGTTGATTGAGGACCCGGTGGTGAGCCAGACCAAGATTGACGAGGAAAAGGCCGAACGTGACCTGGAGCATCGTCTGCATGGCCGCGAGATTTTCCGCGGCGGCAAGCCCGATCGCACACCGTCCGAACTGCTGGAGCAGGACAAGAAATAATAAGACGTCATCATCCCGCGTGAGCCACAAGCCTCGCGGGATGATTTTTTAATCCCCGTCCCAGAAAAATCATTATGCATAGAAAGTCATAATTATCATTTCGTAAACATTTCGATGAAATTAACGCCATGAGGCATACTTGCGGTTACAATACCGCGAGGCCTAACTACACACCTTTAAGCCGGTCCTGTGAGACCGGGAAGGAGAACTATGGCGAACAACCATACCGCGGGCGCTGCCGCCCGCACCTTCGCGCCCAGCGAGCTTTGCCAGCGTATGCTGGCCAAAACCAGCAAGGGCACCTGCGGTCCCTGCATCCTGTACCTTGAGGATGGGACCATTTTTTATGGACGCGCATGCGGCGCCGAGGGTACTGCGACCGGCGAGGTCTGCTTCAACACCTCGCTCGAGGGCTATTTTGAGGTCATGACCGACCCGAGTTATGCCGGCCAAATCGTAACCATGACCTATCCGCAGATCGGCAACTACGGTATCGACGAGACCGACGTCCAGTCGGCCTTCCCCGGCGATGCCGCTCGCCCCGCGAGCGCTCCGGCCATGCGCGGCATGATCGTCCGCGACATGTGCGCTACGCCTTCCAACTGGCGCTCGGCCGTCAGCGTGCCGGAGTACCTGCGTGACCACGGTATCGTTGCCATCGAGGGTATCGACACCCGCGCCCTGGTTCGCCATCTGCGCGACAATGGTTCCAAGATGGGCATTATCTCGACCGAGATCTTCGACGTCGACGAGCTTGCCGAGCGTCTGGCCGCAGCGCCCACGCTGGTAGGCGAGAATCTGGTCAAGACCGTAAGTTGCCCCGCGCCTCACGAGTTTGCCGCCGTCGACCTGCCTGCCACGCATGACTTTGCGCTTTCGACTGCCGCCCCCGCCCGCCACAACGTGGTCGCCTACGACTGCGGCGTCAAGCGCGGCATTCTGGAGGGCCTCGTCCGCGCCGGCTGCGACCTTACTGTCGTGCCGTGGGATACGCCCGCGAGTGAGGTGCTCGACATGAATCCCGACGGCGTCTTTTTATCCAATGGCCCCGGCGACCCCGACGCCGTGGTGGAGACCTACGAGCAGGTGCAGCAGCTGATCGGCAAGGTGCCGGTCTTTGGTATTTGTCTTGGTCACCAGATGATCAGCCTGGCCTGCGGCGCCCAGATGGAAAAGCTTAAGTTCGGTCACCGCGGTGGCAACCAGCCGGTCATGAACCTGGTAAGCCGTCGCGTGGAGATCACCGCACAAAACCATGGCTTTGGCCTGCTGTTCCCCAGCTTGGGCAAGCTTGTCCCCGAGCTTTCCGGCGGCGAGACCGAGCATGCGGCCGATGGAGATCTGCGCGTCTGGGTGCGTCGCGGAATCGCGCCGGTCGTGATGAACGAGCGCTTTGGTCGCATTCGCCTGACACATGTGAACCTCAATGACGGTACCGCCGAGGGCATCCAGCTGCTCGACGCCCCGTGCTTCTCGGTCCAGTACCACCCCGAGGCCTCGCCTGGCCCCACCGATGCCCACTATCTCTTTACCGCCTTTACGCGACTCATGGACGGCGAGGAGAACTATCTGGACATCGACACTGCGAAGGACCGCCTGGCTGGCTGGAATTTCGCCGAGACCGCCGCGACCGAGACCGAGGAGAACTAACATGCCGAAACGTACTGACATCAAGCGCATCCTCGTCATTGGTTCGGGCCCCATCGTTATTGGCCAGGCCTGCGAGTTCGACTACTCCGGCGCCCAGGCCTGCAAAGTGCTCAAGGAGGATGGCTTTGAGGTCATCCTGGTCAACTCCAACCCGGCGACCATCATGACCGACCCGGGCTTGGCCGACCGCACCTATGTCGAGCCCATCACCGCCGAATTTATCGAGCGCGTAATCAAGAAAGAGCACCCGGACGCGCTGCTGCCCACGCTGGGCGGCCAGACCGGTCTGAACGCCGCCGTTGAGCTGGCGAAAGACGGCACACTGGACAAATACGGCGTCGAGATGATCGGCTGCGACCTGGCCGCTATCGAGCGCGGCGAGGACCGCAAACTCTTTAACGAGGCCATGGCCGAGATCGGCCTGGAGGTCGCGCGCTCGGGCTATGCCTACAGCGTGGCCGACGCCGAGGCCATCGCCGAGCGCGTGGGCTATCCCTGCGTGCTGCGTCCGAGCTTTACCCTCGGCGGCGCCGGCGGCGGAATCGCTCACACCCACGAGGAGCTCGTCTCTATCGTGAGCCAGGGCCTGGAGCTCTCGCCCGCCCACGAGGTACTGGTCGAGGAGTCCATCGAGGGCTGGAAAGAGTACGAGATGGAGGTCATGCGTGACCACGCCGGCAACGGCATCATCGTGTGCTCCATCGAGAATCTCGACCCCATGGGCGTGCACACCGGCGACTCCATCACCGTGGCGCCGGCGCAGACGCTTTCCGACCTTGAGTATCAGCGCATGCGCGTGGCCTCGCTCGCCATTCTGGAGAAGATCGGCGTCGAGACCGGCGGCTCCAACGTGCAGTTTGCCGTGAACCCCAACACTGGTCGCCTGATCGTCATCGAGATGAACCCGCGCGTGAGCCGTTCGTCCGCGCTTGCCTCCAAGGCCACGGGCTTCCCCATCGCCAAGGCCGCCGCGCGCCTTGCCGTTGGCTACACGCTCGACGAGATCGTCAACGACATCACCAAGGCCACGCCCGCCTGCTTTGAACCCACGATCGACTACTGCGTCGTCAAGGTGCCGCGCTTTGCCTTTGAGAAGTTCAAGGGCACCGACCCCACGCTCACCACGCGCATGAAGGCCGTGGGCGAGATCATGGCGATTGGCCGCACCTTTGAGGAGGCCTTCGGCAAGGCCATGCGTTCGCTGGAGGACGGTCACCAAGGTATCTGCGCCGGTGGCAAGGAGGGTGCCGACAAGCTGAGCGACGACGAACTCGCTCAGGCCGTGGTCACCCCGACCGAACATCGCATCTTCTTTGTGGTCGAGGCCCTGCGCCGCTGCTGGGGTATCGCGCGTATCCACGCTATCTGCGGCATCGACCCGTGGTATCTCAACCGCATCAACGACATGGTGCAGGTTCAGGAGAGCATCCGCGGCCTGCGTGTGGAGGACATTGACGCCGACGCGATGCGTCTGCTCAAGCAGTACGGCACGAGCGATGCCGAGATCGCCGCACTGACCGGCTCGGACGAGCGCTTTGTGCGCGCCTACCGCAAGGGTCTGGGCGTGGTTCCCAGCATGAAGACGGTCGATACCTGCGCGGCCGAGTTCTCGAGCGCCACGGAGTACCACTACAAGACCTACGAGAACATCTACCGCACGAGCCCGGATGCCAAGAAGTGCGTGGCTCCCGACGAGACCACGCCGGCGGACAAGCCCAAGGCAATGATCCTGGGTGCCGGACCAAACCGCATTGGCCAGGGTATCGAGTTCGATTACTGCTGCGTGCACGCGAGCTACGCGCTGGCGGCCCGCGGCTTCGAGACCATCATGGTCAATTGCAACCCCGAGACCGTCTCGACCGACTACGACACCTCGGACCGCCTGTACTTTGAGCCGCTCACCTACGAGGACGTCATGGATGTCATCGATGTTGAGCGACCCGACGGCGTCGTGGTGACCCTCGGCGGCCAGACCCCGCTTAAACTGGCGCGCATGCTCGAGGAGAGCGGCGTGAACATTATGGGCACCAAGCCCGACGCCATCGACTTTGCCGAGGACCGCGAGCGCTTTGCCGCCCTGCTCGACAAGCTGGGCATCATGTACCCGCCGGCGGGCCAGGCCACCTCGTTTGAGGAGGCCGAGGCTGTGGCCGCGCACATCGGCTACCCGCTGCTGGTGCGTCCGAGCTACGTGCTGGGCGGCCGCGGCATGATGATCGCTTACGATGCCGAGCATCTGCGCGATTATATGGCCGAGGCTGCGCGCATCAGCCCCGACTACCCGGTGTATCTGGACCGCTTCCTGGAGGGTGCGATCGAGTCCGATGTCGACGCCCTGTGCGATGGCGAAGAGGTCTACATCGGCGGTATTCTGGAGCACATCGAGGAGGCCGGCATCCACTCCGGCGACTCTGCGACCTGCATCCCGCCGTTCAGCTTTAGCGAGAGCCTGCAGGCGAAGCTTCGCGAGACCACGCGCCGTATCGCGATGGCGCTGGGAGTCCGCGGCCTGGTCAACGTGCAGTATGCCATCAAGGGCGAGACCGTCTACGTGATCGAGGCCAACCCGCGTGCCAGCCGTACCGTGCCGTTTATCTCCAAGGCCACCGGCGTGCCGCTGGCCAAGTGCGCCGCGCGTATCATGGCGGGCGATTCCATCGCGAGCCTGGGCCTGCCGAGCGACGAGCGCCGGCTCGATTGGTTCTGCATGAAGGAGGCCGTCATGCCCTGGGGCCGTTTCCCGGGTGCCGACGTTATCCTGGGGCCCGAGATGAAGTCGACTGGTGAGGTCATGGGTATCGCCAAGAGCTATCCCGAGGCATACGCCAAGACGCAGCTGGCGATTGACTACGAGCTGCCCGACCCGAGCGCCGGCAAGGTGTTCATTAGCGTGTGCGACCGCGACAAGCGCCATATCCTTTCGGTCGCCCGCATCCTGCGCTACTTGGGCTTTGATATCTGCTCCACCGAGGGCACGGCGCGCGTGCTGCGCGGCGGCAACGTGACCTGCGAGGTCGTGGAGAAGATCGGCGGCCCGCACGACGGCGAGCGTCCCAACATCGGCGATTTGATCGCCGACGGCAAGATTGCGGTGATCATCAACACGCCGTACGGTCCGGGTTCGCGTGGCGACGGCTACCTGCTGCGCACCGAGGCCGTGCGCCGCGGTGTGACCTGCGTGACCGCGATGTCTGCTGCCAACACGTACGTGAGTGCCATCGAGGCCGTGCGCGAGGACCAGCAGGGCCACGGCAGCGCCAACGACATGGGTATGGACGTCATTGCCCTGCAGGACCTGCCGCAGTACACGGTGTAAGACTCATCCCGTCGCCCGGGGCGTGATCGGATCTTTCTCTCGGAAACTGGGCTTCGCGAAGTTTTCCGAGAGAAAGGTCCGCCTCACGCCCCGGGCTGTGGTGACTTGGCTGCATCGTGTGCTGCAGAAGGGGCTTTGCGCGATGACTAGGGCTAAATAATAAAGTGCGCGTGGGCTCTGTCGTTCGAATGAACGACAGAGCCCACGTTTTGTATGGGGTCTCCTGGCGAATTATTATTCGCCAGGAGACCTTTTGCCGGGGGCGAAACATGCCCTTGGACAGTTGGTTCAGATACGTATTATTCAGAGGGTGTGTAAGAGCTGACCTGAGCCAGATTGGGCTGAATTTGACTTTCTGAACCGGTGGAGACGCTCATATTAGGGCGAGAAAGGTCGTTATGGGGCTCAAAGTGACTTCAAACCACTCTATTACCGCCAAGAGACACGGTCAAAAAATACGTATCTGAACTAACTGTCCACCTCCCTCCGTAAACCTTTCATTCCAACCCAAATCAGCCAACGTACGTCATAGCAATCCCCGGTAGGTCGCGGGGTGGCGGCTGAGCCTTTCCCTCGGGAAACTTCGCGAAGCTCAGTTCCCGAGGGAAAGGCTCAGCCGCCACCACAAAGACCGCAGGGACGGGAGCAGCTATACTACTCTCAGTAGTTAAGGGTCGCGGATACGCCGCGTCACCGCTCTCAACAGGAGGTCTTTGTTTATGGCAGATCAGAAGCCGGTTGTCGGGATCATCATGGGCTCCAAGTCCGACTTGGGCGTTATGGAAGGCTGCACCGCCGAGCTCGAGGCACTCGGTGTGCCCTATGAGCTCGTCATTGCGAGCGCGCATCGCACGCCGGCGAAGGTCCACGAGTGGGCTTCGACTGCTGCCGATCGCGGCATCAAGGTGATCATCGCCGCCGCTGGCAAGGCTGCTCACCTGGGCGGTGTCGTGGCTGCCTTTACGCCGCTGCCGGTCATCGGCGTGCCTATGAAGACGAGCGACCTGGGCGGCATGGATTCGCTGCTGTCGATGGTGCAGATGCCCTCCGGCGTGCCCGTGGCTTGCGTTGCCATCAACGGTGCCAAGAATGCCGCCATCTATGCCACGCAGATTCTGGGTGCTTGCGACCCCGAGTACCGCAAGGTTATCGAGAAGATGAAGCAGGAGATGGCCGACGCCTAAGCGTTCCGCCGTTTCATCGCAGTATAAGGAGAGTCATGTCCGACTATCAGGGAAAACGATTCAAGGCTTCTCAGATTCCCGATCCGTCGAAGCCGGGTGCTGCCCATGCGGCGCAGCAGGGTCGGACATCCTCTCCTCAGCAGCCGCGCGCGCCGCGCCCCGTGATACCGGCGACGCATCGTCGGCAGGACGCGCCGGCTGCATATCGCCCTTCGTCTTATAGCACTGCTAAGAAGCCGCCCCGGTCTTCATCGCCCTCCGCGCCATCGGATTACACCGAGCCGCCGCGCAAAAAGCGCCGCTCCGTCATTCCCATTCTGCTTATCATCATCGGCATCGGCCTGATTGTTGCCGCCGCTGCCATCTTTATCAATGCACAGATTGGCTACAAGCAAGCGAGCGAGTCGTATCAAAAGATCGAAAAGCAATATGTGAGCGACAAGGACGCCAGTGGCGTGCCGGTTGTCGACTTTGATGCGCTTGCCCAGACAAATCCCGAGGTTGTTGGCTGGATTTACGCGCCTGGCACCAACATCAACTACCCCGTGGTGCAGACCAACAACAACTCAAAGTACCTCAACACGCTGTTTGACGGTACGGCCAATGCGTCGGGTGCCATCTTTTTGGATAGCGACGATACCGCGCCGGGCATGGTGGATCAGCAGACCACGATTTACGGTCATCATATGAACGACGGTTCGATGTTCAACGTGATTTCGGATACGACCGATCAGGCGACGTTCGACAGCATGGAATACGTGTACTACATCACGCGCGATGCGACGTATAAGTTGCGCCCGCTGGCGACCAAGGTGGTCGAGGACACGTATGCCAAGGCGCGCACGCCCAACTTCGAGGGCGATGACGGACTGAAGAATTACCTGTCCGAGATGCTCGACGGTGCTTCTGCCGTGGCGAGCGATGCCACCGATCGTGCCGCTTCGGCAACCAAGGTTGTAACGCTTGTGACCTGTCGCTCACTGTCGCTGAGCAACACGCGCGCCGTTATGGTACTCACGCCGGTCGAGGAATAGAGAATGGGCTACTCGACGACGGAAAAAGGGGAATGATGCTCGAGAATGGCAAATCGATGCCTTCGGTTGATGCTTGGCTGCGCGAAGCCAAGGCCGATGTCTCGGCGGCTGGGTGCGGGATGTACCTGACACACAACGGCGTGGTGCGCGCGACGCCTAAGTCCGAGGTGCGCGCGGTCGAGACAGATGGTGTGGCGCCTGGACATAAGGTGGGCGGCATGGTGTTTGGCTTCGATGCTCAGAAGGTACAGGCCGCTATCGAGGCAACGCGCGCGATGCCGGGTATCGGCTATGTGCGCGTGTGGCTGGCGAGCGGCGAGCTTACCGTGGGCGATGACATCATGCTCGTGCTCATTGGCGGGGACATTCGCCCGCATGTGGTCGACGCGCTGCAGGCGCTCGTCGGCACTATCAAAAATGAGTGTGTGAGCGAGGTCGAGCGCGAGGCATAGGGCTTTGCGATCGATTCGAGTCCGTCTCTAGCAAAAGCCCACTGGCAGTTCAGTCTGCCAGCGGGCTTTTCTGTGCGTTGGAAAATCTCGGCATTGCGTGGCGCTACACGCGCGTCGCATCCTTGGGGCTCATGGTCATGCTCTGGAAGCGGTTCTCCATGTAGTCGTTATCGAAATACTTGCCGTAGAACTGCGCGACGGGAATATCCGGCTCCGTGCCGTTGACGCGCAGATACCAGTAGTCGAGCGACTGCAGCGTCATCACGCCGTCAACCAGCATGATGATGGTGAAGATGACGGTGGCGGAGTAGCGGCTCTTCCACGGAATCATGTTGATGAGCTTGAGCAGCCTGGGCAGCAGCAGCTTGATCCAAAGCAGGCCGCCCAGTCCCCACAGGCAGGCAAAGCCCGTGCAGGTGCGACCGCCCGTAAGGACGGCGAGCGGGTCGGGCATGCCAAAGAGCTTCATATGCGAATAGCTCCACGAGACCACGCCAAACGAGGTCTGCATAAACCAACCCACGAACACCTCAAAGCTTGCGCCGAGCACAGCGCTTACCAGGAAAATGATGATGGGGTTCTTTTTGTAGAAGCGGTTGAGCACCATGGTCATGAGTACGGCACCAAATCCGTAGATGGGGCTGAAGGGGCCAAACAGCATGCCGGCGCGGTTCTGGTAGACGCCGGGGTCGTCGACCGTCATGTGCCAGATGTCCTCGGCGATCAGGCCGAGCACGCAACAGACAAAGAATACCCAGAACAGGTTGAAGTAGTTGAGCTTGATGTAGCCCTCGCCGGTCTCATCGCGGCCGAGCATGCCCTCGGCAGCGGCGTCGCGGTCGAGCATCTCCTGCAGGCGGCGCTGCAATTCGCGCTCCTGACGCAGCGTGGGGTCGACGGTTGTCGAAAGTGCGACGAGGATGCCGAGCTGGATCGCAGGGCGCAGCAGGAAGGGCCCGATGCCCTGGAGCATCACGTCGACCAAAAGCTCGACGACGGTGAATGCAATAAGGATGTAGGACAGGCGGGCGGCGTTGCGGCGCTGGTTTTTGATAAGGTCCAGGCCAAAGATGATCAGGATGACGGCGCTTGCCGCAGAGAACATGATGCCTGCGACGATGAGCCCGACCGCGACGAGCGTGTTGTCGCCGAGCTTGGCGGCGGCGTTGCCGTTGATGAGCGCGGTGATGATCTGCCACATAAAGGTGGCGACCGACGGGAGCGTGCTCACGCCGGAGAGGATGCACAGGACGGCGTACACCTTAATGATGAGCGGGATCTTCTTGACCTCTGTGGCGCTGGGGACGCTGGGGTCGAGCTCGTTTCGATCCATACAGAACCTTTCTCGCTTTGTTACAGGTTATAAGGATACGCCGCCGACCTGCCAAAAGACAGGACGAACGTCCCAAATGCAACTTTGTAATTCCCAACGGTGGACGCGGCGGCCATCTGGGGCCGCGGACGCTTGCACCGGACAGACCGATAAAATGTTTGGCAGCAAAACGAATTATTAGCTCGGTGGGCTTTTAAAAAGCGCTGCTCATGCGCTGGGGAGCGCATAGCGCCGTGCGTATAATAAGGCAGGTAACGCCAAAATACGAGGCTCTGAGGGGATGCCATGTCTCAAGAAACCATCCGCGCGGCCGAGCGTGCCGCGGGACAGGTGACGACCATGTCGACGTATGATCCGGACTCCGACCAGCTGCATGAGGAATGCGGTATTTTTGGTGTGTGGGCGCCCGATCGCGATGTGGCTCGACTGACGTACTTTGGCCTGCGTGCGCTGCAGCACCGCGGCCAGGAATCGGCGGGAATCGCCGTGGGTGACGGCGGCACGGTTATGGTTCGCAAGGACCTGGGCCTGCTCGACCGCGTGTTCTCCAACGCCGACCTGTCGACGCTCTCCGGTCAGCTGGCCGTGGGTCATGTGCGCTACGGCACCGCCGGCGCCAAGAGCTGGGAAGCCTCTCAGCCGCACCTCTCTACCATCAATAGCGTCATTATCGCGCTCGCGCACAACGGCACCCTCGTCAACACCGACGAGCTGCGCCGCCAGCTGATCGAGCTGGGCGTGCCGTTCCTCTCCAACTCGGATTCCGAGGTCGCGACCAAACTCATCGGCTACTTTACTCAGCGCACAGGCCATCTGCGCGAGGGCATTCGCAAGACCATGGAGCTCGTGCGCGGCGGCTACGCCATGACGCTCATCAACGAGCAGGCGCTCTACGCATTCCGCGATCCGCACGGCATCCGCCCGCTCGTGCTGGGCAAGCTGGTGGACGAGGGCCTGGACCAGGCCGACGCCGCTTCTGTTTCGCAGCTGCCCTCGCAAGACGGCGCCGCGACGGTCGACTCCGCCGTCCATGTCGCGCGTGCCGGCGGCTGGGTCGTTGCTTCCGAGACCTGCGCGCTCGATATCGTGGGCGCCGAGTATGTCCGCGACGTCCGTCCCGGTGAGATTTTGCGCATCAGCGCCGAGGGCCTAGTGTCCGAGCAGGGCGTGCCTGCCGCCGAAGAGCCTGCTAACTGCATCTTTGAGCAGGTCTACTTTGCTCGCCCTGATTCCATCATGAACGGCAAGAGCGTCTACGCCTGCCGTTATGACATGGGTCGTCAGCTGGCACATGAGGAGCCCGTCGAGGCCGACCTGGTCATCGGCGTGCCCGACTCCGGCCTGCCGCCCGCGGAGGGGTATTCGCACGAGAGCGGTATTCCCTTTGGCGAGGGCCTCATCAAGAACCGCTACGTGGGCCGTACGTTTATCGAGCCTACGCAGGAGTTGCGCGCCATGGGCGTGCGTATGAAACTCAACCCGCTGCGCGACAACATCGAGGGCAAGCGCCTGGTTGTCATCGACGACTCCATCGTGCGCGGCACCACCATGGTGCAGCTCGTCAAGATGCTGCGCAACGCTGGCGCCAAGGAGATTCATATCCGCATCAACTCGCCCGAGGTCATCTGGCCGTGCTTCTACGGTATCGATACCGACGTGCAGTCGCAGCTCATCAGTGCCAACAAGACGGTCGACGAGATTTGCGAGTACATCGGCGCCGATTCGCTGGCCTTCCTTTCGGTCGAGGGTCTGCTGAAGGTCATGCCCAAGGGCGGTTACTGCGATGCGTGCTTTACCGGCCGCTACCCCGTGGCGATTCCCGAGAGCTTTGGCCGCGACAAGTTTATGGAGGGCTTTAAGCCCCGCAACCTGGATAAGCCGCTGCACTTTGACGCCGACGCCGTGGTCGAGAAATACGACGACCGCAGCTGGGAAGAGGAGCACGGCGAGGCCTAAAACCTGCCATTTAGGGACAGGTTTATTTTGGTAGGTTTTACCTGCTGTTTTGTTGATATGACGGCGTGTGCTGTTATGGCGCGCGCCGAAATGAACGCAACTACGAGCACCGTTTGGCGTCTCGGCGGCAAACGGTAGTGGGAGAGGAAGGCTCAGATGAGCGACAGCAAGCATGTGACGTACGAGGACGCCGGCGTCGATACCGCCGAGGGCGGCCGCGCCGTCGACGCTATTAAGCAAATGGTTAAGGACACCAACCGCCCCGAGGTCATCGGCGGCATCGGTGGCTTTGGTGGTCTGTTCTCGGCCGCCGCGCTTAAGGATATGGAAGACCCGATCCTGATCAGCGGTACCGACGGTGTGGGCACCAAGCTCGTGCTCGCCCAGATCATGGACCGTCACGAGACGGTGGGCCAGGACCTGGTTGCTATGTGCGTCAACGACATTCTGGCTTCGGGCGCCGAGCCGCTGTTCTTCCTGGACTACGTTGCCATCGGTCATATCGAGGCCGAGCATATGGCAAAGATCATCAAGGGCGTGGCCGACGGCTGCAAGCTCGCGGGCTGCGCACTCGTGGGTGGCGAGATGGCCGAGCACCCGGGTGTTATGGCTCCCGCCGACTACGACCTCGCCGGCTTTACCGTGGGTGTCGTCGACCGTCCCAAGATGCTTGATCCCGCGAACGCTCGCCCCGGCGATGTGATCCTGGGTCTGCCTTCTACCGGCGTGCACTCCAACGGCTACTCGCTCGTGCGCAAGGTCATCGGCGTCGACGGCATCAAACCGGGCACGCCCGAGGCCGCCGCTAAGGCCGAGGAACTGAGCCGTCCGCTCGAGGAGCTCGGCGGCGCATCGCTGGCAGACGCCCTGCTGGCTCCCACGCGCATCTATGTGAAGCCGATTCTGGAGCTGCTCCGTGGCGGCGCTAACGTTCACGCGATCGCCCACATCACCGGCGGCGGCATCACCGAGAACCTCAACCGCGCGCTCGCCGACGACGTCGACGCCGTAGTTACCCGTAATGGCGCCGAGATGGGCTGGGACGTTCCGCCCGTCATCACCTACGTGTCGCGCCAGGCCGAGCTCGCGCCCAACGAGGCATGCAAGACCTTTAACATGGGCGTCGGCCTGTGCCTGATCGTCGCCCCCGAGGATGAGGCCGCGGTGACCGAGGCCCTGGTCGCCTTGGGTGAGAAGCCGTTCCGCGTGGGCGAGTGCGTCGAGGGCTCCGGTAAGGTCGTGTACTCCGATGAGCGCTAACGAGCAGATGGCTGCTGTCGAGGGCCTGGCCTGGGATCCCTATACTCGTCCGACTGGCACCGATACGGCCGAGCCGCTCAAGATCGGCGTGCTCATCAGCGGTTCTGGTACCAACCTGCAGGCGCTGATCGACCTGATCGCCGCCGGCAAGCTCAACGCTTCGATTGAGCTTGTGGTGTCGAGCCGTCCTTCGGCCAAGGGCTTGCAGCGCGCCGAGCGTGCGGGCATCCAGACGCTCACGCTGTCCAAGGATGTCTATGCCGACCCCATCGCCGCCGACGAGATCATCGCGCACGAGCTGCTCGAGCGCGGCTGCGAGTACGTGGTCATGGCCGGCTATATGCGCATGGTGCACACGCCCCTGCTGACAGCGTTCCCTAATCGCGTGGTCAACCTGCACCCCGCACTGCTGCCGAGCTTTACCGGTGCGCATGCGATTGACGATGCGTTTGCGCGCGGCGTCAAGGTGACTGGCGTGACCGTGCACTTTGCCAACGAAATCTACGACAACGGCCCCATCATCGCCCAGCGTGCGCTGGCTGTCGAGGAGGGCTGGGGTGTCGACACGCTCGAGGAGCACATCCATGCCATCGAGCACGTGCTGTATCCCGAGGTCGTGCAAATGCTCGCCGACGGCCGCGTCCACGTGCTGGAGAGCGGCAAGGTCGCTGTGGATCCTGCGAAATAACAACTCGCTTGTAAGAGCGGCTGGGCGTAGTGAATACGCCCAGCCGCCTTTTTTATTGCGCTATGTGCCGCCTGGTTGGTTGGAATTGGGCAGTTAGCTCTTCTTACCTGTCAATTACAACAATCGTCTCTTGTGTGGGGAACGAAGCTTTCAACCTTAAGATTAACTGGGAAAACGACCAGAAAACTTGGCCTTCAGCTTCAAATTGCGCACAATTCTATTTATCGTCTATTTAACATCTTGTTATGTTTCATTCCCATCCCAAGAATTCCGATAGGGCCTCGTCCGTGTGTGGGCGGGGCCCTTTTGCGCGGCCCTTCATGTTTGCTATACTGCTAGCAAGTAGAGAGGAGCCGCTATGGTTACAGCAACGGTGCAGCTCAACACACGAATCGATCCTATGCTCAAGGCCGGTGGCGATGCGGTGCTAACTCGCAATGGGTTGGGGCCGAGCGATGCCATTCGTGCGCTTTGGGCCTATCTCGTCGAGCATCAAACGTTGCCGGGATTTATGGTGGCGGATAAGCGCGAGGCACCCCGTGCGGAGAGTCTGGCCGAGCAGGGGTGTGGCCTAGCTTTTTCCTCGTTGGGGCTGAGTGCTTCGGATTTTGCACCGGTCGAATCTTCGGCGTGCAACTGGGATGCCGTACGAGACGATATGTATGACGCGATGATTGCCGACATTGAGGCGAATTGTTGATGATTGAGGCAAAGCATCTCTTGGTAGATACGAACGTTTGGCTCGATTATTACCTGCAAGAAGGGGCGTTCGACGAAGCTAGAAGATTGGTTGAACTGGCCGTGGCGGGAAAGATCGACCTTCTGTATGCGCCAACGACGGCAAAGGATTTGTTCTATATTTTGCCTCGTCGTTTGGCCCGGCGGAATGCGAATGGGATTAACGTGTCGTTTGCCTCGGCGTCATGGGCCTGCATCGAGCATATGATGCAGGTAGCGACGGCCTCTCCGCTTTCGTTGGCAGAGTGCGAAATGGCGCGCATGCTTGGCAAGCGCATGCCGGATCTTGAAGACAACCTCATCATCGCTTCGGGCGAGACGGCAGATGTCGACTATGTGGTAACGAGCGACCGGCGCATGCTGGAGGCGATGCCCGAAGTTTGCCTGACGCCTGCCCGCGCTCTCGAGATGATTGGGATCCTCGACTAACCTTGCCTGCCTCGTTTCGCTATCATATGGGGCATTGTGAACCTCATGCAACTTTGGAGGACAGTATGGCGGATAACGCCGAGATGCTATTCTCGCCTGAGCTGGTGTATTTTGATTGGGAGTGTGCGACGCCGGATGAGGTGTTTGCGCAGCTTGAGGGCGAGCTTGCCCCGCGCGGCTACATTGCCGACGGCTGGCTCGACGCCGTTCGCACGCGCGAGGGTGCCTACCCCACGGGTCTTGCCATGCCGGCGGCGAACATCGCCATTCCGCATACCGATCCGGGGTTTGTGTCCAAGCCCTATATCGCGGTGATAAAGCCCACCGCACCCGTGACGTTTAATGCCATGGCCGGCATGGGCGCCCCGGTGCCGGCGCAGATCATCATCAACCTGGGCATTGCCGAGCCGGGCGGTCAGGTCGAGGCCCTGCAGGCACTCATGAATATCTTTATGGACGCCGATGCCGCAGCCGACGTGCTCGGCCAGACCGCGCCCCAGGGCATGGTCGACGCCATCCGCCGTCACTTCTAAGGTTGGGCTAAGCCGGCACCTGGGGATTGTCCCTAGCTGCCGGCTGAAAAGGAACACCCAACTGCCAAGTGCCACATCTGCCCCCTTTGCACCAAAATGGTGCAGATTAACCTGTCCACAATGCACCAAGCGTGCCGTGGGGGCTGCGTTGTGACACAATGGCGTTTGTTCGATTCGTTATGCGAAAGGCCAACTATGGCAAATAGGAAAAAGAACCCCTCACCCCAGCCGACGCCCGAGCAGCAGGCTCGCGCCGCCTCCAGCTCTCGCAAGAAGCAGCGCAAGACCCGCGTGTCCAAGACCGTCAAGATCGTTCTGGTGGCCATCGGTGTGCTGGCGATGCTGCTTTCCGTCTCGGCGATGGCGTGCTCCGGCCTTATGTCGCAGGCCGAGGACACCTCGGGCTACAAGCTGACCGGCGGTGTTGCTGCTACTGTCAACGGCACCAACCTTACCGAGGATACCGTGACCAAGCAGATCATGAGCATGCGCACGTCCTACGGCTACACCAAGGACAAGGACTGGGCGCAGTATCTGGTCGACAACGACCTCACGCCCAAGAAGTACCGCAAGCAGCTCATCGATTCCTACACGCAGCAGATTCTGCTTCAACAGGCACAGAAGGAGAACGGCGTGACCGTTTCGGACGAGGAGGTCGAGAAGGCTTGGAAGGACGCGTGCAAGAGCGCGGGCGGCGCCAAGGCCTTTAAGAAGACCCTCAAGACCTACGGCTATACCGAGGATACCTACAAGGAATCGCTCAAGGAGAGTCTGGCGCAGCAGAAACTCAAGGATGCCGTCGCGCCCACGAGCAAGCCCAAGGACAGCGAGATTGTCGATTACATTAACGAAAACCTGTCCAGCTACAACGACGCCCGCCGCTCGTCGAACATCCTGATCAAGGTTGATTCCGACGCTTCCGACGAGGACAAGGCTGCCGCTAAGGCCAAGGCACAGGAGTGCCTGGATAAGATCAACTCCGGTGAGCTGAGCTTTGAGGACGCCGTTGAGCAGTACTCCGAGGACACCGGTTCCAAGGAGAAGAAGGGCGATGTGGGCTGGGATAAGCTCACCACCTTCGTCGACAGCTACCAGACGGCGCTCGAGGGGCTCAACAAGGGCGACGTGAGCGAGGTCGTTGAGTCGACTTACGGCTACCACATCATCAAGTGCACCGACTACTTCCATGTCGATAATCAGGTTGATGACATCAACCAGGTGCCCAAGGCCATCAAGAAGTACGTCTCCAACGTGGTGAAGACGCAGGCGGCCAGTACTGCATACAGTGAGTGGCTGGAGCAGTACAAGAAGGACGCCGACATTACCGTCAACCCCATGCCCAAGGACGTGCCCTATAACGTGAGTCTGAAGGGCGTCACCAAGAGTTCGACCGACGAAGCGTCGACGACGACTGAGTAACCATGGGGCGGTGCTCGCGCGAGTGCCGCCCACACTATTGAGGAGGATTTGCAGATGACCAACGAAGAGCTGCAGAAGGAAATGATCGCCGCCATGAAGGCCAAGGATAAGGTTCGCCTGTCCATTGTTCGCCAGGTCAAGGCCGAGGTGAAGAATATCGAGGTCAACGAGCGCCGCGATGTGACCGAGGAAGACGTCAACAGCATGATCAAGCGTCTGATTAAGCAGACGAGCGAGACGCTGGAGATGTCCATTAAGGCCGGCACCGACCAGGAGCGTACCGACAACCTGGCCGAGCAGGTCAAGATCCTGGAGAGCCTGCTGCCCGCGCAGGTTTCGGGCGAGGAGCTCGAGGCCCTGATCGAGCAGGTCATCGCCGAGCTGGGCGCAACGTCCAAGAAGCAGATGGGCCAGGTCATGGGCGCACTCGGCAAGGCCACCGGCGGCAACTTCGACAAGCCTGCGGCGGCAAAGATCGTCGGCGCAAAGCTCGCGTAAGGGCCGGTCGACACATAGTTGATAGTGGGGGGCGCCGACCACGTGGTCGGCGCCCCTTTTTGTGTCTGATGCAGGATGCCCCGTGGCTGGTCATTGGGCACTCACCCACTCATTGGGGACAGACTTAAATGAGTACCCAATGAGCAGGTACTCATTTAAGTCTGTCCCCAATGAGTTGTTTGGATAACTATTATTGGATATTTTTAGCGGAGTACTCGAATTTAGCGCCGCGCTTTCGCATAAAAGGTGGCGTTCTCGTATCGAGTTTGTAACATTCGGGTTTCTAAACGGGTTCAACAGGGCGTTTTGAGGGTGGCTCGTTTACGCAAACGGTATTATGAGAAATCCAAAAGAGCTTACAGCGACTCGGGGCGCAAGTGTCCCGGTTTTATGGCAGATTAGGAAGGAAATCGTTCATGTCCGACATGATTCAAATCAAAGGACTTAACAAATACTTCGGAGACCTGCATGTTCTGAAGGACATCGACCTTACCGTCAAGGCTGGCGAGAAGGTCGTCATCATCGGGCCGTCGGGTTCGGGTAAGTCGACCCTCATCCGTTGCGTCGATTACCTCGAGGAGCCCACTTCGGGTGAGGTCATCATCGACGGCACGCCGCTCACCAAGAAGAATCACCTAGAGATGGCCCGCAAGTACAGCTCCATGGTATTCCAGCAGTTCAACCTCTATCCCAACATGACGGTGCTCGGCAACCTTACGCTTGCTCCCATCAAGCTGCAAAAGAAGAGCAAGGAAGAGGCGACCAAGACGGCCATGGCCGCGCTCGAGCGCGTCGGCCTTGCTCAGAAGGCCGGCGAGTATCCGCAGAACCTCTCGGGTGGTCAGCAGCAGCGTGTGGCCATCGCCCGCGCCCTGTGCACCAAGCAGCCCATCATTCTCTTTGACGAGCCGACCTCCGCGCTCGACCCCGAGATGGTCCAGGAGGTGCTCGACGTTATGGTCGAGCTCGCGCAGGAGAACATCACCATGATCTGCGTCACGCACGAGATGGGCTTTGCGCGCCAGGTGGCCGACCGCGTCGTGTTTATGGACGATGGCCAGATTCTGGAAGAGGGCACGCCCGATCACTTCTTCGAGAACCCGGAGAATCCGCGTTGCCGCGACTTCCTGTCCAAGATTCTTCATTAATTACCGGCTCGTTTATTCGTTTTGATTTCGTATGCGGCTCACCGCATCGAGATATGCCGAAAGGGTTCGGCAGCACGGCGGCTGCGTCGCCTTGCAATGTGTATCACATGGAAGGGGTACCAACAATGGATATGTCTCGTCGTCAGTTTTTGCAGGTAGCCGGTATGGGCATCCTGAGCGTTGCCGGCATGGGCACGCTCGCTGGCTGCGGTTCGAGCAGCGATGGCAAGTCCGGTTCCGCCAGCGGCAGCAGCGACTCCAAGCTCGCCGCCATCAAGGACCGCGGTAAGCTCAAGTGCGGCGTCAAGAAGGACGTTATCGGCTACGGCTATCTCGACACCAAGACCAAGAAGTATGAGGGCCTCGAGATCGACCTGTGCTACCAGATTGCCGCTGCCGTCCTGGGTGTCTCGTATGACGAGGCCGTCGAGAAGGAGCTCTGCGAGTTCACCGACGTTACGCCCAAGACCCGTGGCCCGCTGATCGACAACGACCAGCTCGACATCATCGCCGCTACCTACACCATCACCGACGAGCGCAAGAAGAGCTGGGACTTCTCGACCCCGTACCGCACCGATCACGTCGGTATCCTGATCAAGAAGAAGTCCGGTATGACCAAGATGGCCGACCTCGACGGCAAGATCATCGGCGTCTCCCAGGGTTCCACCACCAAGGACTTGGTACTCCAGATGCTCAAGGATCAGGGCGTCGACGCCACGCCCGAGTTCAAGGAGTTCCCGGACTACCCGTCCATCAAGAGCGCCCTGGACGCCGGCAACATCGACGCCTTCGCCATGGACCGCTCCACGCTCAAGGGCTACACCACCGACGACTGTGAGCTCCTGGAGCCCGAGGTTGAGTTTGGCGCCCAGGACTACGGCGTGGCCACCAAGAAGGGCAGCGACCTGTCCAAGACCGTCGACGACACCGTCAAGAAGCTCAAAGAGGACGGCTGGCTCGACGAGGAATACACCAAGTGGGACCTGCTCTAACGTAAGCTCATTGCCATCGTGACCAGCGCGATTGGCGCTTGCGATGGCCGTAAATCGCCCGGATGCCCGTGCGTCCGGGCGATTTGTTAGGAAAGATAGGAAGGAACGCTCGTCATGCTCGATGGACTCCTCGATCCCA
Organism: uncultured Collinsella sp.; assembly: GCA_902496945.1. Lineage (GTDB taxonomy): Bacteria > Actinomycetota > Coriobacteriia > Coriobacteriales > Coriobacteriaceae > Collinsella. The sequence goes on from CABVDE010000006.1 coordinate 48,932, forward strand.
TGCGATGGCAGATGACCTTTAGCGAGATGGATAGCTTTTGGGATGGCTTTTTCGTCACGCTGCAGGTTGTGGTTGCCGGCTTGGCGCTCTCGCTGATTCTGGGCACGCTGCTGGGTGTGTTTTCTACCACGCGCTCCCGCGTGCTGCGCGCGATTAGCCGCGTGTACGTTGAGTTCTACCAGAACACGCCGCTGCCCGTTCAGGTGTTCTTTATGTACATGGCGGGCCCTCAGCTGCTTCAGGCCATTACGGGGGCGGACAACCCCGTGCGCATTTCCTCGTTTGCGCTCGGCTTTTTGGGCGTGGGCCTGTATCACGCCGCCTATGTGTCCGAGGTTATCCGTACGGGTATCGAGGCGGTGCCGCGCGGTCAGATGGAGGCAGCGCTCTCGCAGGGCTTTAGCCGTGTGCAGGCGTATCGCTACATCATCCTGCCGCAGACCTTTAAGGTCATCCTGCCTCCGCTGTGCAACCAGGCGCTCAACCTGGTCAAGAACACATCCGTGCTTGCGCTTATCGCCGGCGGCGACCTGATGTACAACGCCGACGGCTTTGTCTCGACCTATGGCTACCTGCAGGGTTATATCCTGGCATGCGCGATGTACTTTATCATCTGCTTCCCGCTGGCGCTGCTCGTCCAATGGCTCGAGCGCCGCTCTAAGCTCCGTCCCCGCGCCAAGGTGATTCCCGGCGTGACCGATGTTGCCGCAAAGGAGGCGTAAGCGATGCAGATTTTCAATGCCGATAACCTGAGCTTTATCATGCTCGGCTTTGCAAAGACGCTCGAGATTTCGTTCTTTGCCATCATCTTCTCCATCATCCTGGGCACCGTGCTCGCAATGATCAAGCAGTACTGCAGGGGCAAGCTTCGCCCGTTTTCGATTTTGGTGAGTGCCTATATCGAGCTGTTCCGCTGCACGCCCAACCTGCTGTGGATCCTGTTTATTTACTTCACCGTCAAGGGCGACGACGTAGTGATTTCGGTTTTGGCCTTTACGATCTTTACTTCGGCGGTTATGGCCGAGATCATTCGTGGCGGCTTTAACTCGATTCCCAAGAGCCAGTTTGAGGCGGCACAGAGCCAGGGCTTTGGCTTCTTTGCGACGATGCGCATGATCATCCTGCCGCAGACGTTTAAGACCATCATCCCGGCACTCTTTAGCCAGTGCACGACGGTGATTAAGGACTCCTCGTATCTCGCGGGCATTAACGTCGCCGAGTTTATGTACTCCACCAAGGTCGTTATGGCACAGACCTCGGAGCTTTCGCAGGTGCTTGCCCTGTACGGCTTTACCTTCGCGATGTACTTTATCCTCAACTTTGGCATCTCCCTGCTGGTCCGCGCATATCAGCGCCGTGCAGTAGCCGCATAATGTGACAAAGGGACAGTCCCTTTGTCACATAGAGAAAGGAATCGCGATGAGCGATCTGGTGAACAAAAAGAGCCCCGTGGTCATTACCATCGCGCGTGACTTTGGTGCCGAGGGCCACGAGATTGGCCGTATCCTCGCCAACGAGCTGGGGATTCCGCTGTACGACAACGAGCTGCTGGTGCGCGCGTCGCTCCGTGCGGGCGAGTCGCTCGACAAGATGGCTGCCTACGACGAGCGCCTGGCCGTGGAGAACATGGCGTTTCTGCCCGACCGCTACGACGCACGTTCGTACTCGGACAAGCTATTCCAGAAGATGAGCCAGGTGATTTTGGACCTGGGCGAGACCGAGAGCTGCATTATCGAGGGCCGTCTGTCCGATTACCTGCTGCGCAACAACCCCAACCATATTGCCGTGCTGGTGACCGCTCCCTTTGAGGACCGCGTCGAGATTGTGCGCAAAAAGCGTGGCCTCAACAAAAAGAAGGGCGCCAAGCTGGTCAAGCAGCAGCAGAAGGCGCGCGAGGCGTTTTACAAGCGCTACAGCGCTGGCAAGTGGAAGATGACGAGTGGCAAGGATATCGTCGTCAACCGCGCCAAGCTCGGTCGTGAAGGCTGCAAGGACGTCATTGCCGCAGCCTACCGCTGCAAGGTAGCGCAGCTCGAAGGCTAACCGACCAAAACCACCACAAAGGTGCCTACGCCTTTGTGGTGGTTTTTGTTTTAGGCGGAGGGGAAGGCCTTGACGGCAGTGCCTATCCTCGTCTTTAGCAAAATCTCAATCTATAACACCAAGCCAGATATTTGGGCTCCAGGTGTTACAGATTGAGATGAACAGTCCAGGCGTCAACCTGACGTCTTGATCTGTAACGCGTAGCGAGGAATTTGGTCTCTAACTGTTACAGATTGAGACAAAGCGGAGGCGGCTGGCGCAATATCTCGATCTGTAACAACTACAAGGCTCAACGGGCTCCAGGTGTTACAGATCGAGACAAAACGATCGACCAGACCCCAAAACCACCGCAAAGGTGCCTGTCCCCTTTGCGGTGGTCGATGGCCGGCATAAAAAAGTCCCCGCCGGGCGTGAGCTCGACGGGGACTTTGCCGTGTAATGGCTAGCTCTGCGGGTGATTACTCGCCCAGCAGGCTTTTGGTGATGGAAGCGGCGGCCTTCTTGCCGGCGCCCATCGCCAGAATGACCGTAGCGGCACCGGTGACGATGTCGCCGCCGGCCCAGATGCGGGGATCGGTGGTCTGGCCGGTCTCCTCGTCGGCGATGATGTAGCCCCACTTGTTGAGCTCCATCTTGCCGCCGATCTTGGCAGCGAAGGGGTTGGCGTTGGTGCCGATAGCCGAGATCGCGACATCGCAGGGGATCTCCTCGATGGCGCCCTCGATGGCAACCGGACGACGGCGGCCGGACTCGTCGGGCTCGCCGAGCTCCATCTTCTGGACCTTGACGGCACACACGGAGCCGTCCTCGCCAGCGACAAACTCGAGTGGGGAGACGAGCGGCAGGACCTCGACGCCTTCGGCCTTAGCGTGGTGCAGCTCGGCGCGACGGCAGGGCATCTCGTCCTCGGTACGACGATAGGCGATGATGGCGTGCTCGGCGCCCAGACGCTTGGCGGTACGGACGGCGTCCATAGCCACGTTGCCGCCACCAAAGACGACGACGTTCTTGCCGTGCTTGGTGGGGGTGTCGTACTCGGGGAACTTGTTGGCCTTCATCAGGTTCACGCGGGTGAGGTACTCGTTGGCGAAGAAGACGTTGGGCAGGTTCTCGCCGGGGACGTTGAGGAACTTGGGCAGGCCGGCACCGGTCGCCACGTAGATGGCGTCGAAGCCCTGCTCGAACAGCTCCTCGGCCGTGGCCATGTTGCCCACGACGGAGTTGTACTCGAACTTGACGCCCATGTCCTCCAGGCCGTCAATCTCGCGCTTGACGACCGCCTTGGGCAGACGGAACTCGGGGATGCCGTAGACCAGCACGCCGCCGCCGGTGAAGAAGGCCTCGAAGACGGTGACGTCAAAGCCGTTACGGGCGAGCTCGCCGGCGCAGGTGATGCCGGACGGGCCGGAACCGACGACGGCGACCTTCTTGCCGCATCTGGGGGCCATCTTGGGCGTGGAGGCGAGCTCGGGGCGGTCACCCAGGAAGCGCTCGAGCTGGCCGATGGCCACGGGCTCGGACTTCTTACCACGGATGCACTTGCCCTCGCACTGGTTCTCCTGCGGGCAGACGCGGCCGCAGATGGCGGGAAGCATGGAGTCCTCGCGGATGGTATCGAGGGCGCCGCCGAAGTCCTTCTCGCGGATCTGCTCGATAAAGCGGGGGATGTTGATGTTGACGGGGCAGCCCTCAACACAGAACGGCTTCTTGCAGTTGAGGCAGCGCTCGGCCTCGGCCAGCGCCATCTCCTCGGTGAAGCCCTTGTCGACGGGGCGGAAGTCGCAGGCGCGCTCGGCGGCCGGCTCCTCGTTATCGGGGGTGCGGGGCGACTTCATATCGGCAACGAAACGACCGTTAACTAGTGGCATGCGCAGCTCTTTTCCTCATAGGCCTTGAGGGACTCGCCCTCTTCGGAACGGTAAGCGGCCTGGCGGGCACGAAGGTCATCCCAGTCGACCAGGGTGGCATCGAAGTCGGGGCCGTCGACGCAGGCGAACTTGGTCACGCCGCCCACCTCGACGCGGCAGCAGCCGCACATGCCGGTACCGTCAACCATGATGGGGTTGAGCGACGCGGTGATGGGGGTTTCGTACTTCTGGGCGGTGAGGGTCGAGAACTTCATCATCGGAACGGGGCCGACGCAGAAGACCTGGCTCACGGCCTTGTCCTGCAGCAGGCGCTCCAGCGGAGCGGTGACAACGCCCTGCTCGCCGTAGGAGCCGTCGTCGGTGGTGATGTGGATGTGGTCCTCGTCGAGGAGCTCGCGGAACTGATCCTCCATGAGCAGGAGGTCCTTGGTGCGGGCTCCCATGATGGCGTGCACCTCGTGGCCGGTCTCGACCAGGTGCTTGGCGACCGGGAAGGCAATTGCCAGGCCGACGCCGCCGCCAATGACGGCGCAGGGGCCCTCGGCCATCTCGGTGGGAACGCCCAGCGGGCCCACGACGTCGCGCAGCGACTCGCCGGCCTCGTAGGTGGACAGCATCTCGGTGGTCTTGCCGATCACCATGAAGATGAACTCGACCCAGCCCTCGTCACCGTTCCAGCCGGCCAGGGTAAACGGGACACGCTCGCCCGTCTCGTTGGCGCGAACCATGAGGAACTGTCCAGCGTGCGCATGTTTGGCGATTGCAGGCGCCTCGATGCGGAACTTGAACACCTTCTCCGAGAACTGCGTCTTCTCCAGGATCTTATACATAGAACCCCTCTCTTGTTAGGGCGACCGAACCGTGCCTCCACGGAAATGGACGGCAGCCCGAATAAAACCGTACGTGCACAGGCGCTGTGCAGACATACGGTGCAAATTATACCCTCATGAACATGTTGCTTACGTGTATCTTTGGCAGGCGGGAAAAGTGATCCAGCACAAAGAGGCAGGTTTATTTTGGCGGGTTTTATCAGCTAAAACGACAAAAGGGGCCGGCCTTGCATATTGGTGAGGCCGGCCCCTTTTGGGGTGTTGGGTATGTATGGCGGCACAGGGTTTATTGCGATGCGGCCGCTGCGGCGTTTTCGCATATAAAACCTGCCAAAATAAACATTCCTTTTTGGTAGGTTTTAGTGCTTGCCGTTGGCAGAGGCGGAGCCGTTGACGTGGTCGCGGGCATAGATTACGCCGTGCACAATCGCCAGGCCGGCGGCGTCGGCGGCGCGGGCGCAGGTGTCCTGGAAGTCCTCGGCCTCGCGGGCGCGCAGCTGCTTGAGCACATAGTCTGCCACGGCCATCTTGCCGGGAGGGTTGCCGATGCCGGTGCGGATGCGACTGAAGTCGCGGCTACCCATCTTGTCGATGATGGAGCGCAGGCCGTTGTGGCCGGCGTGGCCACCGCCCACCTTAACACGTACGTCGCCGGCGGGAATGTCGAGCTCATCGTGGATTACGAGCAACTCCTCGGCTTTGATCTTGTACTCGCGGCAGAGCTTGGAGATGGGGCCACCCGAGGTATTCATATACGACTGCGGCTTGACCAGCACGATCTGGCGCTTGCCGCCCTCTTCCTCGGCATCGTTGATATTGATGAGCGCGACCTCGGCGCCTGCCTGGTTTTTCCAGTACGTGACGCCGGCCTGACGGGCCAGCTCGTCGATTGCTTTAAAGCCGGCGTTGTGGCGGGTCTCGGCATATTCCTCGCCTGGGTTGCCAAGTCCGGCAACCATGCGAATCTTGAGCGGCTGTGCAGCTGCCATGTGCTTCCTTTCGTCGATTTGTCGCCTGCTATGGTGAGCGACTCGGCTCTTGCTGTCAAACGGAAAGGAAATGATGAAACAAGGCTTATCTGCGAGGCAAAGCTGGGCAAAAATGCAGATTCACCATATTGTGTGACAGGAAAAAAGGGCCTTTACCGATTAATGTGGGGATATGCTGATCAGCTCCAATCAACTCGTTTTTTTGGAGGGCGATATGCTAAGCCGCAGGTCATTTCTTGCCATCTCATCTTTGGTCGCATCGTCGATTGTGCTAGGGCCCAAAAGGACTGAGGCACTTCAAGATCCATCACTCGTTTCCCTATCGGCAATTCGATATGTCCAACAGGAGAACAGAAATGGAGAGGGCTGGGTGACGATGGCCCTAAATGACGAGGGTGATATTGTTGAGATCGAACGATTTGATTATCTGTCTATAGACAATGTGGGCGGCGAGGCAAGAGGTGGCGTTGCGGTTTCGATTGCCGTTTATGTTGGGACGGCCCTTGCTGGATACGTCATAGGTACTGTTGTCGACGGCATCATTATCACGGCGACAGGTCAATCTGGCGCGGCATGGGTCTCGCAGGCAATTAACAGGCTTGTGGGCCGACCTGTGCCGGCAAGTAGGAGCATTAGGCTTAGCTGCGATGTATATCCACCAAATTCGATGGAATACATCCGCTGCATTCGCTCGTAAATGGCTGCCGCGCGTTTAATTAAGAGGGCTGCGACAGCGCTCTTCATCGTAGTTCTTGCAGGCTTGGTTCTGATAACATTTATGAATGCATCCGATGGGGAAGAGCCCGTAGGAGGGGAAGGCAGGAGAGTAGAAATCGGTAGCCTTTCCGAGCTAAAGGGGATGCTCTCTTCGGATGAGCCGTTTTTATTGCAATTTTCGAAACAGGGCTGTCCATATTGCGAGGTGTTGGAAAAGCAGGAAGATCTGTACTTTAAGAAGTCTACAGTTGTAATTTATGACTTTGTGTTGCCTTGGGAGGAGGACGACGAAACTTGCGCTTTCCTTGACGAGAATTTGCCGCCGTTTGAGTATGTCCCTACCCTATTCTATTATGATGGCAATAAAATAGCAGATACGATTGATGTGTCTGATCCGGGGACCTTTTCGGATGTAATGGAAGCATGGGGGAAATCTCATGAATCACTCAAATAATCGCCGCATCATTATCTCGGGACTTTTGTTTGGTTTTCTGCTGTACGCGGTGCTAAATTGGCTACTGCCTGCGTTGCTTGAACGTTAGCCGGAATGCGGGTGCATGATGTGTTCGATGCTTACGAATATGCACAGGCAATTAGCCAGACTTACTCGCTGTATGCCTGTTCATGCGCCCGCATCTCCAGAAACGCACTTACTACAAATCGGTTTGAGTCCAAGAGAGGCTCAAGTGGCTCTCTCGATGGCACGAGGTCTTACAGTTCGGGAAATATCAGACGAACTGGGAATTGCAAAGTCATCATCGGCGACGTATTGCAAAAGGGTGTATGCGAAACTTGGCGTTTCGAATATGGGGGAAGCGCGAGCGTACCTGAATATAATAATACCCCATCATGTTATAGCTGTTGATAGGGCGGAATACGGCTGTCAACGCCTTGTGCTTCCAGAAGGATTGAGGGATGTTATTCTGGGAGGGGCTGTTGGGATAATGCTCTTCTCAATCTCACTTCATATTGAAGAAATAATAGGCTGCGATTTTGCGGCGGGTTTTTTACCAATGGCCTACTGTCTTATTCCGTTTTCGGTTATCTTAGCAACCGCATTCGCCCTCTTGCTTAATGGCCGTCAAACTGCATGGCGAAACGAGGCTGCTTTTATTACGGGCTGCCTAGTCCTGTTTGTAATCGGGGATTTGGTCGGGAAATCTGGCGGGCAAAGTTCGCTGGCAAAGGTTTACTGCCCTATCTTTCAGTCGGGCCTCCTAGACGCTCTTGCTGCTTTCATTCTCTTGGTGATGATCGGGCTGCTTTTGATGGCGACGGATGAAATGAGCGAGAATGCGGCTAGGCGAATTTGTTCATCGATGATTGTCATGGTCGTCATCCTAAATGTCGCTTCGGCGGCAGTGAGGGCGGTGTCGCTGTATCCGTGGGCTTATCTAATTGTTGCAATATTGGGAGTGGGATACCTGCGGTCATGTGCCCTCTCGCTCCCGCGAGTAGAATACCGTCGCGCGCCTTCGATTTTGGGTAGTTCATTTTTCGCAATAGCTTGTTTGGGTCTGGCAGTGAAAATAATGATAGAGGCTGCGGGTTTTAGGGTCCAAGAAACAAAGGGCGCGGGTTTACGCATATTGATGGCAGTGCTTCTCTTGGTGATAGTGGTGGCTACATACGGAACCAAAGCGGTATCAATCCGAGAATTGCGTAAACCAAGCATAAGGGTTGTGGCAGAAATGTTCATTGCATTTTCGTTTGGTGTGACGATAGAAGAGTGTTTTAACCATGAAATTGTGCAATGGGACGTCCTGTCGATAATCTCTGCATTGATGTTGGCGGTGTCTGCAAGTTTGATTCTTGCACGACGCATTTTCAAGGTTATGAGGTTTGCGGATGGTGATGAGCTTGCTAAAGCGGTGACTGTTCTTGCAGATCACGACGTAAAAATAACCCCAGCCGAACTGGGTGTTTTTCAAGCGTTGGTGGAGGGAAAGAAAACCTCGGTGGCTTGTAACGAGCTGTGTATATCGAGAGACACTTTTAACTCTCATGTGCGCTGCATATATAGAAAATTGGGCGTGCATGCTTCGGGTGAATTGAGGGGTAAGGTCGAGACGCTTGTAAGGGAATCAAAAAGACTGTCGATATAGTTTAAATCCATTGATGTTGCGGTGTTGTTTCGGATAGTGTCTAGGAATGTCCGTTTTGCGGCGTTCGTTATTTTGAAGGGCTGCATCACGATTTCTTGCGGATATGAGTAAGGGGAAGATGCGATGCACTCCGAAGGCGTCTCAAACTAAAGAGCTAGGTTACTCTCCGTATTATGAGATTAAGGTTTGCCCGAGACGGCAGGAAGCCCCGGACACGCCGGGAGGGGTTATCAAAGCGAACATCCCGCAGCCGCAAAGCGGCGAGGACGTTCGCGTGATAACCCCTCCCGGCGTGTCCGGGGCTTCCGGAGGGATGCGAGGGTCGAGCGACTACAGTGCGAAGTCGCCGCCGACGAGCGTGGAGACGGGCTCCTCGTGGTAAACGGCGGAGATGGCCTCGGCGAACTCCTCGGCGACCGAGATGGTCTTGATCTTGCCGCCGACTTCGACGGGGATGGCGTCGGTAACGAGGCACTCGACGATGGGGGCGTCATTCAGGCGCTCGATGGCCGGGCCGGAGAAGATGCCGTGGGTGGCGCACACGTAGATGTCGCCGGCGCCCATGGCCTTGAGCTCCTTGACGTTGGCGCACAGGGTGCCAGCGGTGTCGATCATGTCGTCGTTGATGATGCAGGTCTTACCCTTGATGTCACCGATGATGCCCATGACCTCGGCGGCGTTGTGGCGAGGACGGCCCTTGTGGGCGATGGCGAGGCTGCAGCCGAGCATGTCGGACAGCTTCTTGGCGGCCTTGGCGCGGCCCACGTCGGGGGAGACGACAACCAAGTTGTCGGTGTCGAAGTGCATGTCGTTGTAGTACTGGCCAAACAGCGGCAGCGCGGACAGGTGGTTAACCGGAATATCGAAGAAGCCCTGGATCTGACCCTGGTGCAGGTCGAGGGTGATGATGCGGTTGACGCCGGCGCGCTCGAGCAGGTTGGCGACGAGGCGGGCGGTGATGGGCTCGCGCGGGCCGGCCTTGCGGTCCTGGCGGGCATAGCCGTAGTGGGTGATGACGGCGGTGATGGAGCGGGCGGATGCGCGCTTGGCGGCGTCGGTGGCGATGAGCAGCTCCATGAGCATGTCGTTGACGTTGCCGCCGGCCACGGACTGAATCAGGAAGACGTCGGCGCCGCGGACGGTCTCGTCGTAGCGGGCGTAAATCTCACCGTTGGCGAACTGCTTTAGCGTAAGGCCCGAAAGCTCGACCCCAAGGTACTCAGCGATCTTCTGAGCGAGGGGACGGTTGGAGGAACCGGAATACACGCGGATGGACTTGCGCATATTCTCCGACTTCTCGGGATCATTAATCGGCATTACCCTTCTCCTTTATACATCGAATGCCATATAGATGCCTTGTTGCATTGTAACCGCGCGGCGGGGTTTATCGAGTCTTGATAACGTCTTTACCGTCAACGGACACGAAGCGACCACTCATCCGGTCGTGCAGGTCAGCATAGAAAAAGGAGCCGCTCCCATGGAGCAGCTCCTTAGATGCTTGGTAAAACGTTATACCTCGTCGTCCTCGTGCAGACGGCGGCGATAATCGGCGGCCCAGCCCTCAATATTTACCTGACGGGCGCGACCCAGGCCGAGCGCGTCGGCCGGGATCGGCTCGGTGATGACGGAGCCGGCGGCCACGAGCGCGCCGTCGCCGATCTGGGCGGGCGCGACCATCATGGTGTCGGAGCCGATGAAGGCGTCATTGCCGATGACGGTCTTGTGCTTGTGCACGCCGTCGTAGTTGCAGGTGATGGAGCCCGCGCCCACGTTGACGCCGGTGCCCATGGTGGTGTCGCCGATGTAGGACAGGTGCGGCACCTTGGAGCCCTCGCCGATCGTGGACTTCTTGATCTCCACGTGCGTGCCGGCCTTGGAGCCGTCGAGCATGTGGGTGCCCGGGCGCAGGTAGGCGCGCGGGCCGCAGTCGACGCCGTTCTCGATGACGGCCTCGATAGCGATGGTCTCATCGATGGTGCAGCCGCTGCCGACGGTGGTGTCGGTGAGGCGGCTGTTGGGGCCGAGCTGGCACTCCTCACCTACGGTGACGTGGCCGATCAGGTGCGTCTGCGGCCACACGATGGTGTCGCGGCCGATGGTGGCGTCGGGGCCGATCCAGGCCTGCGTGGGGTCGATGAACGTGACGCCCTCGGCCATCCAGTGCTCGTTGATGCGGTCGCGCGCGATGGCGGTGAGCTGTGCGAGCTGGATGCGGCTGTTGACGCCCAGGCCGTCGCGGTAGTCATCGCAGTGGAAGATGGAGACCGCTTGGCCGTGGCCTTTGAGGATTTCGAGCATGTCGGGCAGGTAGTACTCGGACTGCGCGTTGTCGTTGCCGATCTCGTCAATGTGAGCGGCGAGCTGCGCGCCGTCGAAGGCGTAGCAGCCGGCGTTGCACTCCAGCAGCGTGGCGGCCTGCTCGGGCGTACAGTCCTTCTGCTCGATGATGCGCTCGATCTGACCATCGGCGCCCAGCTTGATGCGGCCGTAGCCGAAAGGATCGGGCGGGGTCATGGTCATGACAGTGCAGGCGAGCTCGCCGGTGGCGACGGTCTGCGCGAACTTGGCGACGGTGTCGGCGGTGATGAGCGGCAGGTCGCCGTTGAGCACGACGACGGGACCATCGGCGATGCCGCAGGCCTCGAGCGCGACCTTCACGGCGTGGCCGGTGCCCAGGCGCTCGGTCTGCTCGACGCACTCGACCTTGGTGGTGCTGTTGGCGTAGGCGCCGTCGATGAGGGCGCGCATCTCGTCGGCGTGGCTGCCGATGACGACCACGACGCGGCTGCAGCCGGCCTTGATGGTGGCGTCGACGATCCACTGAACCATGGGCTTGCCCAAGATCTTGTGCGAAACCTTGCAGTGGTTCGACTTCATACGGGTGCCCTCGCCGGCAGCGAGGATAATTGCGGTTGCGTCCATGTGATCTCCTGTTACGTTATAGAGACGTTTGTTTGGAAACGATACACGGACAATATGATACCGCAGGCATATGATGAGCGCGTAACGATTGGTTTGCGACGGCCGAGGTTCGCGCCAGCGGCGTGGCCTTTGCGATGCTCGCTGGCGGTGTCGGCGGTGCTGCGGTGCTGGCGTTTGGGTGAGAGAGCGGGGGTACCCATGGACAATATGCGAGAGGCGTCGGCCGTCGAGCCCGTCGCGGCATTCTCGATGTCGCATCCAGCGGTGCCGGCCCTCTATATAGTGCTGACGCTGGGGCTCACCATGTTTTCGATGCAGCCGGTGTTGATCGCGCTGTCGCTTGCCGGCGGGCTGGCGTACGGCTTTGCGACCCGCGGGG
>CABVDE010000007.1 GCA_902496945.1 uncultured Collinsella sp.
TCTCCTGCGTGCCGAACTCGAAGTGCTTGTGCTCGATGATGCGAGTGTAGGGGATCTCGCGCTCGGTGTAGTTTACCACGGCCACGCCCTGGTGGTCGGCCTCGTCGAGGGTCTCGGTCTCGAAGCGCAGGCTGCGGTACTCGAGCGTGCCCAGCCTGAAGTCGTAGAACGCGTCGATGGGGCCGCAGTAGATCGTCCTGGCGGCGATATCGGGCTCGGCGGCGATGAGCTCCTTGTACTCCACGCCGCAGCGCACCTCGACGCCCTCGAGCATGTTGGCGACCATCTTGGTGTAGCCGCCCATGGGGATGCCCTGGTAGCGGTCGTTGAAGTAGTTGTTGTCGTAGGTGAAGCGGCAGGGGAGGCGCTTGATGATGCTCGCGGGCAGGTCACGGCAGTCGCGGCCCCACTGCTTCTCGGTGTAGCCCTTCACGAGCGTCTCGAAGATGTCGCGGCCGACGAGCGACAGCGCCTGCTCCTCGAGGTTTGCCGGCTCGCCGATGTTCTCGGCGGCCACCTGCTCGGCGATCTTGGCCTTGGCGTCGGCCGGCGTGACGACGCCAAGGCCACATCTTGGCGAAGGTGTTCATGTTGAAGGGCATGTTGTACATGCTGCCGTGGAAGTTGGCGACCGGCGAGTTGACGTAGTTGTTGAACTCGGCGAAGCGGTTGACGTAGTCCCAGACGTCCCTCATGGAGGTGTGGAAGATGTGGGCGCCGTAGCGGTGGACCTGGATGCCCTCGACGTCCTCGGTGTAGACGTTGCCGGCGATGTGGTCGCGGCGGTCGATGACCAGGACCGACTTGCCGGCGCGCCTGGCGGCGTTGGCGAAGACGGCGCCAGAGAGGCCGGCGCCGACGACGAGGTAATCGTACTGGGACATGGATGTGCTCCTTTGTATAAAATCAAACAGTTACTTAAGATTTGGGACAAATAAACCTGATAATTCTGTTCCAAGGATTAGTGTAGCAGGCGTGTTGTAGGCTATCTTTCAGCGGCTTCAGCTCATGTGCATAGCCCCGGTTTCTAGATGATTTAAAGAATCTGCTAATTCGTCCTCAAACACTCCGGTAAGACTTTCGATACGGCATTCATTGCCTGCGGCTTTAGGTACTGCTCGTTGAGCCGTGCCTTTTTGTAGGCATAGCGAGTGTCTGCCGAGTATTTGATCAACACATCGGTGAAAAACCGCTCCCAGCTCAGGTAGTCGCGGCTTTCGATATAGCTTGAGGGATCCTCGAGGATTTTTAAGATATCGTTACTGGGAATGAGGCCAGATTGCAGGAGTGTCCACTCGAATGATTCGGGGAGGAACAAGCGTACGTTCTTGTAAACGCGCTGTCCGAGCACCTTTTCGATGTAGGGACCAAATGCTGCTCCGTCTCCAATAGCAAGGATGTTTTGCTCGGGACATTCGTGAATCGTACGTTTTAGATTCGCAACGCCGGTGGCGGTATAGCAGGGGATCCCGAGCCGGTTGCAAAGAGCGTCGTAGAATTGATAGCCAGATTTGCTATCTTCGACAACTACGGCGTCGGGTACCTCGAATCCAACATTTAGATCCTGATACAGCATGCTTGCCGTGTGGTCATATAGCGGCTTGGCTACCGAGTAGAAGCGCCTGTCGCTCTTGCGGCCATTGATTGTTTTACTCGTCGTGTTGACTAGCTTTAGGATCTCATCAACGCTGTAGGGGAGCTCGTTGGCATCACGACGAGATATCAGAACAAAATAGTTGGACGAGCCGTTTACGGCTTTGGCGAAGTCCTTTGAGTAGATGAACTCGTTGCCCTCATCTAGAAAGACGATTGAATCTTCGATGATCGACAGCTCGCGCTCCCAGCGTCTGCCGGAAAGCGTTTCGCAGGGCACGTCGCAGCTGAGTGCAACGCCGCTTTCCGGTCCTCGGTCGTTGTAGTCGCGAATCATCGAGATGAGCGTCGTTTTGCCCGTGCCGCTGTTGCCGCGGATGAAGGAGATGTTGCGTTTGAACGTGAGCGTGTATTTGACCTTTGCGCGCTCAACGATGACGGTATGCGTCCCCTTCATTATTCATCAACATCCAAAAAATCATTGGTGGCACCGACGAACTCCTGCATGTTCCTGACGATGCGGCCGTCGTTATTGATGCGAATCTCAAAACGCTTCCAGGGAAATTTCATGATGTGGTAAAGGGTCACCAGCACATCCTGCTCTTTGCCAATTTTGAGCAGCCAGCGGGCGCAGTTATCTCCGCAAGTGGATGCATTGAACACCATGTTTGGTAGATTGCGAACCAGCAGCAGCGTCTTGACGCCGCCGGACAGTTCGAGTGGGGTGATCGAGCCCAGCTGCTTGCTTACGATGTTGTGGGGGCCGATGAGCTCTGATCCGTCCACACTTTTAATAATCTGTGCGGCCATAGGGTCTTCGAACCATGAGTCCAAATATGAGTTCCTAAAATAGGTCTCGGTATCGTAGATGGAACCGGGGTAATCTCCCAGATGGATGCTTAGCATGCGCGTCTCCAGACCGTTGTTTGACTGCAACGATTATATGCCAGTAATAAAGTGCCGCCAGTAGCGAGGTTGCTGCTGGCGGCACTGGCATTATTAGCGTATGAATCGCGCTGATGGATTTGCTCGCGAGACTACTTTTCGAGACGTTCCCTCAGCAGCTCCAACGCGTGAGCGTAGCCCTGGAGGCCCTCGCCGGTGATGGTGGCGAAGCAGGCTAGGCGTGCGTAGCTCACCTGGCGGAAGTCCTCGCGGGTCTCGACGGCGCTTATGTGGACCTCCACGGCGGGGATGGCCACGGCCTTGAGGGCATCGAGGATTGCGACGCTTGTGTGCGTGTAGGCAGCCGGATTGATGACGATGCCGTCGACCTTGCCGTAGGCCTCCTGGATCTTGTCGACGATGCTGCCCTCGTGGTTGGACTGGAAGACTTCGACCTCGTCAAAGCCCTGCGCGGCACCTGCCTCCTGGCAGATCTGAACCAAGCGGTCGTAGTTATCGCTGCCGTAGATGCCTGGCTCGCGAATGCCGAGCATGTTGAGGTTGGGACCGTTGATGACGAGTGCTTTCATGGTTGCTTCCTTTGCGGTTGGGCGGGCGGTGCGGCGGAACGGAAAACCACCACAAAGGTGCCTGTCCCCTTTGTGGTGGTTTTTGCTAGAGGGCTGGTGGAAGGGTGTCGAGGACGGCGACCGCGGTGTTGGCGGCGCAATCGCGCGAGTCGATGATGTAGTCGGCCCAGGCGCGGTAGCGGGGCATGCGCTGCTCGGCCAGTTTGTCGATGCCGTCGCGCGCTGTGATGGGACGGCCCTTGTGGGCGAGCTCGTCGAGCTTGCGGTTGAGCATCACGATCTGGCTGTTCTGGTGCAGCAGCGGGTAGTTCTCGTCGCGCGTGACCACACCGCCGCCGGTGGAGAGCACCAGGCCGCTGCGCTTGGAGATGTCGGACAGCGCCGCCGTCTCCTGTTCGCGGAAGGCCGGCTCGCCGCGCTCGACGATAAAGTCGGCGCAGGGCATGCCTAAGCGCTCCTCGAGGGCGCGGTCGAGGTCGATGTGCTCTCGCTCCGTGAGCAGGGCAATCTGCTCGCCTACGCGGGTCTTGCCCGAGCCCGGCATGCCGATCAGCGCGATGTTCTGCTCGCGGCGGGACAAGCGCTCGGTTACGTCCAGGATGCGCTCGCGCGGGGTGATCTGGCCGGTGTAGCGCTCGACGGCCTGTGCCGCCTGGGCCACGAGCATCAGCAGGCCGCCGATGCAGGGGATGCCACGGCGCTCGGCCTCGAGCATGAGTCCCGTACGGGCGGGATTGTAGACGATGTCGATGACGCCTTCGAGCGCATCGAGCCCTTCGAGCGTGCAAGGCGCGTCGGGACAATGGGGGAACATGCCGGCGGGCGTGCAGTTGACGAGCAGCGCGGCGTCGGACTGTTGCGCGATGTTGTCGTAGTTGACCTTGCTCGTGCGACCCACGGGCACCACGTTGGCACCCAGGTCGC
Organism: uncultured Collinsella sp.; assembly: GCA_902496945.1. Lineage (GTDB taxonomy): Bacteria > Actinomycetota > Coriobacteriia > Coriobacteriales > Coriobacteriaceae > Collinsella. The sequence continues at coordinate 3,993 of CABVDE010000007.1, forward strand.
CGAGCACCATGCTTGCCGTGGTGCCGGCACCGCCGGTGGCGCCGAGCACGAGGACCTTCTTGCCGGCAACCTCGACGCCTAGCTCCTCGACCAGGCACTGAAAACCGAAGTAGTCGGTGTTGTCGCCGCGAAGGCGTCCGTCGGGCAGGCGCGTGATGGTGTTGACGTTGCCCATGCGTTCAGCGAGCGGGCTCAGCTCGTCCAGGTACTCCATGACGGCGCGCTTGTAGGGGATGGTCACGTTGGTGCCCTCCCACTCGTCGCCGGTCATAAAGGCGGCGAGGTCCTCGGGCTCTCGCTCAAAGCGCACGTACTCCAGGCACGCAAGCTCCTTGTAGATGGTCGGGGTGTAGCTGTGGCCCAGTACACGGCCCAGCACGCCGTAGGGGCGAGTTGCGGCGGTATCGGTCATCTAGAGTACCTCCGTGTAGCTGCCAAAGTAGGTAAAGCTCTCACACACGTCGTCGATGGAATCGAGCAGGTCGTCGAGGGCCTTGCTGCCAAAGGGGCAGTCCAGGTCAAAGTAGAACATAAACTCAAAGTCGCGGCCGGGGATGGGGCGACTCTCGAGCTTGATGAGGTTGATGTTGAGTGCGTAGAAGCGCTCGAGCACGCGGTAGAGGGCGCCCGGCTCGTTGGCCGTGGTGATCATGAGCGAGGTGCGGTTGGCGCCGGGGTAGACGCGCGGTTCGCGGCTGATGACGACGAAGCGCGTGTAGTTGTTGTCCGAGTCCTGGATGTTGGGCTCCAACACCTCCAGGCCGTAGAGTGCCGCGCAACTGCGCGAGGCGATGGCAGCGACGTCGGTGCGCTCGGAGTTGGCGACCATTTCGGCCGACATGGCCGTGTTGGGATACTTGGTGGCGTGCAGATCGTGCGCCTCGATAAAGCCGGCACACTGGGCGATGGCCTGGCCGTGGCTATAGACCTCACGAACATCCTGCAGCTTGGTGCCGGACTTGACGAGCAGGTTATGGTCGATCTTGAGGCGCAGCGAGCGCACAATGTGGAAGTCGAACTGGGCGAGCAGATCGTAGACAGCGTTGACCGAGCCGGCTGTGGAGTTCTCGATGGGCAGCACGCCAAACTCGCAGAAGCCGTCGCGTACGGCGCGCATGACGCCTTCGAAGGTCTCGAAGAACGCGATGTCGGGGACGTCGAAGAGTTTGCACGCGGCGATTTGGCTGTAGGCACCCTCAACGCCTTGGCAGGCGACGGTTGCCGTCTGGGGGAAGGGCGTGTCCAAGGCCACAGCCGTTGCATGGGCCTTTTGCGATACCGTGATACCCTTGAGCTCGTTGATGTAGCGCTGCTGCTCGGCCTTGCTCATGCTCATGAGGAGACGGAACAGAGTGATGGTCTGCGCTTCGTAGCGCTCGGGCGCGCGGCTGGCGAGGTCGTTGAGCTTGGAGCGCTCGCGGGCGGGGTCGAAGACGGCCTTGCCCATCTCGATCTTTGATTTGGCGACCTCGGTGGCAATGTCCATGCGCTCGACAAAGCTGTTGAGGAGCGTGGTGTCGATGCCATCGATGGTCTGGCGAATGTCAGCAAGGTCCATAGGGACCCCTTTCGTGAATGGTTGTCCGGGGGTAGTTAGCGCTGGGCGGCGTCTTCGAGGAGGGCGTCCCAGATCGCCAGCGCAGCGGCTGCTTCGGCTACGGGGACGGCGCGCGGGACGATGCAGGGATCGTGGCGGCCGTGGACCGAGAGCTCGGCATTTTTCATGGCGTCCATATCCACCGTCTGCTGCTCGCGGCCGATGGAGGGCGTCGGCTTTACGGCCATGCGCCACATGACGGGTGCGCCGGTGGAGATGCCGCCGAGGATGCCACCGGCGTTATTGGACTCGACCTTGATCTCGCCGGTCTCGGCATCGATGCGATACGGATCGTTGTTCTCGCTGCCGCGCATGGCGGCGACGGCAAAGCCCATGCCAAACTCCACGCCCTTCACGGCGGGAATACCAAACGCGATCTGCGCGATGCGGTTCTCGATGCCGTCGAACATGGGGTCGCCGATGCCTGCGGGAAGTCCATAGATGCCGCACTCCACGATGCCGCCGATGCTGTCGAGTTCGTCGCGCGCGGCCAGGATCTCCTCGCGCATTCGACCGGCAGCCGCGGCGTCGATGCAGGGCAGGTCGTTAGACAGGATCGCCTTACGGTCGGCCTCGCGATAGACCATGTCGTCCATGGGCAGGTCGGAGATGCCGCCGATCTGCGCGACGTGCGCCATCACCTTAATGCCGCGAGCCTCGAGCGCCTGCAGTGCGATGCCGCCGGCGATACATAAGGGTGCCGTCAGACGGCCGGAGAAGTGTCCGCCGCCGGCGACGTCGTGCATGTTGTGGTACTTCACGCGTGCCGGGAAATCCGCATGACCCGGGCGGGGCTTGCGGCGCAGCTCGGAGTAGTCCTTGGAGCGCGTGTTGGTGTTCTCTATGATCGCGGCGATGGGCGCGCCGGTGGTATGCCCATCGACCACGCCGGCGATTATGTGCGCGGCGTCGGCCTCGCGGCGCTTGGTCGCGGTTTCATCGCGTCCGGGGGCGCGACGGTCCAAAAAAGCCTGCAGCTGCTCCTGGTCCACGGCGATGCCCGCCGGGATGCCATCGAGCGAGCAGCCGATGGCGGGGGAGTGCGACTGACCGAAAATGCTCAGGTGTAAAACGTTGCCAAAGGTCGAGGACATGCTATTCCTCCTCGAGCGCGACCTTGCCGCCCAGCGTGCGGTAGTGGTTGAAGAAATCGGGATAGGACTTGTTGACGGCCTCGGCGCCGTGGATCACGACCTCGCCGGTGGCACGGCTCGCGGCGATGGCGGCCATCATGGCGATGCGGTGGTCGTTGTGCGAATCGACCTCGCCGCCGGTAAAGGCATCGACACCCTTGATGATGAGGTCGTCTCCGGCAATGCGCACCTGCGCGCCCAGCGCGGTGAGCTCGCGGGTGGTGGTGACCAGGCGATCGGATTCCTTGATGCGCAGACGGGCGCAGTCGCGGATAAACGTGCGGCCCTTCGCCAGCGAGGCCACAGCCGAGATGACGGGCACCAGGTCGGGAATGTCGTGGGCACTCATCTCAAAGCCGGCGAGCTTGTCGGACTGCACGGTGGCGGCGTTGGTCGAGCGCACGATGCGGGCGCCAAAGCGCGAAAGCGCGGCGAGCACGTTGCGGTCGCCCTGTGCGGAGCTCAGCGACACGCCTTCGACGGTGATGGGGTCGGTGCCGATGGCGCCGGCGCACAGCCAAAAGGCGGCGTTGGACCAGTCGCCCTCGACGGCCACGCTGCCGGGCGTGCGGTACGAGCCACTGCTCACGCGGAAATTCGTGACCTCGGGCTGACCGTCCCTGGCGGGAATGCGCTCGACGTTGACCTCGACGCCAAAGGCCTTCATGGCCTGGATCGTCAGGTTGATGTAGGGGCGGCTCTCAATGAGGCCGGTCACCTGTACGCAGGAGGGCTGCGCCAACAGCGGGGCTGCCAACAGCAGGCCGGAGATGTACTGCGAGCTCACGTTGCCCGGCAGCACAAAGGTGCCCGGGCGCATGCGGCCGCTCGTCTTGAGCGGAAAACCGCCCAAGCCCTGCAGGTCGCAGCCCGCGGCAATGATCTCGTCCGAAAGCGGGGAAAGCGGGCGGGCGCCCAGGCGACCCTGGCCTACAAAGGTGGCTTCCGCACCCAGTGCGCAGGCGACGGGCAGCATAAAGCGGAGCGTGGATCCGCTCTCGCCGCAGTCGAGCGTGCCGCCGGCAAGGGCCTTGAGCAGGCCAAACTCAACGCTTTTCATGGTAGGGTGGACCTGGAAGCCGTCCTCGACGGTCTCGATGCGGGCGCCGAGCGCCGTAAGGCAGCGCACCGTGGCCTCGATATCGGCACAGGTGGTATTGCAGGCGACGTGCGTCTCGCCGTTGGCAAGTGCGGCGCAGATGATCAGGCGGTGTGCCATCGACTTAGACGCGATGGCGGGAACGGTGCCCTTGAGCGGGGACGGGGTGATGCGGGCTAGCATGCGGAAGCGTCTCCCTTCTGGCCGAGGCCCTCGGCAATTAAATCGTGGAAGGTGGAAAGCGGCGTGCGGTCGATGCTGCAGCGGCCAATGCCGTGCGGAATCACCAGGTCGATGGTGTCGCCCGCGCGCTTCTTGTCGTGGAGCGCCTCGGCAAAGACGGCGTCGGCGGAAAGCTCGCAGCGGGTCTTGAGGCCGTGGCGCGCGCAAAGCTCCTCGATGCGTCCGGGCAGCTCGGCATCGCAAACGCCATGTAGGGCTGCGGCGCGCGTGATGATGCCCATGCCGATCGACACGCAGTTGCCGTGGCCGAGCTCAAAGTGCTCGCAGGCCTCGACGGCGTGTCCGGCGCTGTGTCCAAAGTTGAGGAGCTTGCGCTGGTTGGTCTCGCGCTCATCGGCGACGACCACGGCGCGCTTAATGTCGATATTTCGGGCGATGATGAGCGCCACGCGAGCCACGTCTTTATTCAGCAGCTCGAGCGTGAGCGGGGTCTTCTCCAGCTCGGCGAACAGCTCGGGATCGGCGATCACGGCGTGCTTGACGACCTCGCCGCAGCCGTCGGCGAACTGCTCGGGCGTGAGGGTGGCCAGGCACCCCACGTCGGCGATAACCACGCTCGGCTGCCAAAAGGCGCCGGCCAGGTTCTTGCCGGCGGCCAGGTCGATGGCGGTCTTGCCGCCCACCGACGAATCCACCATGGCAAGCAGGCTCGTCGGGATCTGCACAAACTTGCAGCCGCGCATGTAGGTAGCGGCCACAAAGCCGGCCACGTCTCCCACGACGCCACCGCCGAGCGCCACGATCACGTCGGAGCGCGAAAGCTCGTGCTCGGCCACAAACTCCAAAATGGCAACGTAGGTCTCGGCACGCTTATGGGCCTCGCCGGCCTCGAAGGTGCAGATGCTCACCTCGTAGCCCGCGGCCTCCAGGCTCTGCTTAACGGGCATCTGGTAGAGCGGGCCCACGTTGGTGTCCGTCACGATGACGGCCTTGGTGCCGCCGGCAGTGGTGCGCACGAGCGGCCCCGCCTGCTCCAACAAAAACGTGCCAACATGCACCTGGTAGGGGCGTGCGGTGTCGATATCGATGGTAATCGCCATAAGCTTCGGTCCTTTCGACCTGGCGTGATGGGTGGTCTAGTGCGCTGCCTCGTCGTCGAGCGCGCGCTTAATGCGGTCGCCCTCGGCAAGGAGATTCTCCAGATAGCGCTGGTCGCGGTCCTTGAGCGCACGGCTGTAGGCGCCGAGCGACTCGATCAGATGGTCGATCTCGAAGGCGAGCGCGTCGGCGTCGTCAATCATGAGCTCGGACCACATTTGCGGGTTGAGGTGCGCCACGCGGGTGAGGTCACGGTAGCTGCCGGCCGAAAAGCCGTGGTGGACCTGGGCGGTGGGGCTTTTGACGTAGGCGTTGGATACCACGTGCGCGAGCTGGCTCGTAAAGGCGATGACGCGGTCGTGCTCATCGGCGCTCGTCACGCTGAACTTGCCAAAGCCCAGGGGGCGCACCATCTCGCGCACCTGGCCCAAAAGCTCCAGCTTGAGCGCGTCGTCCACCGCAGGCGGTACGAGCACGAGCGGGGCGCCCTGGAACAGGTCGGCGTGGGAGTGCGCGTAGCCCGAGTACTGCGTGCCCGCCATGGGGTGCGCACCTACAAAGTAAAAGCCGTGCTCGTGTGCGAGCTCAAAGGCGCGCTCACACACGATGCCCTTGACGCCCACCGTGTCGATCACCACGGGGCCCATGATGGCTTCGGTATCGGTGGCGTCGGCGAGTGCCTGGGCGTGTGCCTCGAGCCACTCGATGCAGGCCTCGGGGTAGCAGGCCAGGACGATGATGTCGCACTCGCCGAGCGTCTCGTCGTTGAGCTCGCCGGCGACGGTGCCCATACTGGCGGCCGTCATGACGTCGTCATCGGGGTCCCAGGCCAGCACGCGGACGCCCGCCTGCGCATAGCCGCGGGCAAAGCTGCCGCCGATAAGACCCAGGCCCACGATGCCGGCGCACTTGGGGCCGCCCTGGTTAACGCGCGCGTTTCTCACCGTACCCATGGGCTACTCCATGGTCTCTTGGCAGACAACCTCGCGGATGGCTCGGATGCGGCGCATGGTGTCGTCGAACTGATCGGGGGTGAGGGCCTGGGCGCCGTCGGACCAGGCGCGGCTCGGCTCGTCGTGGACCTCGATCTCCAGGCCGTTGGCACCGCAGGCGGTCGCAGCGAGCGCCATGGGCTCAACGTAGCGGGTGTAGCCGGTGGCGTGGCTGGGGTCGGCGACGACGGGCAGGTGCGACAGGTGGTGCAGCACCGGCACGGCGTTGAGGTCGAAGGTGTTGCGGGTGCGGGTTTCGAAGGTGCGGATGCCGCGCTCGCACAGGATAACGTTGTCGTTGCCCTCGCTCATGATGTACTCGGCAGCCATGAGCAGCTCGTCGATCGTGCCGGACATGCCGCGCTTGAGCAGAATGGGGGTCTGAGTCTTGCCGACCTCTTTGAGCAGGGGGAAGTTCTGGGCGTTGCGGGCGCCGATCTGCATGACGTCGATCTTCTTGTCCAGGAACACCTGCACGTCGCGCGGGTCCATGATCTCGGTGACGATCGGCATGTCGAGCTCGGCCGAGGCCTCGCACAGCAGATCGAGGCCGGCGGGGCCCATGCCCTGGTAGGCGTAGGGGGAGGTGCGGGGCTTGTAGGCGCCGCCGCGCAGCATCGTGGCGCCGGCAGCCTTCACGCGACGGGCGATGCGGATGAGGTTCTCGCCCTCGACGGAGCACGGGCCGGCGATGACCTGGAACTGGTCGCCGCCGATCTTGACGCCGTGACCGCAGTCGATGACGGAGTCCTCGGGGTGGAACTTACGGTTGGCGCGCTTAAACGGCTCGGAGACGCGCTGTACGCGCTCGACGACGTCCATGGACTCGAGCAGGAACGGGTCGATCTTGGTGGTATCGCCCACCAGGCCGATGATCGTTTCGTTCTCGCCGCGCGAGACGTCGGTCTTGAGACCCTTCTTCTCAATCCAGCTGACGATATGGCTTACGGCCTCGTCGCTGGCGCTTTGCTTTAGAATTGCAATCATGGTGTGCCTCTCACCTCGATGGATAACCCTTGCAAAAACGGCCCGCATCGCGAGCCGTATATATGGTGCATGTGAGTTTATACTATCTGACTCGCTTTTACCTTCTAGAGTGAGCCGTTGCGCCGCGTCTTCCTCGGAATTGCAAAGCTTTTTCTTTTATTTTGATAGCCCGTGGTGCACTTGGGTATAATGCCTTTCGTTCGCCCTATTAGCTCAGGGGATTAGAGCGTCTGCCTCCGGAGCAGAAGGCCGTTGGTTCGAATCCAACATGGGGCACCATCGAACGTAAGACCGTCCGAACCTCGCATGGTCCGGGCGGTTTTTCTTATACCGACGCGACGTGATGGGACGTGGTATGGCAGCAACGGATATCGAGCGCGGACTTTCGACCGCCGAGGTCGAGGAGCGCATCGCCGCCGGTAAGATCAACCGCAACATGGAGCTCAAGACTAAGTCGGTCAAAGAGCTCATCATCGAAAATCTCTGCACGCTGTTCAATTTGATCAACGTGATCTTGGCGTTCCTGGTCATCTTGACCGGTTCGTTTAAGAACCTGACGTTCCTGTTCGTGGTGTTCCTCAATACCGCTATCGGCGTCGTTCAGTCCATGCGCTCCAAGAAGATGGTCGATAAGCTCACGCTGCTGACCTCCAAGAAGGCCATCGCGGTGCGTGACGGTGCCGAGGTGGAGCTCGACCTGGACCAGATCGTGCTCGATGACATCATTCGCCTGGGGCGCGGCGACCAGATCCCCGCCGACGCCGTGGTGGTTTCGGGCGAGGCGCTCGTGAACGAGAGCCTGCTGACGGGCGAGAGTGACCTTATTAAAAAGCAGCCCGGCTCCGAGCTAATGAGCGGTAGCTTTATCGACTCGGGCCTGCTGCGCGCCCGCGTGATCCATGTTGGCGCCGACAACTATGTGGCCAAAATTAATAACGAGGCCAAGTACGTTAAAAAGGTCAATTCCGAGATCATGAACGCGCTCAACGCCATTGTGCGTTTTGCGAGCATCATCATGATCCCGCTCGGTTTGGCGCTGTTTGCCTCGAGCGTGAGCGAGCTGTGGGATGCCGCGGGAACCCCGGGCGATAGCGCGATTTCGTGGTGCTTCTCCGAGCTGTTGGCTGGTCATGTGCCTTCGTCGGCGCTGCTGTCCACGGTGGGCGCCCTGCTGGGCATGATCCCGCAGGGCCTGGTGCTGCTGACCTCGTCGGTGCTCGCTATCGCCACGGTGCGCCTGGCGCGCCGCAAGGTGCTGGCACAGCAGCTCTACTGCATCGAGACGCTCGCTCGCGTCGACGTGCTGTGCCTGGACAAGACGGGCACCATCACGTCGGGCCGCATGGAGGTCGAGGGAACCTATCCGTTGCCGATCGAGGGCATGGGCGTGGGGGAGAGCGACGCTGCCGTTCCCGTCGATACCACGGTGCTCGACTTCGCACTCGCCAACGTGGCACGTGCGACTTCGGCCGATGCCAACGAGACCTGCCAGGCGCTGCTCAACTATTACGTCGACCGCCCGGTCGAGGTGTCCGAGCCGCTGTCGGTTATTCCGTTCTCGTCGTCCAAAAAGTGGAGCGGCGCCTCGTTTGCGCAGGGCTCCTATGTGATGGGCGCGGCGCAGTTTGTGCTGTCGGACCGTGCCTTTGCGCGGGTCGAGAACCGTGTGGCCGAGCTTGCCGACACCTGCCGTGTGCTCGTGGTGGCGCGCGTGGACGGCTTTACGCCCGACGGCGATATGGTGGGCGAGGCCGAGCCCGTGGGCTTTGTGACCATCCGCGACGAGATCCGTACCTCGGCTGCCGAGACCATCGGCTACTTTAACGAGCAGGGCGTGACCCTCAACGTGATCAGTGGCGACGACCCGCGTACGGTGTCGTCGATTGCGCGCGTGGTGGGCGTGCCGGGGGCGGACGCTTATGTGGACGCCACGACGCTCGATACGCCGGCCAAGCTCGATGCCGCAGTGGACCGCTATCATGTCTTTGGTCGTGTGACCCCGCAGCAGAAGCGCGAGCTCGTGCAGGCGCTTAAGCGCCGCGGGCACACCGTGGCCATGACGGGCGACGGCGTCAATGACGTGCTGGCGCTCAAGGAGGCCGACTGCTCCGTCGCCATGGCGGCCGGCTCCGATGCCGCGCGCAACGTGGCCGAGATCGTGCTGGTCGATAACGACTTTGCCTCGATGCCCGCCGTGGTGGCCGAGGGTCGTCGCTCCATCAACAACCTGCAGCGTTCGGCTTCGCTGTTCCTGACCAAGACGCTGTTCTCGATGGGCCTGGCGGCGCTGTGCATCGCGCTGCCGCCGTACCCCTTCGAGCCCATCCAGATGACGCTCATCAACTTCTTCTGCATCGGCGCGCCGGGCTTTGTGCTGGGCCTGGAGCCTAACAACGCTCGCGTGAAAGGATCGTTCCTGACGAATGTGCTCAAGCGTGCGCTGCCGGCGTCGATTGCGGTCATTTTGGCCGCGGCGCTCGATATCTTTGTGGCGCGCGTGTTTGGCTTTAGCCAGCTCACTCTGTCTACGATGTGCCTGCTTACGTCGTGCGCGGCGAGCGTCAGTCTGATCTGGCGCATCTCGCAGCCTCTCACACCCCTGCGCGTGGTGCTCTTTGTGTTTGTAGTCGCCGGCATCCTGGTGGGTGTTATCGGGTTCCCTGAACTGCTGTCTATCGCCAACCTGTCCATCAGCCAGATGGTTATTTTGTCGGTCATCATAGTCTTTACCTGCTCGGTGTTCTTTAAGCTCGCCACGATGATGGATTCGCTTAAGCCGCGTCGCCGTCATGCGGCTACCGGCTTTGGTCGCGGTGTATGCGTGCGTCTGGGTCGCGGTGGCGGCAAGGTGAGCTCGACGGGTTCGACTGCCGGGCGTTTTGCCAAGCGCGTTGCCGCCGATATGGCGCAGCGCCGCGAAGATCGTACTGCGCGAGAGGCCGAGGCCCGCGCGCTCGAAGGCGTGGCCCAGGCCCAGCCCAAGAAAAAGAAGAGTGCCGGAGCCAAGCGCTCTCGCGTGACCAAGTCCGCCCAAGGCATCAAAGTCTCGATGCCCAAGAAAAAGAAGAAGTAGTCCACGGCCTTCGGGGATGTTGAATTGATGCCTTGCCCCTGTTGGGCCGTGGCGATGTTATGCTCTAACCTCGATTGTTTGAATTGCTTCGAAAAGAGGATGCCGTGATCTGCCCGCATTGTCTTAAGAACATAGAGGACGGCGCCTCGTTTTGCCCCTACTGCAACGCCTATGTGGGTCCGGGCGATGGTCCCGAGCACACCGAGTTCGTGTTCTGTGAGGGCTGCGGTGCCCGTCTTTCGCCGCACGATCGCACCTGCCCCAAATGCGGACGCCCCGCCCCGGGTATCCTCTCCGAGGACGCGGCCGCATCCGACCTGGCAGCGGGCCGCACGGCAGGCTTTCCGCGCCTGACGCAAGAGCAGATCGATACCGAGGTGCCCCATGCGCCGGCGTCTGCCGCCGCAGTGCTTTCGGACGCCGCCGACCCCAACGAGACCTGCGTGCTGCCGGCTTTCGATAAGGATTTCGGTATCCCTAAGGTCGATATCCCCATACCGGCTTCTCTGCACGACGATCCTCAAAAACCCAAGCGCAAGGTGCACCCCGACGAGGACGCCTATCACAAGCACAAGCGTCATATCCCCAAGCCGCTTATCGTCATCGCGGTTCTTGCTATCGTGTGCGGCGGTGCCTATTGGTTCGTGACGGCCGATCCCATGGGCGTCATGCCTGGCTTTTACGACCAGTTTGGCCAAGCAGCGCGATCCACGTTCCCCACGCGCCAAAAGGGCGAGGCGAGCGAGGACGATACCAAGCAGGACGATTCTGCCGAGGTGGTCCAGGAAGAAACCGTGCTCAACGACGATCAGCTCTATACCAGGCTCGACGGTCTGTATCAGACCATCGTGTCCTACAGTGACGAGGATCAGATCGGCGAGGTCATCGATTCCTTTAACAACGGCTATCTCCGCACGCCGCTGTCCACCCGTCAGGAGCTGTCGCAGAGTGCCTACGCCCTGCGCGACCAGATCAAAAAGACCCAAGACGAGCTCAACAACCTTAAGTACCAGGACGATACAGTCTATGCGGATGACATCGCCCACTTAAAGCAGCTTGCCGAGTGGATGTATGAGCGTGTCGATGTGATCTGCCAGAGCTGGGACATCTCGCTGGCCATTCCCGATGGCGAGTCGATGAGTTCCCACCAAAGCGAGATCCTGGCGCCCATCGCACAGGGCGGCAACAGCGCGCTGAACCAGTACGATGCCAATGTGGGTTCCTGGAAGCCGCAGCAGCGTTCCTAAAATTAGTTCGCCATAGTCGGCATAACCTACGTGCGCAATTGATGTAAGCCCATGCTTATTGCTACAATTCGTACAAATATGCTTTAAACGCACGAGGAAGGAACCACATGTTTGGTTTTAAGAAAGAGCTCTACACGCCCGAGTATCAGCTTGCCGGTGACGAGTGCGCGGTGATCGAGACGTCCAAGGGTACCATCAAGGTCAAGTTTGACGGCGAGGGTGCCCCCATTCATGTCGCGAACTTCTGCGAGCTTTCCACGATGGGCTTCTATGATGGCCTTAAGTTCCATCGCTATGTGCCCGGCTTTGTCATTCAGGGCGGCGACCCCAATACCCGCGATATGACCGGCGCCGACGTCGCTGCCGGCCTTGAGGGCCCCGACGGCATGCCCGGTACCGGTGGCCCCGGCTACTGCATCAAGGGCGACTTTGCCACCAATCCGCGCAACAGCCATGTCGACGGTGCGCTTGCCATGGCACGCTCCATGGATCCCGATTCCGCGGGTTCGCAGTTCTACTTCTGCCTGGGTGCCCAGCATAACCTCGATTCCGGTTACACCGTCTTTGGTACCACGGTCGAGGGTCTCGATGTGATTTCGCAGCTGCGTGCCGGCGACGAGATCGTCCACGTCGAGATTGTTCACGAGTAAAGGGGACTTCCTTGAATAGCCAGCTGATCCAACAGGGCCGCGCCGCTTATCGCGCGGGTGATTTTTCCGCTGCAGCCCAGATGCTTGGGGCGGCAAAGACTCCCGATGAGATTATGGGCGAGGCCGACCACCTTCGTGGCAACGCCCTGATGCACCTGGGCATGTATGCCGAGGCCGCCGAGGCCTATGCCGCCGCTCTCAACGACGGCACCTACGGCAAGCGCGGCGCGCTACTCACCAACCGCGGCAAGGCGCTTGCCGCCGTGGGCGACTACACGACGGCTGCCCAGGCGTTCTCTGCTGCTACGCAGGATGCCTCCTATGCCACGCCGTTCAAGGCCTATCTGGGCTTGGGTAACGCGCTGTTCCAGTCGGGCGACTATGCCAACGCGGGTACCGCCTTCCGTCAGGCCGCCATCGACGGCGCCAATCCGGCTCCTGCCGCCGCACTCGGCGAGCTCGGGTGTTGCTTCATTAAGCTCGGCCGTCCGGCGGATGCCGTGGAGACCTACCGCACGGCCATCGACTTTGCCGGCCCCCGCGACGACACGCGCGCGCTCAACGCCGGCATGGGTCAGGCGCTTTCTGCCGCCGGTCGTCCCTCCGACGCGCTCGACGCCTTTAACGCCGCTACTGCCGATGGCATCTACCAGCTCACCTCCGAGCAGGCCGACGAGCTTGCCCGCGTGCACGATTCGCTTGCCGCGCTGTCTGCCCAGACGGCTATGGCCACGGCTCCGGCGCCCGCGATGGACGCTCCTGCCGTCGATCCGCTCGATCCTACGGGCGCGACCGGTCAGTTTATGCCCGACCCCTCGGACACCGGCTTCTTTACGCTGTCCGAGTCCGAGATGGTCCAGCAGGACCGTCAGGATCGTAAGCAGGCCAAGGTCCGTCGTCGCCATCGCCACACGGGTCTCAAAGTCTTCATCGTGCTGCTTCTGCTCATTTTGATCGCCGCGGGCGGTCTGGGCTTCGCCTACACGCGCGGCTTTGGCTTCCCGTCTCAGGAGTCCGTCGTTACCGACCTGTTCCAGGCTGCCGGCGATGGTGACACCGCAAAGGCCGAGTCTTGCCTGGCCTCGAGCCTGTCCGAGGACGCCAAGTCGATGATTATCTCCTCGATTCCGCAGGGTGCCACCGTGTCCGTCGAGGGCATGGATCAGTCCATGACCGAGACGACCGCCAAGGTGAAGGCGTCGCTGTCCAAGGGCGGCGAGCAGGAGTACATCGTCAAATTCGTGCGCTCCGACAACCATATTGGCTGGGCCGTTTCCTCGCTCGATATGGATTTCTCGGCTGCTGACAACCAGTAGTGACCTTATGGGATTTAGCTTTGCCCGGCGCTTCACCGCAAGTGAGGTGCCGGGCTTGCGCTAGTATGATGAGCTAGTAGTTTTCCAGCAATCATCCAACACATCAGGAGTTGCGTTGTTTTCTTTGATGGATATGTTCTTCGGTAGTTATGCGGGCGATCTTGCCATCGACCTCGGCACCGCAAATACGCTTGTCTCCGTGCGCGGCAAGGGCATCGTCATCCGCGAGCCCTCCGTCGTCGCCATCGACAAGAACGACGAGCGCATCCTGGCGGTCGGTATCGAGGCAAAGCGCATGCTCGGCCGTACGCCCGGCAACATCGTGGCCGTTCGTCCCTTGAAGGACGGCGTCATCGCCGACTTCGACGTTACCGAGGCCATGCTTCGCTACTTTATCGACAAGGCGTCCGAGAAGCGCTATCCGTGGACCCCGCGGCCGCGCGTCGTCGTCTGCGTTCCCTCCGGCGTCACGTCGGTCGAGAAGCGCGCCGTCTTTGAGGCCACGATCCAGGCCGGCGCTCGCCAGGCGTACCTGATCGAGGAGCCCATGGCTGCCGCTATCGGCGCCGACCTGCCCGTCGAGGAGCCTACCGGCTCCATGGTCATCGACATCGGTGGCGGTACCACCGAGGTTGCCGTCATCGCCATGGGCGGCATCGTCGTCTCGCAGTCCATCCGTATTGCCGGCGACGAGTTCGATCAGGCCATCCTCACGCACGTTCGCGATGCCTACAACCTGGCCATCGGCGAGCGTACGGCAGAGGACATTAAGATCAAGGTCGGCTCCGCCGTGCCGCTCAAGGACGAGCTCGACGTCGAGGTCAACGGCCGCGACGTCATCACAGGCCTGCCCAAGACCGTGCGCATCGAGAGCGAGGAGATCCGTCGCGCGCTCAACAAGCCGCTCGACGAGATGGCCAAGGCTGTCAAGGACGCCCTCGACGCCACGCCGCCCGATCTTGCCTCGGACCTTATGTACTACGGCATTTTGCTGACCGGCGGCGGTGCGCTACTGCGCGGTCTCGACGTGCGTTTGCGCGATGAGACCGGCGTTTCGGTCAACGTCAGCCCCACGGCGCTCGATAACGTCGTGAACGGCTGTGCCCGCGTGCTCGAGGCCAATGCGTTTGATGGCGGCTTTGTCCAGACCAATGCTTAATTTCCAAAAGGTGGATTCCATTTGGCACGATCTTCGGGTTTCTCCACAAATCTGAATACCAAGCGTCAATCAACGGGTATGCGCCCGTTGATTGTTTTCAGCGTGATTTCGGTGTTGCTGCTCACGTTTTACATTCGTGAGGGCGAGGCTGGGCCGATTCATGCCGTGCGTTCGGGTGTGACGACGATTACCTCGCCGGTGCGCTTTGTGGGCTCGGCTGTGGCGGCTCCCTTCAATGCGATCGGCAACGTGTTCTCTAACCTTACGGCGTCGCAGGACACGCTTGACGAGCTTAAGAAGCAAAACGAGGAACTGACCTCTAAGGTTGCCGAGCTCTCCGAGGCTCAAAAGACCGCTGAGCGTCTGGAGGGATTGGTCGGCCTGCAGTCGACCTACAACCTCAAATCGACCGCAGCTCGTATTGTCGGTGCCTCCGGCGATGCCTGGACCTCGACCGTAACCATCGACAAGGGTTCCGCTGATGGGCTTTCCATCAACATGCCCGTAACGAGCTCGGCAGGTGTTATCGGCCAGATCATCGAAGTCTCGGCCAAGACGTCTACCGTGCGCCTGATTGGCGACGAGAACTCGGGCGTGTCCGCCATGGTGCAGGACACGCGCGCCCAGGGCATGCTGCAGGGTCAGGCTGACGGCACGCTGCGTCTCGAGTATGTGAGCGTCGACTCCGACGTTAAGGTTGGCGACATCATCGTGACCTCGGGCATTGGCGGCGTATTCCCCAAGGGCCTTCCGCTCGGCACCGTCTCGTCGGTTGAGAAATCGGCAAACGATGTGTACTACACCATTGTGGTGCGCGCCCAGGCGACGGCCGAGAACAACGAGGAAGTGCTGGTCATCACCTCGCTGACCGACGAGCAGTCGGCCTCGGATGAGGACGTGAGCACGGCCAACAGCACGCCGCAGGGAACGTCGCGCGACGCTGCGGCCAAGACTAAGGACGAGAGCTCGGATGGCAGTTCCGACACGTCCGAGACGACCGATTCCGGCTCGAGCGAATAGGGGGCATGTCCATGGATCTACACGAGCAGGGGATGAGCTCCCGTACGTTTGTGATCGCCGCCATTGTGTGCTTGCTGCTGCAGGCAGGCCTGGCGCCGCAAATCTCCATTGCGGGCGGTCGCGTCAACTTCATGATTATCCTGGTGTGCCTGAGCGTGTTCTCGGGCGACCCGACCCGTGCCGTCGTGTGCGGTTTTTGCAGCGGCTTGTTCTATGACCTCTCCGCTGCCGTGCCGGTGGGCGTTATGTCGCTCCTGCTGACCGTGGGTTCTTTTGCCCTGGTGCACAGTGCCGTCGGTCAGACGGGCGGTACCCCGAGTGCGCGCGGCGTCACTGTGGGCGCCTTCGCGCTCGTCATTAATGTGATCTACAGCATCATCTTGCTGTTTATGGGTTTGGAGACGAGCTTTGTCGTGGCGATCTTCGGCCATTCGCTGCCGTCCTCGATCCTGACGGGTCTGGTTGCCATTCCGTTTTTGATGTCCGGCGTCGTGCCGCAGTCCGGCTATGGATTCTCCGCACGTGGCGGACGCCAGACGGGCATGCGCTTTAAGCCCAAGACCCGTAAGCTCAAATAGGGGAGGCCCGTAGATGTCTTCCCAGATGACGGTTATTATCGCCGGTATCGTGCTGGTTGTGGCCATCGTGGTCGCGCTGGTCATCATGCGTCGCGGCGATTCCCGTTTTACCTACGATACTCAGCATGGAACGGCCCCGCGCGCCACCGAGGGCGAGGGCAATACCGCGGCGACCGCCTTCAAGGGCCGCTTCTCCATCCTCACCACCGGCGTGGGCGCGATGTTTGCGGCGCTTGCCGTCAAGCTGTGGGGCATGCAGATGGTCTCGTCGGACTATTACGAGAAGCAGGCTAATAGCAATCAGACTCGCACCGTTACCACACCCGCTGTGCGCGGCCGCATCCTCGACCGCAATGGCGTGGCGCTTGTCCAGAACCGTCCCTCACTTGCCGTCGTGGCCTACCGCGACCTTGCCGAGGATGAGGTTTTGGTTCGCCATCTTGCCAACGTGCTCGGTATGCCCTACGTGGCGGTTCTGCGCAATATCCAGGACAATTCCGAGGGCGCTCAGAGCCTGCATACCATCGCGACGGACGTTCGTCGCTCAACGGTTGCCTATATTCAGGAGCACGCCGGCGAGTTCCCGGGTGTCAAGATTGCCGAGCGCACCGAGCGTCAGTATCCCTACGGCGAGACGGCATGCCATATCTTGGGCTACACCGGCACCATTACCTCCGAGCAGCTTGAGGCCCAGAATAGGAAAACCTCTGGCGATGATGATGCTTCTGCTGGCCAGATTGCGTACCAGTCTGGCGATATCGTGGGCCAGGCGGGCGTTGAGAGCTACTACGAAAACTTGCTGCAGGGTATTCGTGGCGAGCAGACCGTCAAGGTCGATGCCTCGGGCAATGTGACCGGTCAGGCCGGCGCCGTGCCCGCGAAGGCCGGCTCCGACATTAAGCTCACGCTCGACCTTAAGATCCAACAGGCCTGTGAGACGGCGCTGGCGAGCGCTATCGAGCTTGCCAAGACCACTGGCTACAGCAATGCCGGCAACGGGGCCGTGGTGTGTCTCGATCCCAACAATGGCGAGATCCTGGGCATGGCGAGCGAGCCCAAGTTCGATCCCTCCGTCTTTATCGGCGGCGTCTCAAACGACGTGTGGACCGAGCTCAATGATGACGAGGGTTCGCACCCGCTGCTCAACCGCGCCATTAGCGGACAGTACATGTCGGCCTCGACCATCAAGCCACTCTCGGCACTGGCCGGTCTTGAGTTTGGAACCTACACTTCAACACAGACAACCAACTGCACGGGCTATTGGACGGGATTGGGCAAGGCTTGGGGCAAGCGCTGCTGGCTTACGTCTGGTCACGGCACCATGACGCTGCAGTCGGGTATCGCTAACTCGTGCGATCCCGTCTTTTACGACATGGGCAAGGCTTTCTTTTATGACGAGCAACATCCCGAGGGCCTGCAGGAGGTCTTTCGTCGCTGGGGCCTAGGCAAGACCTGCGGTATCGATCTGCCGAGTGAGGGCGCGGGTCGTATTCCCGATGCCGAGTGGAAAGAGTCGTACTTCACCGATGCCTCTGCCGAGGACCGCAAGTGGAATGCTGGCGATATGACCAACATCGCCATCGGTCAGGGTGACATCCTGGTGACGCCTCTGCAGATGGCGTGCGCCTATATGGGTCTTGCCAACGGCGGCAAACAGTACGTGCCTCACGTGTTTTTGTCCGCCGTGTCGCGCGATGGCGACGGCGATGCCTATAAGTACAACGGCAAGGGCAAGAAGAAGCGCCTGGAGGCCAAGATCAACAGCGACTCGGATCTGGCCCTTGTTCGCAACGGCATGCACGACGTGATTTACACGGCATCGACGTCGCTGGCGGCGCACTTTGGCACCCTGACGCCGCAGGTATATGGCAAGTCGGGCACGGGCGAGAAAAGCGGCGAGGACGAATATGCGTGGTTCTGCGCCTATGCACCGGCCGATGATCCCAAGTATGTCATCGCTACCGTCCTGGAGCAGGGCGGCGGCGGCTCAGATACCGCAATGCATGTCGTGCGCGACGTGCTCGGCGTGATTTATGACGAGCCCGATACCTCTTCGGCCTCGGGCGATTCTTCGGTTCGATAGGAGGTTGCGATGGATTTTTCTCCGGCGGAGCTGTTCCGCTCAACCAAGACCGGCTCTCGCAGCAGCCTGGACCGCGTCAACAAGCAGCTTTCGGCCTCGCGCGGCACGTTCCGTCAGAAGGTGCACATCGGCGTGCTCGTGGCAACTGTGGCGCTCGTCGTCTACGGTGCCATCATCATTTGGTCGGCTTCCCAGTTTAAGGCCGATGCCTCGTTCTCGCGTCACTTGCTGGGAATCGGCATCGGTGCGGTGCTGGCGGTGCTCGTCTGGCGTACCGACCTGCGCGGTATTTCCAATTTCTCGACGGCGTTGCTCGTCATCGACCTGATCGTGATCTTCTCGCCCAAGATTCCAGGTCTGTCCTATACGGGCGGTCTGGGCATGACGGGCTGGATCAAGATTCCCGGTATCGGTTTGACGTTTCAGCCTGTTGAGCTTGCCAAGCTCATCACCATCTTCTTTATCGCTACGCTTGGCTCGCAATACAACGGGCGTATCGATACCGTTCGCGACTACGTCAAGCTCTGCGGCATGCTGTCCATCCCGTTTTTGGCCGTCGTCGCTATGGGCGACCTGGGCTCAGGCCTGGTCGTGCTGGTTTCGGGCGCTATCGTTATCTGCATGAGCGGTGCGCGCCGCGAATGGGTGCTATCGACCCTGGCCCTGCTCGTGGGCCTGGTGGCGCTCGTCCTAGCGCTCGATTCGGTTTTCGATTCGCTGCTCGGCCACGATGTGCTCATTAAGCAGTACCAGATGAACCGTCTGACGGTCTTTATCGACCCCGATAATGCCGATTCGGACGATGCCTATAACCTGCAGCAGTCGCTTATCGCCGTTGGCTCGGGCGGCTTCTTTGGCAAGGGGCTGGGCCATGCGACGCAATCTGCCGGTGGCTTTCTGCCCGAGTTCCATACCGACTTCGTCTTCGCCTTCCTGTCCGAGACGTTCGGCTTCTGCGGTTCCTTTTTGCTCCTGTGCCTCTACGTGCTGCTGATCTTTTCGACGATTCGCGTCGCATTAAAGTGTGAATCGCTGTTTTTGCGTCTTTCGTGCGTGGGCATCGTTGGCATGTGGGCGTTCCAGACCTTCGAGAACATCGGCATGTGCATCGGCATGATGCCGATTACCGGTATTCCGTTGCCGTTCATTAGCTTTGGTTCGTCGTCGATGATGATTCAGTTGCTGACGGTGGGTATCGTACAATCCATATGGCGGCATCGTTCGGGCGCCGTGTAACCGCTGGAGGGGTTTGCTGTGAAAATTCCCGTAGATAAGCTGACCCGCGCTTTTAAGATGGGCGCGTCCGCTAAGAAGGATTCCGATACGCCGGTGCGCGTCTCGGTCTACCTGGATTCGTCCGCCTCGCGCTTTTTGGTCGAGACGGTGCGTGACGCCTTTGTGCCGCAGACGACCTCGGGCATTGTGCGCGTCGAGCGCCTGGGGGAGGAGCGAATCGCTCCCAAGACCGATACCGATGTGGTGCTGGTGCTCTCGTGCGGATCCGACCGCCTGGAAAGTGCCGTTCAGGAGCTCGTGATTGCCGGTGCGCCCGTGTGCGTGCTCGCCGAGTCCGCCGTCGAGGTGCCGTTTATCGAGGAGTCCACGCCCATGCTCGGCGTGGTGGCTGCGACCGATAAGACGTATCTGCTCGAGACGCTCGCTCGCTGGATTCTCGATCGCACCGACAAGGAAACGGCCTTTGCTGCGAACTTTGCCTTTATGCGCATTGCGGCGGCCAATCGCATCATCACCTCGTGCGCGCTCACCAATATGGCGACCGGGGCTTTGGTGTTTTTGCCGGGTGCCGACTATCCCGTTATGGCGCTGGCGCAGGTGGGCATGCTCTTTGAGCTTGCTGCCGTCTTTGGACGCGGCATTAAGCCCGAGCGCGGCTACGAGGTCGCGGGCGTGCTTGCCGGCGGTCTTGTGATCCGCGCGGTCACCCGCGCACTGGTCAAGCAGACGCCGCATATCGGGTTTGCCGTCAAGGCGCTCACTGCTGCCGCGGGCACCTATGGCATGGGCCGTGCGCTCGTTTCGCTCTACGAGCGCGATGTCGACTACGGCCGTGCCAACGAGGTGGTCACTGCCACGTTCTCCCGCCTTCGCGATCTGGTGACCACGGTCGCGGGCGCTACCCGTCCCATGGCGTCCTATCAGGATGCATCCGATCTCGCTGCTTAGGGGTTTTCCGTTGCGCGTTGCATACCAAGACTGTTTTCACTTAATTGAGCCGCTGCTCGCCAAGGTCGAGAAACCGAGCCGCTATATCGATCACGAGTGGGGCACGCTTTCCAAGGCCGATGCCGACTACCGTTGCTGCCTGATCTATCCGGATGTTTACGAGGTCGGTCTGCCCAACCAGGGCATCGCCATCCTCTACAACATCCTTAACCAGGCCGAGGGCATCTCCTGTGAGCGCGGCTATGTGCCGTGGCCCGATATGGGTGACGCCATGCGCGAGGCGGGCATTCCGCTGCTGTCGCTCGAGGGTGCGGCACCGGTCGCTTCGTTTGATATCGTCGGCCTGCACGTGCCGCACGAGATGGCGGTGACGAACTTTCTCGAGGCGCTTGACCTTGCCGGCATCCCGCTGTTAGCGGCCGACCGAGGCGAAGACGACCCCATCATCATTGCCGGCGGCCCCTCGGTGTGCAACCCCGAGCCGTATGCGGCTTTCTTTGACGTTATCCTCATTGGCGAGGGCGAAGAATCGTTGCTCGAGACCTGCCAGCTGCATCGCCGCCTGCGTGACGAAGGAGTCCCGCGCGCGCAGATCGTTGAGGAGCTTGCAACCATTGCCGGCAACTACGTGCCGTCGCTCTATGAGGTTCGTCACGACGAGCCCTGCTCACCGCATGGCTACACCGTGCCGCGCGAGGGCAAGGATGCGCCGACCGTGGTCCACAAGCGCGTCGTCGAGGACTTCGGTGCCACCAATCCGTTGTCGCAGTCGTGCGTGCCCTATGCGCAGCTGGTCCACGACCGCCTGTCTATCGAGATCCTGCGCGGCTGCGCCCGCGGCTGTCGTTTTTGCCAGGCCGGCATGACGTATCGCCCGGTACGCGAGCGCTCGGCCGACCAGATCGTCTCGTCGGTGATCCAGGGTCTGGAAAAGACCGGCTATGATGAGGTATCGCTCACCTCACTCTCCACGACCGACCACTCCTGCATTCGCGACGTGCTTGGCAGGCTCAATCGCCGCCTAGAGGACACGGGCATTCGCGTGTCCATTCCATCGCAGCGTCTGGATTCGTTTGGCGTCGATATGGCCGAGTCGGTCGCCGGCGAAAAGAAGGGCGGCCTGACGTTTGCCCCCGAGGCCGGCAGCCAGCGCATGCGCGACATCATCAACAAGAACGTGACCGAGGAGGACTTGGACCGTGCGGCCAAGGCTGCCTTCGAGGCCGGCTGGAACCGCATGAAGCTCTATTTTATGATGGGCCTTCCCGGCGAGCGCGACGAGGACATCGTGGCTATCGCCAACCTGGCCGACCACGTGCTGGAGCTCGGCCGTTCCGTGGTGCCCAAGGCGCGTCGCGGCTCGATCTCGGTGTCCATCTCGGTTTCGGTCTTTATCCCCAAGGCTGCCACGCCGTTCCAGTGGTGCCCGCAGCTCGACTATGACGACGTCAAGCGTCGCCAGAAGCTGCTTGTCACGAGTGTTCGCAACCGTGCCGTCCGCGTTCATTACCACGATGCCGAGACCTCGCTCATCGAGGCAGCGCTGTCCCGTGCCGGTCGCGATATGACGCCCGTCATCATCGATGCCTGGCGCGCGGGCTCTCGCTTTGACGCCTGGGTGGAGCATTTCTCGCTCGACAACTGGAAGGAGGCCGCGGCCAAAAACGGCATCGACCTTAACGAGCTCGTGCACCTGCCCTACGAGTTGGACTGGCGCCTGCCGTGGGAGCACGTGAGCCCCGGCTGCACGCGCGGCTTCCTCGAGCGCGAGTACCGTCGCTCGCTCGAGGGCGTCACGACGCCCGATTGCACCCGCACGTCGTGCACCGGCTGCGGAATCTGCCCCACGCTCCACGCCAAGAACGTATTGATGGGTGATCGCGCATGAGTGAGCGCTTGACCGACAATTCCACGCTCTTTAGGCTGCGCGTTCGCTACGGCAAGCGTGATCGCCTTAAGTATCTGGGCCATCTGGAACTAATCCATACCATTGAGCGTATCGTGCGCCGTGCAGGCCTGCCCTATGCCGTCACGCAGGGCTTCTCACCGCACATGCGCGTGGGCTTTTCGTCGGCGCTACCGGTGGGTACGTCGTCGACCTGCGAGTGGTATGACCTGTTTATGACCGAGTTCGTGGCGCTCGATGAGGCGTTTGGGCGTCTGGCTGCGGCGTCTCCGGCCGATCTGGCGCCCATCGAGGCTGCCTACATCGACGTGCGCACGCCGGCGCTGACGGCGCAGCTTACGCGCCTGTCGTATCGTATCGATCTGCACCTGGATCCCGAGGCGCCCGTAAGCGCCGACGAGGTGCGCGCTGCGATCGACGCACTGCGCGCGGACCATGGCATCGACTACGCGCGCGGCAAAAAGAGCAAGCGCCTTGATCTGGACCACACGCTTGTAGGCTATGAGCTCGCGGCGGGGGAGCGCCCGGACCATCTGGTCCTCACGCTCGACACCCATGCCGACAACGAGGGCTCCATGCGTCCGGAAATTTTGCTTTCTGCTGCTGATGTTTTGTTGCAGGGCTTGACCCCGGGCGTCGATGCACCTATTGTTTCCACCGGTATGCAAGACCTCGTGACCATCTGCTCCTACGATGTCGAGCGTCAGAATCAAGCATGCGAGGACGACGAGGGCCGACTCGTCAGCCCCATACCTGTGCGAACTTGTGGATTTGCTCCACATACTCGTTGACGGGGGTATTTTCGCCTGCTACTATATTCGGCTGTTGCACTAACTGATGCATGAAGGGCAAGTAAACATGTACGCAATCGTTAACACGGGCGGCAAGCAGTACAAGGTCGCCACCGACGATGTCATCACCGTCGAGAAGATCGAGGGCAATGAGGGCGACAAGGTCACCCTGCCGGTCATCTTCCTCAACGATGGTAAGAAGATCGTCACCGATCCCGACAAGCTGGCCAAGGCCAAGGTTACCGCTCAGATCGTTGAGCAGTTCAAGGGCGAGAAGCAGCTGGTCTTCAAGTTCCACAAGCGTAAGCGCTATCGTCGTCTGAAGGGTCACCGTCAGCAGCTCACCAAGCTGAAGATCGTGAAGGTCCAGGCTACGTCCCGCGCCAAGAAGGCTGTTAAGGCAGAGGCCGAGGCTGTTGCCGAGGCTCCCGTCGCCGAGTAGATTACACTCGTAACGAAAGAGTAGGTATACACAATGGCACACAAAAAAGGACTCGGTTCCTCCCGTAATGGCCGTGACTCCCGCGGTCAGCGCCTTGGCACGAAGCGCTTCGCCGGCCAGACGGTAACCACGGGCACGATTCTCGTCCGTCAGCACGGCACGCACATCCACCCGGGTGAGAACGTTGGCCGTGGCAAGGACGACACGCTGTTCGCGCTGGTCGACGGTACCGTTGAGTTCCACAAGGGTATCAAGCACAGGGTCAGCGTACGCCCGCTCGCGAACGCGTAATTCACCCTTCATAGAGCACATATGTGGGAGGCACTTGAGTTTTAGGATTCAAGGGTCTCCCTCTTTTTTGTAGGAGGCGATTCTGTTGTCACAGTTCACCGATATCAGCCGCATCAATGTGTGCGGCGGCGACGGCGGAGCCGGATGCATGTCGTTTAGGCGCGAGGCATTTGTTCCCAAGGGCGGCCCTGATGGCGGCGACGGCGGTCGTGGCGGCAATGTCGTCATCCAGGCCGATGCTCAGCTGTCTTCGCTGATCGACTACCGCTTTAAGCACCACTTCCGTGCCGAGCGCGGTACGCACGGCCAGGGTGCCCGCCGCAACGGCAAGAGCGGCGAGGACCTGATCCTGAAGGTCCCTATGGGCACCGTGGTGCGCGAGCTCGACCCCGAGACGCAGACCCCGATGTTCGAGATTGCCGACCTGGTGCACGATGGCGAGCGCGTTGTCGTGGCGCCCGGCGGTGCCGGTGGCCTGGGCAACACCCACTTTGTGACCTCGGTGCGCCGCGCGCCTGCGTTCGCTCAGCTGGGTGAGCCGGCCGAGGAGCACTGGATTGAGCTCGAGATGAAGCTTATGGCCGATGCCGCACTCGTGGGCTTCCCCTCGGTGGGCAAGTCCTCGCTCATCGCGCGCATGAGCGCCGCCCGTCCCAAGATTGCTGACTACCCGTTTACCACGCTCGTGCCTAACCTGGGCATGGTGCGTGCCGGCGAGTACTCCTATGTCGTCGCCGATGTTCCTGGCCTGATCGAGGGCGCGAGCGAGGGCAAGGGCCTGGGCCACCAGTTCCTGCGCCACATTGAGCGCACCGCTTTGATCATGCACGTCGTCGACATGACGGGCGGCTTTGAGGATCGCGACCCGATCGAGGACTATCGCATCATCAACCGCGAGCTTGAGCAGTATGGCGCCGAGCTTTCGGAGCGTCCGCAGATCGTTGTCGCCAACAAGTGCGATGCTCCGGGGACGGCCGACAAGATTGCCGACCTTAAGCGTGCCGCGCTCGACGATGGGCATATGTTCTTTGCCGTGTCTGCCGTGACGGGTGCCGGACTCAATACGCTGATGCTTGCCGTGGGCGAGCAGGTGGCCAAGCTCCGCGCCGAGCTGGCCGTCTCCGATGAGCCGGTTGACTTGCGCGATGACGAGTGGGAGCGCCGCCGCCTGCAGCGCGAGAAGCGTTTCCACATTGTCCAGGAAGAGCCCGGTGCCTTCCGCGTGGTCGGTCGCGCCATCGAGCGCATGGTCATTCAGACCGACTGGGAAAACGAGGAAGCCGTCATTTACCTGCAGCATAAGTTTGCTCGTATGGGCGTTGACGACGCGCTCGAGAAGGCCGGTTGCCGTGCGGGCGACGAGGTCCGTATTTGCCAGCGCGCCTTTGACTTTGAGGGTGCCGAGGACTTCTCGGAGTACGAGGAGGAGCTCGAGAGTGCCGGCGAGGACGTTGCCGTTGAGGTCGTTGACGTAGCCGATACCGCGGACGAGCGCGTCGAGGTTATCGATGCGGCGGATGTCGCGGACGATGCCGTGACCCCG
This sequence comes from uncultured Collinsella sp., assembly GCA_902496945.1. Lineage (GTDB taxonomy): Bacteria > Actinomycetota > Coriobacteriia > Coriobacteriales > Coriobacteriaceae > Collinsella. The sequence goes on from CABVDE010000007.1 coordinate 29,365, forward strand.
GAGGGCGAGTAAGCCATGTCGCTGCGCGGTGGAATCGGTTTGCCCGAGCTGCCCATAAAAGAGGGCAAAGAGTTTCGGCTTGGCATTATGGGCGGCACATTCGACCCGATCCATTACGGGCACTTGGTGACCGCCGAGCAGGCGCGCGAGTCGCTCGACTTGGATGCCGTGCTCTTTATGCCGGCAGGCTCGCCCGCCTTTAAGCTCGACAAGCCGGTGACGCCTGCCGAGGACCGTTATGCCATGACGGTCCTCGCCACCGCCGCGAATCCGGCCTTTTTGGCGAGCCGGTTCGAGATCGACCGTCCGGGCGTAACCTATACGGCCGATACGCTTCATGCCCTTCGAGACTTTTACCCCTCGCAGGTAAAGCTTTACTTTATTACGGGCGCCGATGCGATTATCGATATTGTGACCTGGCATGATGCCGAACGAATCGCTGAGCTTGCCACGTTTATTGCGGCGACGCGACCGGGCTTTGATATCGATACGGCGCGTTCCCGAATCAAAGAGTCGGGGCTGCCGTTCGACGTGCGCTATATTCAGATTCCGGCGCTTGCGATCAGCTCGACGAACATTCGTAAGCGAGTTGCCCGCGGCATGAGCGTGCGCTATCTTACGAGCGAGTCTGTGCTCGGCTACATTCGCAAGCGCGGTTTGTACGCCGATCTGGGTCAAGAAGATTTTGAGTGATGGGGGAGAACGTTGTCGGTAGAGGATCAGTTTGAGGGCGATGAGCGCGCGCTGCTCAAGCGCATTCAAGAGCTGCTCGATGTGCGTATGAAGGATAAGCGCAAGCGCTATGTACATTCGCTGGGCGTTGCCGAGACCGCGCTTCACTTGGCCGAGGTGTACGGCGTCGACCGCTTTGATGCCGCCGCCGCCGGCCTGATCCATGACTGGGACAAGGTGCTCTCCGACGACGAGCTCGTGGCCCGCGCGCTGCATTACGGCATCAAGGTCGCCGGTTCTCCTTTCGCCGCAACGCCGCTGCTGCATGGTCCGGTTGCCGCCTATGAGCTTCCGCAGCTTTTTCCCGAGCTGTCGCCGGCTGTTTTTCAGGCTGTCGACCGTCACACCGTGGGCGCCTGCGACATGACGCCGCTCGATATGGTCGTCTTTGTGGCCGATGCCATTGAGCCTAACCGACACGGCGATTATGCCCATGCGCTGCGCAAGATGGTGGGGAAGTCCTCGCTCGACGAGTTGTTCTTCTCCTGTTTTGCGCAGGGTCTGGTCTATGTGATTCAGTCCGGACGCTATCTTTATCCCACGGCTATTACGATTTACAACCATTACGCCCAGCTACGTTAGCTCGGGCTGTCTAGAAAGAGGTATTCCATGGCCGACGAGACCATGACCGACGAGCAGATTCTTGAGAGCGTGGAGCACAAGAGCTTCGCCGCCACGTCCGATCGCACCGCTGCCTCGCTGTCTGCGAGCGGCGTTGCCGCCGAGGATGTCGCCCGCGCCGCCGCGCAGGCCGCCTACGACAAGAAGGGCGAGGACGTTCAAGTGCTCGATCTGACCGAGCTTTCCGACGTGTGCGACTACTTTGTGCTCGCCACCGGTACCAACAACCGTCAGGTCGATTCGATCGTCGACGAGATCGAGGAGAAGGTCGCCGAGTCTTGCGGCGAGCATCCGTTCTCCATCGAGGGCCGCGAGCAGAAGACCTGGATGCTCATGGACTACGGCTCGGTCGTCGTCCACGTTTTCACCCCCGAGGCACGCGAGTTCTACCGTCTCGAAAAGCTCTGGGGCGACGCCCCCCAGCTCTCCCTCGACCTTCTCTAGCGGCTCATTTGGGTCAGGGTTTTTTAGCTACCCTCAATCGCTTACCGGACAGTTGCACTACCTGCAACTGTCCGGTTTTCTTTTTGACCAAAAAGGCCTATGAGTGGGAGGAGAAGCGGGATTGGCGGCCGAAGGATAGGGCGGTGTCGCCGAATTTGTCTCGGACGGCGTCGATGGCGACGGAGAGGTCGCGGCGGTCGCTGGATTGGGCTCCGCGGTCATCCACCTCGCAGAACAGGTCGGTCTGGATGCCGCCCTGATGGTCAAAGTCGCTCATGCCGATGCCAGCAAGGCGCACGTGCATACCTTCTTGCCAGATATTGTCGAGCAGCTCGAGCGCTACGGCCACAAAGATATTCTCGTCGTCGGTAGGGTGGGGCAAGCGTCGCTGTGCCGTGCGACCGCTGCCATATGAGTATTTAAGTTTGAGCGTCACCGTGGCGCCCGTCAGCCCCTGACGGCGCAGGCGGCGTCCAACCGACTCACCCAGCAGCGCAATCGCCGCTTCGATGTCTCCGCGCTCGGTCAAGTCCCTCGCAAAGGTGCGCTCGTTGCTAACCGACTTGACCTCGCGCTCCTCGTCCAGGCTTGTGACTTCGGAAACCTCGAGTCCTAGCGCACGTTGGCGCATGCGCTCGCCGTTCACGCCAAAAATCGAGGCAAGTGTGGACTCCGGCGCCCGCGAAAGGTCTCCAAGCGTATAGATGCGCATGCGGCGCAGCCGCTCCTCGGCCGAACGCCCGATGCCGCTCATGGCGGACACCGGCAGCGCGGCCAAAAAACGTTGCTCGGTGCCGGGGCGCACGATAGTCAATCCAAATGGCTTGTCGCGCTCGCTCGCGATCTTGGCCACTGTCTTGTTGCAGCCGACGCCGATGGAGCAAGTCACTCCCAACGCCGCCACGCGATCGCTGATACGCCGTGCAACCAGCAGCGGGTCCTCGGGCGCAAAGCGCCCCGGTGTGATATCGATAAATGCCTCGTCGATGGACACGCGCTCCACGCGCGGCGTCTCGTCGGCAAGAATCGCCATGACTTGCGCGCTGACCTCGCGATAGCGATCAAAATGCCCGTGTGTCCAAATGGCTTGTGGGCATAGGCGCTGCGCCTCGGCCGAGGCCATGGCGGAATGCACGCCAAAGCGGCGCGCCTCGTAGGAACAGGTGGACACGACACCGCGCGAATCGGCATCGCCGCCAACAATAAGCGGCTTGCCACGCCACTCGGGGTGGTCGAGCATCTCCACGCTCGCAAAAAACGCATCGAGGTCCATGAGTCCCACCGCCGGCCCCGTCCAGGGCGGCGGCGTGAAACCCGCAGCATCCTCATAACCGTATGTATGTTCGCGTCTTTCCATGTCATGAGTATACCGCGCAGCTCATGTGGGGTGCGTGTATGTGCTTGCAAATCGCGAATTCTTGTCTAAGATATGGATTTGCCTTCGACTACACCGAAGAAGTTGGTCTCACGGACTTCACCTGCCCGCGTCGATGGCGTATTATGTTCAACTGTTTGTTTGTAGTTGCAGCCTAAAGCTGCTTGGTTGGAGGAGTTTCCTTTGGCAGTCAAGATTCGCCTTGCTCGTCACGGCGCTAAGAAGCGTCCGTACTACCGTGTCGTCGTCGCCGATTCCCGCGCCCCGCGTGACGGTCGTATCATCGAGGAGGTTGGCCGCTACAACCCGATGACCGCCCCCAAGACCATCAACCTCGACCTCGAGAAGATCGCCGACTGGCAGTCCAAGGGTGCTCAGCTCACCGAGGCCGTCGTCGCTCTGGTCAAGGCCGCCAACGAGGGCGAGAAGACCGAGACCGTCGTCAAGAAGTCCAAGAAGCAGCTCGCCAAGGAGGCCGAGGCCGCTAAGGCTGCCGCTGAGGCCGCTGAGGGCGCCGAGGAGTAAATCGTGCCTGAGGTTGACGCTGCACAGCTCGAGGGTGAGGCAATGCTCTCAGATCGCATCGCCGATCTCGTCGAATATCTCGTTGTTCAGATCGTCGACGACCCGGATTCCGTGAGCCTTGAGGTCATCGATGGTGACGACGCCTCTACGATTGAGGTTTCGGTCGCCGAGGATGACGTCGCTAAGGTCATCGGCCGTCGTGGCCGTACCATCAAGGCCATTCGCACGCTCGCCCGTGCACTGGCCGCTCGCCTCGACACTGCTGTCGAGGTAGAGGTTCTGGGCTAGGACCTTGAGGTCCCAGTACAAAAACATCGCCCGTGTGGTCAAGCCGCACGGAAGGAAGGGGGAGGTCCTCGCGCAGCCGTTGCGGGGGCTTCCTTCTGTATTAGAGCCGGGTATGCGCGTCGCCCTGACGCCGCCGGCGCTCAATCGCGACCGCTTTTGTACGGTCGTATCCGTCACCGATACGGGCGATGGCGATCTGGTCTCGTTTGAGGGCATTGACGACTTGACGGCCGCCGAGGGCATCACGGGGTGCTACGTGCTGGCAAATCGTGACGACTTTGAGCTCGATTCGCTCGACGCTGCCTATACCGACCTGATGGGTCGCGAGGTGGTCGACGAGCGTTTTGGTTTACTCGGCACGATCGTTGAGATCATGTCGACGCCCGCCAACGATGTTTGGGTTGTCGAGGGCGATCGGTACGGCGAGGTACTGATTCCCGTGATCGAGCAGGTTGTGCTCGATCTTCCTGATGCAGGAGCAATTTCCGTCCACGTTATGGACGGCTTGATCGATATGGACAAGTAGGGAGGACAACATGCTGATCGAGACCCTTTCGGTCTTTCCCGAGATGTTTGAGCCCGTCATGTCCACGTCGATTTTGGGCCGCGCCCGCAAGGCCGGCCTTTTTGATTTTAAGGCGTATAACCTGCGCGACTGGACGCACGACCGCCATCGTACCGTCGATGACGAGCCGTACGGCGGCGGGCAGGGCATGCTCATGAAGGTCGAGCCTATCGCAGAGGCCATCGAGGCCATTAGCGCAGAGGGTCCCAAGCCGACGGTGGTGTTCTTCACCCCCTGCGGCGAGCCCTTTACGCAGCATGTGGCCGAGCGCCTGCTCAAAAGCGAGCGTCTGCTGTTTGTTTGCAGCCGTTACGAGGGCGTCGACGAGCGCGCGTACGCGTATGCCGACGAGCGCCTGTCGATCGGCGACTACGTGCTCACGGGCGGCGAGTTGCCCGCGATGGTCGTGGCTGACGCCGTCGTGCGTCTGATCCCCGGCGCCCTGGGCGACGAGATGAGCAACGTGGACGAGTCGTTCTCGACCGCCGAGGACGGAGGACTGCTCGAGTACGCGCAGTACACCCGTCCCGCCGAGTTCAACGGCGAGGGCGTGCCTCCGGTGCTCGTGAGCGGCGATCACGCCAAGGTCGATGCCTGGCGTCGCAAGAACGCCATCGAGCGTACCTGTCGTTGGCGTCCCGATCTGATCGAGACGGCGCGGCTCACGCCCGAGGAGCGAGCTTACGCGCAGGAGATCCTTGACGCTTCGTATTCGCAGAGCGAGGAGTGAGAATGGTTCCTACGCAACATTCCGCGTTGAGGGGCGCTTTTGAGTGGATCGCGGTCATCGCGATCGCGCTCGTCGCCACCTTTTTGATCCGCACCTTTGTGGTCGAGCCCTTTGTGGTGCCCACCGGCTCTATGGAGGACACAATCGAGATCGGCGACCAGATTCTGGCGCAAAAGGTGAGCCTCGAGCTCGGCCAGCCCGTCAGGCAGGGTGATATCGTGGTGTTCCACAACCCCGATGGTACCTCCGAGCATGATGTTCTTGTCAAGCGCGTTATTGCCACGGCCGGTCAGACGGTCGACCTGCAGGACGGCAAGGTTGTCGTTGACGGCCAAGTACTCGACGAGGACTATACGACCGGCATGAGCTGGCCTCTTTCGGTCCAAGCGCCCGGCGCTCAGGCGAGCTATCCCTACACCGTCCCCGATGATTGTGTATGGGTGATGGGCGACAACCGCGAGAACTCAGCCGACTCCCGCTACTTTGGGCCGGTCGACCGCTCTGATTTAATGGCCGTGGCACTCGTTCGTTACTGGCCGCTCAACCGCATCGGCGCTATCGACTAAAAACCGCTATAGTACAGTACCTAACCGTGTAATCGTTTCGACGAGGGGATATTAGAGGCATGAACGCTTCATCGCTTTCCTTCCAAGACATCATCCTGCGCCTCCAGCAGTACTGGGGCGAGCAGGGCTGCGTCATTATGCAGCCCTATGACTCCGAGGTCGGTGCCGGTACCTTCCATACCGCGACCACGCTGCGCTCGCTCGGTCCCGCCGAGTGGCGCACCTGCTATGCTCAGCCCTGCCGCCGTCCCGCTGACGGCCGCTACGGCGAGAATCCCAACCGCATGCAGCACTACTATCAGTTCCAGGTGCTCATCAAGCCGTCTCCGGTCAACGCTCAGGAGCTCTACCTGGGTTCGCTGGCCGCCATTGGCCTGGACCCCAACGACCATGACGTCCGCTTTGTCGAGGACGACTGGGAGAGCCCGACGCTCGGCGCCTGGGGCCTTGGCTGGGAGGTCTGGCTCAACGGTATGGAAGTCACGCAGTTTACGTACTTCCAGCAGGTGGGCGGCATCGAGGTTGACCCCGTTCCCGTCGAGATCACCTACGGCCTGGAGCGTATCGCCATGTACGCCCAGGGCGTCAACTCCGTCTACGACCTGGTATGGAGCTATCTGCCCGACGGTACGCCCATGACCTACGGCGACGTGTTCCTGGAGAACGAACGCGAGTTCAGCGCCTACAACTTTGAGGTCGCCAACGTCGAGATGATGCGTCAGAAGTTTGATGACTACGAGGCCGAGTGCCACTCCTGCCTTGAGCGCAAGCTGCCGCTGCCGGCGTACGACTGCGTCATGAAGTGCAGCCACGCTTTCAACCTGCTCGATGCCCGTGGCGCCCTGTCCGCGGTCGAGCGTGCCAACTACATCCTGCGCGTCCGCGCCGTCGCCAAGGCGTGCTGCGAGGCCTATATGGCCGAGGTCGCCGGAGTCAACGAGAATGCCGACCAGGAAGGCGAGGTGGCGTAAGCCATGGCAGACGCTAAGGATTTCCTGTTTGAGATCGGTACGGAGGAAATGCCCTCCGCGCCGCTGAACAATGCTGTCAAGCAGCTCGGTACCATGATCGCCAAGGGTCTCGACGAGGCCGGCCTGGCCCACGGCGAGGTCCGCGTGATCTCGAGCCCGCGTCGTCTGACCGCGCTCGTGGCCAACGTCGCCACCGCGACCGATGAGGTTCACGAGGTCAAGCGTGGTCCCGCGGCAAACATTGCCTTCGATGCCGACGGCAACGCCACCAAGGCTGCCCAGGGCTTTGCCCGCAAGAGCGGTGTGGCTGCCGAGGACCTGGTCCGTCGCGAGGACGCCGACGGCCGCGAGTATGTCTTTGCCGAGAAGAACATTCCCTCCGCCCCGGCGACCCCGATCCTGACGGCCCTGTGCGAGAAGACCATCGCCGGTCTGCAGTGGCCCAACTATCGCTCTCAGCGCTGGGGCCACGAGCACGCCACGTTTGTGCGCCCGGTCCGTTGGATCTGCTGCCTGCTGGGTGAGGACGTCGTGCCCGTGTCGTTTGCCGACGTGACGAGCGGCAACACCACGCGTGGCCATCGCGTGCTTGGTCCCGGTGACCACGTTGTCGCCAGCCCTGCCGTCTACGAGCAGGTGCTCGAGGACGCCGGCGTGCTCTCTGCCGAGCGTCGTCGCGAGGCCATCCTCGCCGGTATCGCCGAGGTCGAGGCTGCCCGTCCCGGCTGCCATGTCGATACGCCCAAAAAGGTCTTCGAGGAGGTCATCAACCTCTGCGAGTGGCCGACGGTGCTCGTGGGTACCTTCGACGAGGAGTTCCTCAAGGTCCCGCACGAGATCATCTGCGAGTCCATGCTCACCAACCAGCGCTACTTCCCGATCTATGACGGCGAGGGCAAGCTCACGCGTGAGTTCGTGGTCGTTTCCAACAGCAAGCCCGAGAATGCCGAGCGCGTGATCGACGGCAACGAGCGCGTCGTGCGCGCCCGCCTGGACGACGCCAAGTTCTTCTACGAGGAGGACCTGAAGATCTCCCTCGACGAGTTCCGCGAGCGTCTGGCCAAGGTCGCCTTCCAGGAGAAACTCGGTAGCGTGCTCGCCAAGTCCGAGCGTATTGAGCAGCTCGCGCTCGCTATTGCCCGCGAGGCTCATCTGGGCGCCCATCTTGCCGCCGACGCCGCTCGCGCCGCGCACCTGTGCAAGGCCGACCTGGTGTCCAACGCCGTCGTCGAGTTCACGAGCCAGCAGGGCGTGATGGGCGGTTACTACGCCTGCGCGATGGGGGAGAACGACGAGGTCGCTCACGCCATTCGCGATCACTATCGCCCCCGCTTTGCCGGTGATGAGCTGCCCGAGGGCACCGCTGGCTGCATCGTGGCCTGCGCCGACAAGCTCGACACCATCGCCGGTATCTTTGCCATCGGCGAGCCCCCGACCGGCTCTTCCGACCCGTATGCGCTGCGCCGTGCCGCTATCGGCATCATCAACATCCTGCGCGACCGTCTGCCGATCGATCCCACGTCGCTTATCGACTTTGCTCTACAGCTTTACAGCGAGCAGGGCATTGCGTTCGATGCCGCCGAGGTCGCCCAGCAGGTCCGTGACTTCTTCCACGGCCGTCTGGTGAGCATGGCCCGCGACGAGAAGATCCCGGCCGATACCGTCGCCGCCGTCTCTGCGGTGCACATCATCGCCCCGTCCGTCTTCTTCGCCCGCTGCGCCGCCCTCGACGAGGCCCGCAAGAACGATGCCGAGACGTTCGACAATCTGGCGACCGCCTATGCCCGTGCCGCACATATCTCCAAGCTCGAGCTGGGTGCGGAGTACGATCGCAGCCTGATGGGCGAGGCCGAGCTCGCGCTTGCCGACGCCTCCGAGGCCGCTCAGACCGCCGTCGATGCCGCTCTTGCTGCCGAGGACTACCAGGCCGCATTTGCCGCTCTCGCCGCTCTGCGTGCCCCCATCGATCGTTTCTTCGACGAGGTTATGGTCATGGACAAGGATGAGCAGCTCCGCGATAATCGCCTTAAGCTGCTCAACCGCTTTGAGGCCGTTTTCTCCGGCATCGCCAACATCGGTGAGCTTGCCCGCAAAAAGTAAGCTAGCCTGCGCGTAAGCGCAAAAGGAGCCCCGCATGGATTGCCCGGTCGCCGCTCGTCCCACCGTTATCGTTATCTCCGACTCGCTCGGTGATACCGCTTGTGAGGTAGTGCTTGCGGCGTCCGGGCAATTTGATGAAGGGGCTTTTCGTGTTTTGCGCCTGCCCAAGGTGACCTCGGTGGAGCAGGTCAAGTCGTTTGTGGGTCCGCGCGTCGATGCGGACCATCGCGATATCGCTGTATTCCACACGATCGTCGATCCTGCCTTACGCGCTCGTGTGCTCGACTACTTGGGCATGCTGCACATTCGCTCGGTCGACTTGATCGGCCCGACGCTCGCCGTGTTGTCATCTCTTATCGGCGTGCCGCCCAAGGGCGTGGCGGGCGTGATTCACAAGACCGATGACCGCTATTTCCACCGCATCGAGGCCATGGAGTATTTCGTTGAGCACGATGACGGTCGTGGTTGCGACGACCTGTCGGGCGCCGATATCGTGCTGCTCGGTGTCTCGCGCACGTCCAAGACGCCGCTTTCGATGTATCTGGCCTATCAGGGCTACAAGGTCGCCAACGTCCCGCTGGCGCACGGCATGGAGCCGCCCAAGTCGATTTACGAGGTCGACCCGATGCGGCTGTTCGGCCTGATTTCGACCGTCGATGTGATTTCCGAGATTCGCGATAGCCGCCTGGGTGATGACTACGCACGCGCCGTTGCCGGCTCCTATGCCGAGCCCGAGAGCGTCCGCAGCGAGCTTGAGGAGGCTCGTGCCCTCATGAAGCGTCTGGGCTGCTTTGTGGTGCGCACCGACGGCAAGGCGATCGAGGAAAGCGCTGCCGAGATCATCGCGCATCTCGAAGAGATTCAAGAGGCAAGAGCCCGCCGAGCCGCCCGCCGCGCTCAACAAAAGTAGCTCATTTGACCATTGACCGTGGGATAAACACCTCTGATGACAAGGTAGCTAAAATTGCCCCGTCTCAAATAACTAGTTTTGGTAAAGCGATTTAGCAAAGAACTACTTTTGAACTGCAATTTTCTTACAGTGGTATCTTCATAAGGTAACCACCTTTACCTACCGTTTACCGCCACATTTACCACGTTTACCAAACCCCGCGCCCTCTACGCAAGTCCGCTCAATGCCCGCCGTATAGTTCCCTCACGGCCCGCATCCGGCGGGGCGATTCGTTACCACGGTCGTGTGTGCGAACACATAGAAGGGGAAGTATCGTGAGCGATTGCAAGAGGGTTTACCGTTTTGGAACCGACGCCCAGGGCACCTGTGTCACCGAGGGCGACAAGTCCATGAACTTTGTGCTTGGCGGCAAGGGTGCGAACCTTGCCGAGATGAGCCGTATCGGTCTGCCGGTTCCCGGTGGCTTTACCATTACCTGCCAGACCTGTGTCGAGTACTCCGGCGCCGGCAATGTGTGGCCCGAGGGCGCACTCGACGAGATCGTTGCCGCCGAGGCGGACCTCGAGGCCCGCTGCGGCAAGAAGCTCGGTGACGACAACGATCCGCTGCTCGTATCGGTGCGCTCGGGCGCCCCGTTCTCCATGCCCGGCATGATGGACACGGTCCTCAACCTTGGCCTCAACGACGATTCCGTCCAGGGCCTTATCGCCCAGACGCAGAACCCGCGCTTTGCCTGGGATAGCTATCGCCGCTTCATCCAGATGTTCTCCAACGTCGTCATGGGTGTCGATGCCGATCTGTTCGAGAACGCTCTGACTCAGGCCCGCCTGGTTGCCGGCGTTCGCGTCGACTCCGAGCTTTCGGCCGAGGACCTGCAGGAGCTCGTCGAGACCTTTAAGGGCATCTTCTCCGAGAACGTCGAGGCCGCCCTGTACCCCGAGCTCGAGGTTGTCGACGGCAAGCCCGTCTTCCCGCACGATCCGGAGCTTCAGTTGCGCCTTGCCATCCAGGCCGTCTTTGGCAGCTGGATGAATGAGCGTGCCTGCATCTACCGCAAGCAGCACGGCATTTCCGATGAGCTCGGCACCGCCGTCAACGTCCAGGCCATGGCCTTTGGCAACAAGGGCGAGACCTCCGCGACCGGCGTCGCCTTTACGCGCAACCCGGCCGACGGCACCAAGGAGTTCTACGGCGACTTTCTGGTCAACGCCCAGGGCGAGGACGTCGTCGCCGGTATCCGTAACACCGAGCCCATCGCCGATCTCAAGACCACGCCGGGCCTCGAGTCCGCAGGCGAGGAGCTCGAGCGCGTCTTCCTGACGCTCGAGGATCACTATCGCGATATGTGCGACATCGAGTTCACCATCGAGCAAGGCAGGCTCTGGATGCTCCAGACTCGCGTGGGCAAGCGTACCGCCACCGCCGCCCTGCGCATCGCTATCGAGATGGTCGAGGAGGGCCTCATCACCCGTGAGGAGGCCGTGAGCCGCATCGACCCCGCACAGCTCGACCAGCTCCTGCACCCGCAGTTCGATTCCTCCAAGAAGTACGAGGCGCTGGCCCGCGGTCTTAACGCCAGCCCCGGTGCCGCCGTGGGCGAGGTCGTGTTCTCGAGTGGCGACGCCGTCGCGCGCGCGAACGAGGGCCACAAGGTTATCCTGGTCCGCTGGGAGACCAACCCCGACGACCTGAAGGGCATGGTCGCCGCCGAGGGTATCCTGACGAGCCACGGTGGCAAGACGAGCCACGCCGCCGTTATCGCCCGTGGCATGGGTACGCCCTGCGTCTGCGGTGTCGAGCGCTTCCATATCGATGCCACAGAGAAGGTCGTTCGCATCGAGGGCAGCGACCGCGTACTGCACGAGGGCGACGTCATTTCCATTGACGGTACCCAGGGCATCGTCGTCGATGGCGCGGTCGACTTGGTTTCGGCAGAGCTCACCGGCGACCTAGATACTATCCTGTCCTGGGCCGACGCGATCCGTCTGGACGAGACCGATGGTCACGCCAACCATGTGCGCGTCAACGCCGATAACCCCGAGGATGCCGAGCTCGCTCTTGAGTTTGGCGCCGAGGCCATCGGCCTGTGCCGCACCGAGCACATGTTCCTGGGCGACCGCAAGAACATCATCCAGAGCTTCATACTGTCCGACGACGAGGCCGTCAAGCAGCAGGCGCTCGCCGATCTGCTCAAGGTCCAGACCGAGGACTTCCTGGCCATGTTCAAGACCATGACCGGCCGCGACGTGGTCGTGCGCCTGATCGATCCGCCGCTGCATGAGTTCCTGGACGATCCCCGTGAGCTCGAGGTCGCCATCACCAAGAAGGAAGCCGCTGGTGCCAGCGAGGAAGAACTTGCCGCCCTGCGTGCCTGTCTGCGCCGTATCGACGGCATGGTTGAGTCCAACCCCATGCTTGGCCTGCGCGGCGTGCGCCTGTCCGTTGTCTTTGGCGATCTGCCGCTCATGCAGGTTCGCGCCGTCGCCACGGCTGCCGCACGTCTTATCAAGGAGGGTGTCGACCCGCGCCCCGAGATCATGGTTCCGCTCGTCTCCATCACGGCTGAGCATGTCCAGACCCGCGAGGTCATTGAGCGCGTGATCGCCGACGTTTCCGCCGAGGAGGGCGTTGAGCTCAACATTTCCGTTGGCACGATGCTCGAGCTGCCGCGCGCTTGCATGGTCGCCGATGAGATCGCCCAGCACGCCGACTTCTTCTGCTTTGGCACCAACGACCTCACGCAGACGACCTTCGGCTTCTCTCGCGACGATGCCGAGGCCAAGTTTATCCCGCTGTACATGCACAAGAAGATCCTGAAGGACAACCCCTTCGAGACTATCGACTCTGCAGTACTTGAGCTGGTGCGCATGGCCGTCGAGAAGGGCCGTGCCACCAACCCCGGCATGCACTTTGGCGTGTGCGGCGAGCACGGCGGCGACCCCAAGTCCATCAAGGGCCTGTTTAACGTCGCTGACGTGGACTATGTGTCCTGCTCGCCCTATCGCGTGCCGCTCGCGCGTCTTGCTGCCGCCCAGGCCAAGCTCGACGCCAAGCGTTCCGCCTAACATTTTGGGCTTAGGCGCCTAGCGTAGCCCCCTTCGTGCCGCCCGTCTCATTCATGAGGCGGGCGGTTATCATGTGCGGGTTTTGTCTTTTTGTCTGCGTAAAAAATTGTTCTTGCAGCAGAAACCCGCGCGTGTATACTCAAATACGTTTGTTCAACTACGTGCCGGCCAAGGTGGTACGGCACCTCTAGAAGAGTAAGGAATTGCACATGGATTACATCCGCGCAATCGAGCGTCAGCAGATCCGCGAGGACATTCCTCAGGTTCGCGTCGCCGACAACGTCAAGGTTCACTACCGCATTAAGGAAGGCGACCGCGAGCGCATCCAGGTCTTCCAGGGCGACGTCATCCGCATGGCCGGCGCTGGTGCCCGCGAGACCTTCACCGTCCGCAAGATGTCCTTCGGTGTCGGTGTTGAGCGTACCTTCCCGCTTCACAGCCCCAAGATCGCTAAGCTCGAGGTCGTCCGTCATGGTCGCGTCCGTCGCGCCAAGCTGTACTACCTCCGCGACAAGGTGGGCAAGGCTGCTCGCATCCCCGAGAAGCGCTAAGAAGATCGCAGCGTCCGTCCACTCGTTTGGACACAAGGGTCACCTTCGGGTGGCCCTTCTTTTTATCTGATTTGCATGCAAGGAGGCCCCGATATGGCCAATATGACAAGCTCGGTTTCGGCATCGCAGGTTGCCGGCGAGCTGGCGAGCGCCACGTTCGAGGAGATTCCCACCCTCGTGGAGCATTATCGCGAGGATCCGCGCCAGCAGGTGATCAAGGCTTGCGAGCGTGCCCTTAAGCGCCATGCCAAGGAACTTGCCGAGCGCGAGCGCGTCAACGGCATGTACGAGCTCATGCACGAGCTTGGCGGCGATGGCGTGGTCGTCGGCGTCGACGAGGTCGGTCGCGGATCGGTGGCCGGTCCCTTGACCGTGTGCGCCGTGTGCCTTCCCATGGAGCCGCGCGTCTGGGGCATCAACGATTCCAAAAAACTCACGCCGGCGCGCCGTGAGTTGCTCTCGGTGAAGATTGCCGAGGTGGCGACGGCGATTGGGTTTTGTCATATCGCGCCGAAGGATATCGATGAGATGGGTATGGCACGCGCTATCCGTGCCGCTGTTGCGGGCGCCGTGGCCGATACGGGGCTCGAGCCAGACTGCGTCCTCATGGATGGCAACCCCTTGGGCGCCGTTCCCAACGAGCGCGATGTGGTGAAGGGCGATGCCAAGATCGCCTGCATCGCCGCAGCGTCCATCATGGCTAAGGTTACGCGTGACGAGATGATGGTCGAGTATGACGCCGAGTATCCCGAGTACCATCTGGCCGAGTCGAAGGGCTATGCAAGCCCCGAGCATATCGAGGCCATTCGCAAACATGGTCTTTGTCCGCTGCATCGTGTGAGCTTTTGCGGAAACTTTCTGCAGACTGAGCGCCTGTTCTAGGTCAATTGTGGAGACAGGGACCTCTGGGGTTTTATAAACCTGCTGCTAGCGGGTCGTGTGCAATGTGATTGTTGCGCACGGCCCGTTATTTGTCGGCATTTGGTCAGCTTTTGGTTTGCTTCCGGTACTTACCCGCATGAAAGGTGCCCTCATCATCGGGGCAATGCAGTGTGCGGGAAAGGAGACCCCATGTGTGCCGCAAGCAAAAAGAGCAAGACGCAGCAGCTCAAGGAGCGTTGGGAAAACGGCGAGCTCGACTGCGGGGCGATCACGCCCGAGTATATCAAGGGGCTTAGTCCCCGCGAGCTGGGCATGCTGGGCGAGCTGATCACCATCGACTACTTTAACGAGCGCGGTTACACCTTGCTGGAGCAGGGCTATCGTTGCACAGAGGGTGAGGCCGATTTGGTACTGCTCGATGAGCTCGACGATGTCGTGGTGATGACCGAGGTCAAGACCAGACGTGTCGCGCTGGATTGCACCACGCGGGTCTTTCCCGAGGAGGCCGTGGACGCCCAAAAGCAACGCCGCTACCGCCGCATCGCAAGCTGCTATCTCATGGAGCATTATCCGCTCAAGGCGATTCGCTTCGATGCCGTTGGCGTGACCATCCGTGGCGGGCATATCGCCGAGATCGAGCACCAGTACAACGCGTTCGATTGGCAGGTGTCGTGATGGCATTCGAGACGTTTGCCGTCCACGCTGCCTGTATCCGCGGCGTTGAGGCCATTCCCGTAACCGTCGAGGTATCACTTGCCGGTGGTATCCCGGGTATTCAGATGCTCGGTATCCCGAGCATGGAGGTGATGGAGTCGCGTGGGCGTATCCGGTGCGCCATGCGCTCGGCTGGCTTTGAGATTCCGCGCTCGGGTATTACCGTCAACCTGGCTCCCGGCGATATCCGCAAAACTGGCAGCGGCTTTGATTTGCCCATCGCCATCGCGGTGCTGGCAGCCGATGGCCAGATTCCCCGCGACAATCTTGATCGATGCCTTATCGCCGGCGAGCTCGGCCTGGACGGTACGGTGCTACCTGTCAAGGGCGAGGTGGCGTTTCAGCTGCTGGCTCGCGACATGGGGCTGTCTTTTATCGCCGGCAGGTCCGACCAGCATGTGCCACTCGCGGGCGTGGATTGCGGATTTATCGACCATCTGTCGCAGCTCGCTCATGGTATGGGCGATGCCGCGCGGCATTACTTAGATTCTGAGGGCGTCGAGGCGACCTTTGAGCCCGAACTCGATTATGCCGACGTACTGGGGCAGGAAGTCGCCAAGCGTGGCATGGCGCTTGCGGCGGCAGGGGAGCTGGGCTTGCTGATGATCGGGTCCCCGGGATCGGGCAAGACGATGCTCGCGCGGCGCATGACCGGCATCTTGCCCGAGCTTTCCGTTGAGGATCAGCAGGAGGCGCTGTGCATCCATTCGGTGCTGGGTGAGAACATCGATGGCTTGTTGGCTGGGCACCGGCCTTTCCGCAGTCCCCACCACAGTATTTCGACCGCGGGCCTTATCGGCGGCGGACGCCCGGTGCATCCGGGCGAGATTAGCCTGGCGCATGGCGGCGTGCTCTTTTTGGACGAGCTTGCCGAGTTTCCCACGGGCGTACTACAGACGTTACGTCAGCCCATTGAGCGCGGCTACGTGAAGATCGTACGTGTCGACGGGGCCTTTACCTTCCCATCGCGCTTCCAGCTGCTGGCCGCGAGCAATCCCTGCCCCTGCGGCTTTTTGGGCGATCGCGAGGTGCCGTGTCGCTGCTCGGCGTCGATGGTCGAGCGCTATCGGTCTAAACTGCGCGGTCCGTTGGCCGACCGTATCGACATGATGCTCGATGTGACCCGTCCCGACCCCCAAGTGATTATCGAGGGCGCGGAGGGTATGTCATCGGCCGAGCTGCGCGACTATGTTGTGCGCGGACGCGCTTTTCGCGCCTGGCGCGAGTCTCGTATGGACGAAGCAGATGCCGAGGCCGAGGATGACGAGTCGCGGTCGATCGATGGTGTCGTTTCGACCTTTGAGCTCGACGATGCAGCGGAGAAGTGCGTACTCGGCCTGTCGAAGCGCACACATCTCACGGGGCGAGGCATCGTGCGCCTGGTGCGTATCGCGCGAACGATCGCCGACGTCGCCGAGAGCGAGCGGGTGACGCAGGACCATGTGCTCGAGGCGGCGATGTATCAGGGAAGGAGGGACCAATGATGGCCGAGGAGACCTTTGAGCTGCATCCAGGTGATGCGTTGTACCCCGAGACCGTTATGGAGCTTTCGGATGTGCCTCAGACACTCTACGTTCGCGGCGACCCTGCCGTGTTATCGATGCCCGCGCTCTCCATCATCGGCGCGCGCAAGGCCTCGCCGTATGGTCTTGCCGTGGCAGAGCTTGCGGCAAAGGTGGCGGTCGAGGCGGGAGTGACGGTGGTTTCGGGCGGTGCGGTCGGTTGCGATCAAGCTTCGGGCTGGGCTGCTGTCAACGCCGGCGGCAAGCACGTCGTGGTGCTGGGAACGGGCGCCGATGTGGTCTATCCACGCTCAAGTGCGGGGCTCATCGCGCGTACGCTCGATACAGGAGGTGCGGTCGTGTCGATATCGCCGTGGGGCATGGGTCCGCGCAAGTTTGCCTTCCCGCGTCGTAACCGCGTGATTGCGGCTCTGTCGCAGGCGCTCTTTGTGTCCGAGGCGGGCATGCCTTCCGGGACGTTTTCTACAGCCGAGGCTGCTATGGACTTGGGGCGCGAGCTTCTTGCCGTGCCGGGGTCGATCCTATCGCCCGAGTCGCGTGGCACGAATTACCTCATTGCGAACGGTGCCTGCTGCATCATCGACGAGGAGTCTATCGAGATGGCTATCTCGCGCATCTACGGTACCCTGCGCTACTCGCGTCCCGATGCACCCGGTATTGCCGATCTGGACCCCACGCAGCAGGCTGTGATGCATGCGCTCATCGCCTCGCCACTCAAGGTTGACGATATCGCGGCGCTCGTCTCGCTCGATGCCGTCGGCGTGCTCAAACTCTTGGGTTCGCTTGAACTCGAGGGCCTTATCGAGCGCATGATGGATGGAAGGTATGCGCCCTCCAAGTTTGCCCTTCACGCTCAGACGCCCTTCGGTCACAATGGAAAACGTGTCAATTAGAAAGGTGTTTGTAGATGCAGTTCGATCAGGTGACGGTTATCGGTGGCGGTCTGGCGGGTTCGGAATGCGCGATCCAGCTGGCAGACCGCGGGTTTGCCGTAAAGCTGTGCGAGATGCGCCCCCAGGTGAGCTCCCCGGCCCACCATACCGATCATCTGGCAGAGCTCGTCTGCTCCAATTCGTTTAAGTCGACCCGTCCGGACTCTGCGGCTGGTTTGCTGAAGGCCGAGCTTGAGCGTATGGGCTCGGTCCTGCTCGACTGCGCCCATCGTGCGGCCGTTCCCGCCGGCGGCGCCCTGGCGGTCGACCGCGTCAAGTTTTCCGAGCTTGTCGAGGCCGAGGTTGCCGCCCGTCCCAATATCGAGATCGTTCACGGCGAGGTCACGCAGATTCCCGAGGGTCACGTGGTCATTGCCGCCGGCCCCTTGTGCTCACCGGCGTTGAGTGAAGAGGTCATGAAGCTCGTCGGTGGCGACGCCCTGGCATTCTTTGATGCGGCGGCGCCGATCGTCGATGCCTCCACGCTCGATATGGACGTGCTGTTCTCGCAGTCGCGCTACGAGGAGCAGGGGAGCGGCGACTATCTCAACGCTCCGCTCAACAAGGAGGAGTACGAGGCCTTTATCGAGGCGCTCACCACGGCCGATCGCGTGGTGCTCAAGGACTTTGAGGGTGGCGACCTGTTCCAGGCCTGCCAGCCCGCCGAGGAGGTTGCACGCACCGGCAAGGATGCCATTCGGTTTGGCGCCATGAAGCCCGTCGGCCTCACCGACCCGCGTACCGGGCGTCGCCCCTGGGCGGCGATTCAGCTGCGTGCCGAGAACAAGGAGAAGACTGCCTATAACATGGTGGGCTTCCAGACCAACCTGACCTTTGGCGAGCAGAAGCGTGTCTTCCATATGGTGCCGGGCCTGGAGAACGCCGAGTTCTTCCGCTACGGTGTCATGCACCGCAATACCTTTGTCGACGCCCCGCACGTGCTCGATGGCACCTTTGCCGTGCCCGGTACCGGCGTGCGCCTGGCCGGTCAGATCACCGGTACCGAGGGGTATATGGAAGCCGTGGCGACCGGCCTGCTCGCGGCGCTCAACACCTATGCCGAGGCTATCGGTGCCGCGGGCGTCGAATTGCCGGGTGTGGGCGCCCTGGGTTCGCTCGTGAGCTATGCGACCGATCCTGCCACCGTGGGCTATCAGCCCATGCATGTTAACTTTGGCCTGGTGCCGCCGCTCGAGGACGGTAAGCGCCGCAGCAAGCGCGACCGCTACCAGGCCTATGCGGACCGTGCGCTCGACGCCCTTGATGCCTATCTGGCCACTCGCCCCGATCTGTTTGGAGGCGACCGGTCATAGCCTTTGACCTGTATGACACCGTCGACTTGTTTATCGCTTACATCGCACGTGTCGAGGGACTTTCTCCCAACACGGTGACGGCCTATGGCTCGAGGCTGGAGCGCTTTGCTGCCTGGTGCGAGCGCGAGGATATCGATGCTTTCGCTGCCGACGTGCGCACCATTCGTCGCTATCTGGCCGAGCTTTCGCGCGAGCAGGTGGCTCCCCGAACGCTTGCGGCGCATCTGTCGGCTATCCGATCGCTCTATCGATGGATGGCTGCCGAGGGGGCTGTGGAGGGCGATGTGGTCTCGGCAATTTCCTCGCCCAAGCTCCCGCGCGATCTGCCCGGTGTGCTGACGACCCAACAGGTGGGGGCGTTGCTCCGTGCCCCCGATACCTCAACACCCGCGGGGCTGCGCGATGCGGCGATGCTCGAGCTGCTCTATGCCTCCGGTGCGCGCATCTCGGAGCTCTCGGCGCTTAATCTGGAGTCCATCGCGTGGTCTGAGCGGACGTTGCGACTTTGGGGCAAAGGAAGCAAGGAGCGCATCGTGCCCCTGTATCGGCGCGCTCTCGAGGCGACCCGTCTCTATATTGAGGAGGGGAGACCGGAGCTGCTTGCCCAGGCAAAGCGCAGAGATGCCGCAGGTGGTCCGCATCCGTTGTTCATTTCGGCGCGCGGCAATCGCATGAGCGCCGCCATGCTCCGGCGGCGGTTCCATACGCTGGCGGCGCTCGCCGGCATTCCGGCCGACATCGCCCCGCATGCGATGCGCCATACCTTTGCGACCGACTTACTCGAGGGTGGCGCGGATTTGCGCTCGGTTCAAGAACTGCTGGGGCATGCGAGCCTGTCCACGACTCAGATCTACACGCATCTCACGCCCGATCGGCTTAAGCGCGCCGTGGCTCAAGCCCATCCCCGCGGCGAATAGTGGCTCGGACGTCCCGCACCGCAATCAGGTGTGTGGTTTTGATTGCGGGTTGGCAGGAAGATGCATTCCTGCTATCATTCATCGGGTTGCTTCACGGCAACAGGTTTTTATCACGCACGCGCGGCTACTTCATACCGTGGTGCCCGGGCTTTGGTAGCACATGTCCGGGTTGGTTTTGGAGGATGACCCCGCGCGGAGGCAAACCACAGGAGGTTTAACATGGCTACCAAGATTAATATCCGCACCCTGCTCGAGGCCGGCTGCCACTTCGGTCACCAGACCCGTCGCTGGAACCCCAAGATGAAGCCGTTTATCTTCGGTGAGCGCAACGGCATCTACATCCTCGACCTCAAGCAGACCATCCTTGACGCCGACCAGGCTTACACCTTCGTCAAGAACGTCGCCAAGGGTGGCAACGTGCTGTTCGTCGGCACCAAGAAGCAGGCTCAGGAGGCCGTTAAGAACGCCGCTGAGCGCGCCAACATGCCCTACATCAATCAGCGTTGGCTCGGCGGTATGCTGACCAACTTCGTTACCATCCGCTCCCGCATCAACCGCATGGAGGAGCTCGAGGCTATGGTCGAGGACGGCCGCATGGCAGTGCTCCCCAAGAAGGAGCAGGCTGTGCTCGGTAAGGAGCTCACCAAGCTCCAGACCAACCTCGGTGGCGCCCGCGACATGAAGGGTCTGCCCCAGGCTCTCTTCGTCATCGACACCAAGCGCGAGGAGAACGCCATCAAGGAGGCCCAGCGCCTGAACATCCCCGTCGTCGCTCTGATCGACACCAACTCCGATCCCGACGAGGTCGAGTACGGCATCCCCTGCAATGATGACGCTATCTCCGCTGTCACCCTTATGTGCGAGCTCATGGCTGACGCTTGCCTCGCTGGCTCCGGTAAGGAGCAGGTCTCCGAGGCCGAGATGGCCGCTGAGCCCAAGGCCGAGTAAATCAGTCTTAGTTAATTCTTTTTCATCTCTTTGAAAGGAACCACAATGGCCCAGATTACCGCCGCTATGGTCAAGCAGCTCCGCGAGATGACCGACTCCCCGATGATGGAGTGCAAGAAGGCTCTCGTCGAGGCTGACGGCGACATGGACTCCGCTGTCGACGTTCTGCGCAAGAACGGCCTTGCCAAGGCTGCCAAGAAGGCTGGCCGTGAGACCAACGAGGGCGCTGTCGCCGCGTTCGTCTCCGAGGACGGCAAGTCCGGCGCTCTGCTCGAGCTCTCCTGCGAGACCGACTTCGTCGGCTCCAACGCCAAGTTCACCGGGTTTGCTTCCAAGGTCGCCGAGGTTGTCGCCACCACCGAGCCGGCCGATGTCGACGCTCTGCTCGAGAAGCCGATGGGCGAGGAGACCGTTTCCTCCGAGCTCACCGAGATGATTCACATCATGGGCGAGAACATGAAGATCGCTCGTTTCGCCGCTCGCAAGGCCGACAATGGCGCTCTCGCTTCTTACATCCACATGGGTGGTAAGATCGGCGTCCTCGTCGAGTTCGCCTTCGAGAAGGCCGAGACCGCTCAGGCTGAGTCCTTCAAGACCTTCGCTCACGACGTCGCCCTTCAGGTTGCCGCCGTCGCGCCGATTTGCGCTACCCGCGATCAGGTTCCGGCCGAGACCGTCGAGCACGAGAAGCAGATCTACATGGCTCAGGCTGCCGAGTCCGGCAAGCCCGAGGCTATCCAGGAGAAGATGGCTGTCGGCCGTCTGGAGAAGTTCTACAAGCAGTCCGTGCTCACCGAGCAGGAGTTCATCAAGGACAGCTCCCTCACCATCAAGAAGTACGCTGAGCAGGTCTCCAAGGAGCTCGGCGATACCATTACCGTCGTTGCCTTTGACCGTCTGGTCCGTGGCGAGTAAATAAGCTCTTGTAGCTGGTAATGAGCAGGCTGTGGGTTTTACTCACAGCCTGCTTTTTCATGGCTCCCCGTTAAGCCTTTGCTATCATATTGAGAGTCTAATTAAAGGAGGATCGCTTTGTCCGACATCCGATATAAACGCGTGCTTCTGAAGCTTTCCGGCGAAGCGCTGATGGGCGACGGCCACTACGGCATCGACCCCAAGGTTACCGACCATCTTGCCAAGCAGGTCAAGGAGCTGCTCGCCGTTGGTCATGAGGTTGGCGTCGTTGTCGGCGGCGGCAACATTTTCCGTGGCATGGCCGGCGCTGCCGGTGGCATGGAGCGCGCCCAGGCCGATTATATGGGCATGCTCGCTACCGTTATGAACGCACTCGCCCTGCAGGATGCCTTCGAGCACAACGATGTCCCCTGCCGCGTTATGAGCGCTATCCAGATGAACGAGATCTGCGAGCCCTATATCCGTCGTCGCGCCATCAATCACCTGTCCAAGGGCAACGTCGTCATCTTCGCTGCCGGCTCGGGCAATCCGTACTTTACGACCGATACCGCTGCTGCCCTTCGCGCCTGCGAGATCGGTGCCGAGATTCTGATCAAGGCCACCAAGGTCGACGGCATCTATGACAAGGACCCCGTCAGGTGCGCCGATGCCGTCCGCTTTGACAAGATCACCTACCATGAGGTGCTCGTCCGCGGCCTGCAGGTTATGGATTCCACGGCTACGGCTCTTTGCCAGGATAACCGTATGCCCATTTTGGTCCTCAACATCGATGGCGAGGACACCGTCAAGCGCGCGCTCGCGGGTGAGCCCGTCGGCACGCTCGTCTATCAGGAGGATTAAGCATGGCAGAGAACATCACCGCCCACATGGACAAGTCGCTCGAGTCCCTCAAGCATAACTTCTCCAAGGTCCGCACCGGCCGCGCCAATGCCAACATTCTGTCCGACATCACCGTCGATTATTACGGTGTCCCTACGCCGGTTACCCAGGTTGCCGCTGTCAAGACCCCCGAGGCTCACATGCTGCTCAT
Organism: uncultured Collinsella sp.; assembly: GCA_902496945.1. Classification (GTDB taxonomy): domain Bacteria; phylum Actinomycetota; class Coriobacteriia; order Coriobacteriales; family Coriobacteriaceae; genus Collinsella. The sequence goes on from CABVDE010000007.1 coordinate 51,982, forward strand.
CGAGCCGTGGGACAAGGCGCTCGTTAACGCGATCGTCAAGGCTATCAGCGCCTCCGATCTGGGCATTACCCCCAACTCCGATGGCACCGTCGTTCGTCTTCCGTTCCCGGCTCCCACCGAGGAGCGCCGTCGCGAGCTCGTCAAGGAGTGCCGCGAGTACGCCGAGCAGGCTAAGGTCTCCATCCGCAACATTCGTCGCGACTTCAACAACAAGCTCGAGCGCGATGAGGAGCTTACCGAGGACGATGTCCGTCGCGAGCAGGCCAAGGTCCAGAAGCACACCGATGAGTATGTCGCCAAGGTCGAGGAGCTTCTGAAGGAAAAAGAAGCCGAGGTCATGGAGATCTAAGGTGCAATACGACGAGCTTAAACTGGTCGAGTATTTTGCCGACGCCCCTTCGGGCGTCGGTTTTTCCGACCTTGACCTCAATAACATTCCGCACCATATCTCGTGCATCATGGACGGCAACGGCCGTTGGGCCACGTCGCGCGGTCTTGCCCGCACCGAGGGCCACAAGGCTGGTATCGTCTCCCTACGCGAGATCATTACCGCCTGCGTGCGTCTGGGCGTCGACGTGCTTTCGGCCTATGCGTTTTCTACCGAAAACTGGAACCGCCCGCAGCATGAGGTCAACGTCTTGATGCACCTGTTTGCGAAGACGTTTATCGACGAGCTGCCGCTGCTGAAGCGCGAGAACGTGCGCGTTGTCTTTTTGGGTGACATTTCTGCGCTGCCCAAGAAGACCCGGGACGTCTTTGAGCGCGGTCTTGCCGAGTGCGCCGAACACACCGGTATGACGCTGGCGCTGGCCGTTAACTACGGCGCGCGTGCCGAGATTACCCGCGCTGTGCGTCAGCTCGCTCTTGATGCCGCCGCCGGTAAGATCGATCCTGCTGCAATTGATGACGACATGGTGGCTTCCCACCTCTATACCGCCGGCCTTCCCGATCCTGAGCTTGTGATTCGCACCTCTGGTGAGCTGCGCCTTTCAAACTACTTGCTGTGGCAGGTGGCTTATTCCGAGTTCTATGTCACCGATACCTATTGGCCCGACTTTGATCGTTGGGGCCTTGTCGACGCCATTTTGTCCTATCAGGGCCGTGACCGTAGGTTTGGTGGACTGAGCAAGACCGAGGAGGCTTAATCGTGTCCGATCGTCCCAAGGCATCTGCTCCTAAGACGCCTGCGCGCAAAGCAGCCACTGCGGGAGCGCCTGCAGCGAAGAGCGGCACCGGTTCGTGGCTGGCGGGCTTTATTACCCGTGCCGCCGCCGGTATCATCTACGCTGTCGTCTTTATCCTGTGCCTGGTTTTGGGTATCGTGCCCACGGCCATCTTTGTTTCCGTCATGAGCGGTCTGTGCTGCTATGAGTTTTTCCGCATGACGAGGCTCGATGGCAAGATGGCTAACGAGCGCATGGGTATCGCTGCCGCCGTGCTCTTTCCGCTGTCGGCGTTGGGCGATTCGATGTTGCTGAATGCCCTGCTTTTTGCCCTGATGCTCGCGGTGGGCATTTGGTATGTCTGGTCGCCGCGTACCCGCATCTCTGATGTGGCTGTGACGCTCATGGGCCCCATCTACACTGGCTTTATGCTGTCGGCTATCGTGCTGCTGCGCGATGCCGTGCCCGGTTTTGCCGGCGCCCTGCTTTCGGTGGGCGTTTGCGCGTCCCTCTGGGTCTCCGATTCTTTTGCCTACATCGTGGGCAGCCGTATCGGCAAGCATAAGATGGTTCCCAAGATCTCTCCTAAAAAGAGTTGGGAGGGCTTTGCCGGCGGCATCCTGGGATCTGTCTTGATTTGGCTCATCCTGTGGGCAACGCACTTCTATAAGTTGAGCCTGCCCTATGCGGTGCTGTTCGGCGTGGTTGTGTCCATTCTGGGCGTTATCGGCGACCTCATCGAGTCGCGCATCAAGCGCGGTGTGGGCGTCAAGGATTCTGGCAACCTTATCCCGGGCCACGGCGGTATGCTCGATCGTAGCGATTCGCTTATCTTTGGCTGCATCACCGCGCAGCTGCTGCTGATGATCGGAGGCGTGCTGTAATGTCCTTTCAGACAACGTATGGCCCCGACGGACGTCTCCGTGTTGCCATCCTGGGTTGTACGGGCTCTATCGGCACCCAGGCGCTCGATGTATGCCGTCAGCATGCCGATCGCCTGCAGGTGACGGCGCTGTCCGTTAACTCCAGCACGTCCGAGCTCGTTGCCGCCGCCCGTGAGTTCTCGGTCCCGGCGGTTGCTGTGGCTGATGTCGCTCATGGCGATGACGCCGTGCTGCAGGAGCTGCCTGATGGTACCGAACTTGGTGTTGGCGCGCAGGCGGTTTACGAGCTCGCGCATCGCGATGATGTCGACTGCGTACTCGTTGCTATCGTGGGTGCTGCCGGTCTCGAGGCAAGCCATGCGGCACTGACTTCGAATAAGCGTCTTACCCTTGCCAATAAAGAGTCGCTCGTTGTTGGTGGCGACCTGCTTATGCCGTTGGCACAGCCCGGTCAGCTTATTCCGGTCGACTCCGAACACTCCGCCATCTACCAGTGCTATCTGGGGGAGAATCCACGCGAGGCCCATTGCATTTGGCTTACCTGCTCGGGCGGTCCGTTCTTTGGCCGTACGCGTGACGAGCTCGACCGCGTTACGCGTGTCGACGCTCTGGCGCATCCCACGTGGGCCATGGGCGCTAAGATCACGATTGACTCCGCCACCCTCATGAACAAGGGCCTGGAGCGTATCGAAGCCATGCATCTGTTTAACTGCGATCTCGATTTCATTAACGTGGTCGTGCAGCGTCAGTCCAAGATTCATTCCATGGTCGAGTTCGCCGACGGCTCCGTGATGGCATATCTCGGTGCCTCCGATATGCGTATTCCCATCCAGTTTGCGTTCTCGTATCCCGAGCGCTGGGACACCCCGGCACCGCGCATCGATTTCCGCGAGCTGGGGCAGCTCACGTTTGATGCGGCGGACATGGATACCTTCCGCTGCCTGGCGCTGGCCGAGCGCGCCGGCAAGACGGGCGGCACCATGCCGTGCGTGCTCAATGCCGCCAACGAGGTCGCCGTCGATGCCTTCCTGCACGATGGCTGCAGCTTTACCGATATCGATCGCATTGTGGAATCCTGCATGGATGCCCACGATGCGCAGGCGGTCGATTCGTTTGAGCAGCTTCGCGACATCGATGCGTGGGCGCGTGAAAAGGCTGTGCAGGTGCTCGCCGCAACCCGTTCCTAACCTATAAGGATTGCTTTTTCGTTTTATGGATACTGTTCTGGGCGTTCTCTCATCGGTCTTTTGGGGCCTGCTGATGCTTTCCGTCCTTGTGTTTTTGCACGAGGGCGGCCACTTTTTGGCGGCGCGTGCCTGCGGCGTCCGTGTGACAGAGTTCTTTTTGGGTCTGCCGTGCCGCTTTAACATCCATTACACGTCGCGTCGTATTGGCACCAAGTTTGGCGTGACCCCGCTGCTGCTGGGTGGCTACGCTGCCATCTGCGGTATGGATCCGACCGACGTCTCTTGCGCCGACCGCGTGCTCGCGGCTATCTATCGTCATGGTCGCGTGACCGTGGCTGATCTTGCCGATGAGCTCGGACTGTCCGAGGAGGATGTACTCGAGGCATGCGCCCTATTGCTGGGCTGGGGCTCCATCGCACCCTGGTATGAGGAAGGGGAGAAGCCCTCGCCGAGCTACTATCCCACCAAGTATCAGACGCTGCCGCGAGACGCGGCGGGCTACACCACCTTTGATGGCCGTCGCTTCGATCGCGAACATGCGACTGCCGAGGGCGATGTGTGGGATCTGCCGTGCGGTGAGGCTGATTTCTTGGCGCAAGAACGGTCGCACACCTATTTGGGCCAGGGCTTTGTCAAGCGAGCCTTTATGCTGCTTGCGGGCATTCTCGTCAATATCTTGACGGGCTTTTTGCTCCTTATGAGCATCTATTCCATTGCGGGTGTCACCGTGCCGTTGGATACCAACGTGATCGGTCAGGTCGATGAGGGCTCGATTGCCGCCAAGGCGGGCATCGAGGGCGGTGACGCGATCCTTTCGGTCGACGGGGTATCGTGCTCCACCTGGATGGACGTTTACGATGCTATCGGCAAGGCCGCCGGTAAGGACGATATCGCCATCGAGTATGAGCGCGACGGCAGGCAGCATTCGACCTCGGTTGCACTCAAAGAGGACGAGCGCCTAGGTGTGTATGCCTCTACGGAGGTGGTCCGTTTGGACCCGATCAGCTCGGCGCGTCTGTCATTCTCCTATGTTGTGCAGACGGCGGATGGCGTTATGCGCCTACTCCAGCCGCAGCATACGATTGAGATTCTCGACCAGTCCTCCTCGATCGTGGGTATTAGCGTCATGTCCTCGCAGGCGGCTGCTGCCGGCCCTGTAACGTTCCTATCGCTTGCCGCGCTCATCTCGTTCTCGCTGGGCTTTATGAACTTGCTGCCCATCCCCCCGCTCGACGGCGGCAAGCTTGTCATCGAGATCATTCAAAAGATTGCGGGCCGCGAGCTGCCGCTCAAGGTCCAGACGATTGTGAGCTATGTGGGCATCGCGCTCTTTGCGCTGCTGTTTGTCTATATGCTTCGTTCCGACATCCTTCGATTTATTCTGTAGGGGAGTGTTTGGATTGTCTCTTTCCCATTCTTTGCCGCGCGAGCTGACGCGCCCCGTGCATGTGGGCGGCGTGCAGATCGGCGGCGGCGCGCCGGTGGCGGTTCAGTCCATGACCTGCACCGATACCGCTGATGCTCAGGCAACGCTTGCGCAGGTGCGTGCGTTGGCGCAGGCGGGCTGCGATATCGTGCGTGTGAGCGTACCCACCGAGGCCGCGCTCGAGGGCTTCAGTATCATCTGCGCCGAGTCCCCGGTTCCGATCGTCGCCGATATTCACTTTAACCATAAGCTCGCCATCGGCGCCGTCGAGGCCGGTGCCGCAAAGCTTCGTATCAACCCCGGCAATATCGGTGACTGGGCCAAGGTCGACGCCGTCATCGACGCCGCGGGTGCTGCGGGCTGTGCAATTCGCATTGGCGTCAACGCCGGCTCGCTCGAGCAGGACATCGCCGAGTGCGATGATCTTACGCAGCCCGAAAAGCTCGTGATGTCGAGCGAGCGATTCGTCAGGCACTTTGAGGACCGCGGATTTACCAACATTGTGCTTTCTGCCAAGGCCCATAGCGTGCAAACGACGCTCGATACCTATCGTGCCCTGTCGCACGAGATCCCCCATGTTCCGCTTCATCTGGGTGTGACGGAGGCCGGTACCAAGCTGCAGGGCACCATCAAAAGCTCGGTGGGCTTGGGTATTCTGCTGTCCGAGGGCATCGGCGACACCATGCGCGTGTCGCTTACGGCCGATCCTGTTGAGGAACCACCGGTCGCCTGGGGCATTCTGCAGTCGCTGGGCCTGCGCCGTCGTGGTCCCGAGATTGTCTCGTGCCCCACGTGCGCCCGCTGTCAGGTCAACCTGATCGCAATCGCCGAGGAGGTAACCGAGCGGCTTAAGAACTACTCTGCGCCGCTTTCGATTGCCGTAATGGGATGCGCTGTTAATGGACCCGGCGAGGCCTCTGATGCCGATCTGGGTGTTGCCTGCGGGCGTGGTCAGGGCTTGCTCTTTTCGCATGGTCAGATCATTGGTAAAGTAGCTGAGGATCAAATTGTCGACGCGCTGATGGCCGAGGTCGACAAGCTTATTGAGGAGAAATAAATGACTCGAGCAATGTATATGTCTAAGCTCTACGCGCCGACGCTTAAAGAGGATCCGGCCGACGCCGAGCTCGCAAGCCACCGCCTGCTGCTTCGTGCCGGCATGATCCGCAAGGAGGCCGCTGGCCTGTATTCCTACTTGCCGCTCGCTTGGCGCTCGATTCGCAAGATCGAGAACATCGTGCGTGACGAGATGGACGCTGCGGGCGCCCAGGAGCTCATGATGCCCATCATGGTCGACGCTGAGCTGTGGCGCGAATCCGGCCGTATCGACGCCTATGGCAAGGAGCTCGTGCGCTTTGACGACCGTCATGGTCGCGAGTTCGTGCTCGGTCCCACGCACGAGGAGACCGTGACGGCCCTGGTGCGCAACGAGCTGCGCTCCTATAAACAGCTGCCAGTCAACCTGTATCACATTCAGGATAAGTTCCGTGACGAGTTCCGCCCCCGCTTTGGTCTGATGCGCGGTCGCGAGTTCATCATGAAGGACGCCTACAGCTTCTCCGCCACGCAGGAGAGCCTGCAGGAGGAGTACGACAAGATGAAGCAGGCCTATGCCAACATCTGCGAGCGCTGCTACATCAAGGCCCTGCCCGTTGTCGCCGACTCCGGCGAGATTGGTGGCGACACCTCTGTCGAGTTCATGGCTTTGGCCGAGGCCGGCGAGGCTTCGCTCGTCTACTGCGATGACTGCGGCTTTGCCGCCGATGATGAGGCCGCAAGCACCGAGGTCGTTGTGACCGAGGGTCCCGGTGACGGTACGCTCACCAAGGTCGAGACTCCGGGTATGGGCACCATCGAGGCTGTTGCCAAGTTCTTCGGCTTGCCCGAGAACGGCACACGCAAGTCGCTGGCGCTCATCGACGCCGAGGGCAAGCCTGTCGTGGCTATCGTTCCGGGCGATCATGAGCTCAACGATTGTAAGGCCGAGCATGTCTTTGGCAAGGGCTATCGCATGATGACCGACGAGGAGCTTCAGGCGAACGGTCTGCACAAGGGCTTTATCGGGCCGGTCAACCTGCCCGAGGGCATCCGCCTGGTGTGCGACGAGAGTCTGCGCGAGTCTAAGCAGTGGGCTTGCGGTGCCAACGAGGTTGGCTATCACTTTACCGGAGCCTGCCCTGAGCGCGACTTTACCGTCGACGAGTGGACTGACCTGATCACCGTCGTTGCCGGCGATCCCTGCCCGCATTGCGGCAAGCCGCTTTCCGCTGCCCGCGGCATCGAGGTTTCCCAGGTCTTCCAGCTGGGCACCAAGTACTCCGAGGCCATGGGCGCTACCTTTATGGATGAGGACGGCAGGGAGAAGCCGCTCATCATGGGTTGCTACGGCGTGGGCGTGTCCCGCTCGCTCGCTGCCGTCGTGGAGCAGCACAACGACGAGCACGGCATCGTCTGGCCGGTCTCCGTCGCTCCCTACGAGGTCGCGGTGATTCCGCTCGACCCCAAGAAGGAGGAGTGCGCTATCGCCTGTGAGCAGATCGTTGATGGCCTGTGCGCCGAGGGTATCGAGGTCGTCGTCGATGACCGCGATGAGCGTCCTGGCTTTAAGTTTGCCGACAACGATCTTATGGGCTTCCCGTATCAGGTTGTTCTGGGCAAGCGCGGCCTTAAGAACGGTACCGTCGAACTCAAGGACCGTGCCACAGGCGAGCGCGAGGATGTGGCGATCGACGAGGTTGTCGCCAAGGTTGCCGAGCTCGTGAAGGCAGCCCGTCGCTAGTCGACGATTTCGCTTGCAGTTCGATATACGGGGCGGCCCTGCATTTCTCCCAGATGGGGGAGATGCAGGGCCGCCCTTCTATCTTGTCGGCATGCTCAATCGCTAAAGGAAAACCCCACAGCCCATGTGAGCTGCGGGGTTTTCCTTTGTGCCTCCGATGCGAAATGTATCGCTCAGATATTACTGATAATCGACGACGTCGATCCAGTTCTCAAGGAACTCATCGTTCACGTTGCGCTTACGAGCGAGCTCGGAAGCGGCGACGATGCTCGTCCACTGACGCACGACCTGCATGGGCATGTCGGCGCGGTCGCAGTAGAGCTCCAGGTAGGCCTCGGCCTGATCCTTGCTGTTGAGGGCAAAGAGCAGGTAGGTCGTGGCAACGTCGGCGGCAGGGGAGCCCTGGGTGGCGTGTGCCCAGTCGCACACATAGAGCTTGCCGTCGTCGCCAACGATGACGTTGGAGGGGTTGAAGTCGCCGTGGCAGACCTTGAACTCCTTGGTCATGCCGTCCAGACGCTCCTGAAGGTTGTAGCGCGTGGTGGCATTGAGCTGATTCAGGCTGTCGATCATGCGGGCGAACTTGTCGCGCTGACGGTTGAGCAGCGGGGAGGTGTAGCCGTGGATCTCGATCTGGAGGTCGACGAACATCTCGAGATACTCACCAAAGCGCTGGGGCTCGGCAGTCATCTTCTCGGCAAGGGTGGTGCCCGGAACCTTCTCGGTCACGAGCGCCCAGCCGTTGGCGTTCTCGAGCTGGGAAACCTCGAGAGCCTTGGGGCTGCGGATGCCGCACTCATTGATGCGGGCAAGATTCAAAGCCTCGTTGAACACGTCGGAGACGGGCTTGGTCTCGTTGAAGACCTTGACGATTTTGTCGCCCAGGTCGTAAACGACCTTGTTGCCACGGCGGACGAGCTCGGTCTTGGAATCGGGTAGCAGCATGGTTGCATCCTTTCAACGATGCGATAGAAGCGACGGCGGGGG